>NZ_JAZHDA010000043.1:0-348 GCF_036553525.1 Pseudotabrizicola sp. L79 | reverse complement strand
CCACCGCCCGTGCCCGTGTCACCGCCACCTGTTCCCGTGTCACCGCCACCCGTGCCGGTATCGCCACCGCCCGTGCCCGTGTCACCGCCACCTGTGCCGGTATCCCCGCCGCCCGGGCCCGTTTCCCGACCGCCTGTGCCGTGATCTCCGCCTCCCGTGCCGGTCTCGCCCCCTCCTGTGCCCGTGTCACCGCCGCCCGTGCCCGTGTCACCCCCGCCTGTGCCGGTATCACCGCCGCCTGTGCCCGTGTCACCACCGCCTGTGCCGGTATCACCGCCCCCAGTGCCGGAATCGCCACCGCCTGTGCCCGTGTCACAGCCGCCCGTGCCCGTGTCACCCCCGCCTGTG
>NZ_JAZHDA010000042.1:0-774 GCF_036553525.1 Pseudotabrizicola sp. L79 | reverse complement strand
TGGTCGGCTTCAGAAGCCGACCTCGTCGTTGTTGTCGACCAGTTCGGGGCCCTCGCCCTCGGCCGTCTTCGGGCGGCTGAGGAAGTCGACCTTCTCGGCGATGATCTCGCAGCCGTAGCGGTCGACACCCGCCGCATCGGTCCACTTCGTGTAGTGGATGCGGCCCTGGACCAGGACCTTCATGCCCTTCTCGCAGTTCTCGGCGACCGATTTGCCGAGACCGTTGAAGCAGGTGATGCGGTGCCATTCGGTGTCCATCACGCGGTAGCCGTGCTCGTCGCGGATCGGGCGGCCTTCCGACAGGCGGGGGCGCGAGGTGGCGAGGGTGAAGTGGGTGATCTTCGTGCCGCCCTGGGTGACGCGGGCTTCCGGGGCCTGACCGATGTTGCCGGCGAGGATGACGATGTTCTGCATGGTGTAAAACCTCTTGTCTGGTGCGAGGGACCATCCCTTCGACAAGACCCGGTCCGAGCCTGTCGGGAGACGTCTGCACGGCAGGGCCAAGGGACCAGCCGGAAACCCCCGAGGGGACGGGGTGGAGCGGGCAGGACGCTTTGCGGCCAACACGGCCCGGACGGGAGCGGGGTTGCGGGCAGGAAACCGAACAGGCTTAGGGGATAGTCAGTCGAAGGGGAGGTGCCTCAACCAGACCACAGGGGAGAGAACCCCAAGCAGACGAGTTCAGCCGACCTCATCCGGCGATGTCAGGCCCAAGGGGGAACCATCCCGGGAATATGAAAAGGTCTCACCACGCCCACACATGCCCCTTGCCCC
>NZ_JAZHDA010000041.1:0-363760 GCF_036553525.1 Pseudotabrizicola sp. L79 | reverse complement strand
TGGTGAATATGATCTCATCGCCAAGGTTTACATCCCCGAGGATGAGGATGTGGGGCATTATCTGTCGTCAAAGCTGTTTGACATTCCCGGCATCAGCCGGACGCTGACCACCATGACCTTCAAGGCCTTTTGACGCCGGGCCGGGGGGCTGTCTGCCCCCCGCGGGCCTTGGCGGGCCAAGGCCCTTCCCCCCGAGGATATTTCTGAACAGGAGAAGGGCCGAGGGCGTCAGGGCTGCGCCGGCAGCGCGTCGAAATCGGCGGCGTCATGACGCTCGGGCAATTGCTCCCATGGCTCGCCCCAGGTACGGTTGACCTTGCGGCCGCGGATGACGGCGGGGCGGGCATCAATGGTTTGCGCCCAGCGCAGCACGTTCTTGTAGCTGGTCACATCGAGGAATTCGGCGGCGTTATAGGCGCGGCCCAGCACCAGATTGCCATACCAGGCATAGATGGCGATGTCGGCGATGGAATAGCTGTCGCCCGCCATCCAGTCACGATCTGCCAGATGGCGGTCGAGCACATCGAGT
Source organism: Pseudotabrizicola sp. L79 (assembly GCF_036553525.1). Lineage (NCBI taxonomy): Bacteria > Pseudomonadati > Pseudomonadota > Alphaproteobacteria > Rhodobacterales > Paracoccaceae > Pseudotabrizicola > Pseudotabrizicola sp. L79. Next base: position 363,231 of record NZ_JAZHDA010000041.1, on the reverse strand, counting down.
TGGCGCTTGGTTTCCATGGCAAAGCGGTTGATCGGATATTCCATCTTGAACGGTGCATAGGCGTAGAAATGGCCAAAGCCGCCGCCCAGATAGGGGGCGCTGCCCATTTGCCAGAACAGCCACGAGAGGCATTCGGTGCGGCCTGCGGCGTCTTTCGGCATCAGCGCGTCGAATTTTTCGGCCAGATACAGCAGGATATTGCCCGATTCAAACACCCGCTGTGGCGGGGTGGCCGAGTGATCCATCAGGGCCGGGATCTTGGAATTCGGGTTCACCTCAACAAAGCCCGAGCCGAATTGATCGCCATCGCCGATCTTGATCAGCCAGGCGTCGTAGTCGGCGCCCTTGTGGCCCAGGGCCAGCAGTTCTTCCAGCATGACTGTCACCTTGACGCCGTTGGGCGTGGCCAGCGAGTAGAGTTGCAGCGGGTGCTTGCCCACTGGCAGCGCCTTGTCATGGGTGGGGCCTGCGATGGGGCGATTGGTGCCGGCCCATGCGCCGCCGTTTTCCTTGTCCCATGTCCAGACCTTGGGGGGGGTGTAGCTTTCGGTCATGCGCTGTCCTTTCTGTTCCGGGCTTGGCCCTGTGGGCCTGTCGGGCCGAAAGGTAGGTGGCGAAGGGGCAAGTTACCAGCGGTAAGGCTGTGCCCCAGCGCACAGACTGGGGGCGGTGGGCGAGCAAACGGGCCTGTAACAAACAGAAAACGGCGGTGTGGCACGTCAAACGCCCGGTCCTTGCGGGCCGGGCGTCTGGTAGTGATAGAAGCTGTCTGCTGTCTTAGACGGACAGACAGATGTATTTCATCTCAAGATAATCTTCCATGCCGTGGTGGCTGCCTTCGCGGCCAAGGCCCGATTGCTTGACCCCGCCAAAGGGGGCCACTTCGGTTGAGATGATGCCGGTGTTCACGCCGACGATGCCATATTCCAGTTGTTCTTGCACGCGGGTGATGCGGCCAATGTCGCGGGCGTAGAAATAAGAGGCAAGGCCAAAGATCGTGGCATTCGCCTTGGCGATCACCTCTTCTTCGGTGTCGAATTTGAACAGCGGCGCCAGCGGGCCAAAGGTTTCTTCCGTGGTGACCAGCATCTGGTCGGTCACGCCCGTCAGCACGGTGGGCTGATAAAAGCTGCCGCCCAGTTCATGCCGCGCGCCGCCGATTTCAACCTGAGCGCCCTTGGCCTTGGCGTCGTTCAGATGTTCCTCGACCTTTTCCAGCGCCGCTTCGTTGATCAGCGGGCCGAATTGCACATCCTCGGACAGGCCATCGCCGACGCGGGCCTTTGCGACCGCCTCTTTCAGCTTGGCGGCAAAGGCATCATAGACCCCGGCCTGCACATAGATGCGGTTGGCACAGACGCAGGTCTGGCCGTTGTTGCGGAACTTGGAGATCATGGCACCGGCGACGGCAGCATCCAGATCGGCATCGTCAAAGACGATGAATGGCGCATTGCCCCCCAGTTCCATACTGCATTTCATCACCTGATCGGCAGCCTGACGCAGCAGGATGCGCCCAACCTCGGTGCTGCCGGTGAAGGTGAGTTTGCGCACCAGATGGTTTTCGCAGAATTCCTTGCCGATGTCTGACGACTTTGTCGAAGTGATGACCGAGAAGATGCCCTTGGGCAGGCCCGCGCGCATGCCCAGCAGGCCCATGGCCAGGGCCGACAGCGGGGTTTCGGCGGCGGGCCGGGCGACAAAGCCGCAACCTGCGGCAAGGGCCGGGCCGACCTTGCGGGCGATCATCGCATTGGGGAAGTTCCACGGTGTGATCGAGCCGACGACGCCGATGGGCTGTTTCAGCACGGTGATACGCTTGTCGCGCTGATGGCCGGGGATGGTTTCGCCGTAGATGCGCTTGGCCTCTTCGCCGAACCATTCGATAAAGCTGGCCCCGTAGGCGACTTCGCCCTTGGCCTCGGCCAGGGGTTTGCCCATTTCGGCGGTCAGGATCTTGCCCAGATCATCCTGATTTTCCATCATCAGGTCGAACCATTTGCGCAAGACGGCTGCGCGTTCCTTGCCGGTGCGGCTGGCCCAATCCTTCATCGCGGCATTGGCGGCGTCGATGGCGCGGGCGGTTTCGGCGCGGCCAAGGTTGGGCACATGGCAGATCACATCGCCACGGGCGGGATTGGTGACGGGGAAGGTGGCGCCATCATCGGCATCAACCCAATCGCCCGCGACCAAGGCTTTGGTGCACAGCAGCGACGGGTCTTTCAGAAGTGACGCGAGATTGGTGACGGAATCGAGCATTGGGGCCTCCCATTTCGGATTGCGTCATGCAAAGCATGCGAGGCGGGCGCTGTCCAGTTTTACGGGCGGGTTATCGCCAGATTATGATCAAATTACGGGGTTCTGGATGGAATTTCGCAGTCAGGCCGACCGGGATTATGCCAATGGGGCGTTCATCGCGGGGGCGGCTGAATACCCGGCCAGATGGGCTGGGCGGGCGGCGGCCTTTCGCGCCGGGCTTGGGGCGCGGGCCGTGCTGGATCTGGCATATGGGCCGGGCGCGCGGCAGCGGTTTGATCTGTTTTTGCCCGAAACCACGGCGCGGGGGCTGCTGGTTTTTGTGCATGGCGGCTATTGGCTGGCCTTTGGGCGCGCGGATTTTTCGCATCTGGCGGCGGGGGCTGTGGCGCGGGGATGGGCCTGTGCGATGCCGTCTTACACGCTGGCGCCCGAGGCGCGGATTTCGGCCATGACGGCCGAGGTGGCGCAGGCAGTGCGGGCGGCAAGCGCGCGGATCGCGGGGCCGGTGGTAGTGACGGGCCATTCCGCCGGGGGCCATCTGGCGGCCCGGATGGCGGCGGCAGAGGGGCCTGCGCCGGTGGTGCGGGTTGTGCCGATCTCGCCCCTGGCCGATCTGCGGCCATTGCTGGCGACCGAGATGAAGGCCAAGCTGCGGCTGGATCTGGCCGAGGCGCGGGCCGAGAGCCCCTGTCTGCTGCCCCGGCGGGCCGAGGTTCAGGCGCATGTCTGGGTGGGTGGGCAAGAGCGCCCGGCCTTTTTGTGGCAGGCGCGGGTCTTGTCGGAAGACTGGGCCTGCCCCTGGACCGTGGCACCGGGCCGGCACCATTTTGACGTGATCGACGATCTGGAGACGGCAGAGAGCGCCTTGACCGACGCCTGTCTGGGTGGGCTGTAGCTGCTGCTTTTGCCGAGCTACTGGGGCAAATTTACTGGGGCCAATTCATTGGGGCAAATCGAACTTGGCGAGGCCCGTGTGGTCGATGGCTTGGGCAAAGGGCAGCAAGGTGGTGGTTTCGGCCCCGTTGAGGGTGATCATGATGCGGTTGTCAACAACGGTGACAAGGCTGTTGTCCTGATCCAGATAGGTGGCCCCGCCAATTTCGACCGTTTTGCCCAACATGGCCAAGGTCTGCGCATTGCCGAACATGCCCATCATCATCGCCATCAGGGGCGATTCCATCACATAGGTCACGTTCACATAACTGCCATCGGGGCCGTCATAGCGGGCTTCGGTGCCGGTGCCGCCACCAGCCATCGACAGCGACTGGGTGTATTCTTCGTTCACGGTCATCGTCCAGCCTTGGGGGGCGGCGGGCAGGGCGGCGTTCAGCAAGGCGGATTTCTTGGCCGCCATGGCCTGCGTGGCAGCGGCAAGTTCGGCGCCTGCGGTTTTCAGATCGCCCGCGTCATTGGCGGCGATTGCGGCTTGCAACCGGTCAGAGACATCGTCGGCAAGGGCGCGGTCGGCCAGAGCGGGCAGAGTGGCGAGGGACAGAAGAACAGCAGCAAATCCAAGGCGCATCAGAACACTCCGGTGTGGATGATGATCCGAGTATGAAGCCTTGATTCATTTGCGCAAGGGGGGCTGCAGGTCTGGAATTCCAGATCAGGAATTGGCGTGCATACGCTCGATATAGCCGCGCATTTCCTCGGCCTCGCTGCGGGCGTCGCGCAGGCCTTCCATGGCGGCGCGCAGTTCTGCCTCGGTCTGGGCGATCTGGTTCAGCAGTTCCGCTTCGCGCTGTTCCAGATAGATGATGGCCTGATCGCGGGTTTCTTCGGCCTCATGCAGCATCTGGCTCAGCCGGTCCATCTCGCCCATGTCGCCGCCCGCCACGCGGGTAAAGCGATGGACAAGCCATTGCGAGAACCAGCCCATGGCAAAAGCGGCCATCAGGATGATCGCGGTCACGATGATGAATTCGGTGCGGTTCATACGTCGGGCCTAGCTGTGTATCCGAAAGGCCTAACCGTCCCGCGACGGGCGCGCAAGGGGGCGGCGGGTCTTTTCCGTGGGTGCGACAGAAGGGCTGTCATCCCCCGAAAAGTCTGGTGCGGTGGCGGTGGCCTGATCGGCTGGCGGGGTGGCGGCGGTGTCTGGTTGCGTGGCCGCAGCCGCGGGGGTGACGGGTTCGGGTTGGCCCAGCAGGACGAACTCGATCCGCCGATTGGCCTCGCGCCCCTCTTCGGTGCCGTTGTCTGCGATCGGGTTGGCCTCGCCATAGCCGCGGGCATCAAGGCCCGAGACATCGACGCCGCGCCCCTGCAAGGCCAGCAGCACCGCCTCGGCGCGGGCCTGTGACAGGGCCTGATTGCCACTTTCAGACCCTTGGCTGTCGGTATATCCGGCGATTTCCATGGTGATCGCGGGGCAATCTTCCAGCACCTCGGCCAGAGCGTCCATGATGCCAGCGGTGGCGCCATCAATTTCGGCGGAACCGGGCGGGAAGGTGATCTTGCGGGTTTTCAGAACCTTTTGCACATCCTCGGCGCATTCTTGCGGGGTGGGCAGGGCGGCCAGCGGATCAAGCTCTTCGTCATAGCGCACGGCAACGCGGAAGGTCTGGCCCTGGCCCAACTTGTCCGACAGGATTTGCGAAATGCGGTCGCGCGCGGTTTGTGACCCTGTCACGCCTTCGATCTGCACCAGATCGGACCGCACCAGCAGGCTGCCATGCGCAATTTCGCCCAAAGCCTCTAGCCCGGCCAGCACGCGCACGGGCCAGCCATCGGGCAACTCGGCGTCAAGGCGGGTCAGGGTTTGCACACGGCCCACGCCAAAACGGGCCTGGGCAAAGCTGGCCACGGCGTCGCGCAGGCGTTCGTCGGTCAGCCGGCCACGCAGCTCGACCGCGCCTTCGGGCGACAGACGGGCGGTGAATTCGGCGGGGCCGGCACTGGCATCGGTTTTGCGTTCCAGCGTGGCGGTCAGTGAAAACACTTCGGGCAGGCGGGCCTGCAATTCCCCCACCACCCGGTCAAAATCGGACTGACCCACGGTATTGGCGGCCTCAAGCGACACATCGGCATCCGAGAAGGTGATGGTGGCGGCGCCCAGTTCGTTCACCGCCGAAATGCCCTGCCGCACAGCCTCGGCCCATGAGGGCGAGGGCACGCCAAGGCCGACCGTGCAGGTGCCGCGCCCCACCATGCCCGCCGCCACACCTGCCGCCAGAATGGTTTCGCGGGCGCGGTCGGTATCGGCCGAACAGGCATCAAAGCGCGCGCCTTCGGCATCTTTGACAAAGCGCAGGGTAAAGGGTGTCAGCACCGGGCGGGGGGCCGAAATGTCGATCACGGTTGCAAGGCCATCGGGGCGCATGCGGGCCAGTTCGGATTCAAAGCGGCGCTGCTGATCGGGGCTGTCGGCGATGGCGCGGATTTCCACCTGGGTCGCGGAAATCGAGATCTTGGAGCGCGGCAGCATCTGCATGGCCTGCACGCCATAGGCAAAGGCGGCATCCCAGCCGTCGGGCGCGGCGTAATTGGCGGTTTCCAGCATGTTCGACACACCGGTGCCGGTGTTCAGCGCCTCGGCCTGGGCGATCACCTCTTTGGGGTCGTTGGTTTTGGGCAAAAGGCCGATCAGCTGAATTCCGTCGTCATTGCGCAGGATTTCCACCGAAAACTGCGGCGCCTCGATCGCCTTGACGGGGGTGACATCCAGCAGGTCACGCACGCGGCTGGCGTCGATCACGCTGCCCGCCAGATTGACGGCGCGAAAGCGGGCGGCCTCATTCGGGGCGGTGCCCGTGAGCAGCAGTTGCAAGCCATCGGCCGACACGGTGGCCCACAAGATATCGGCCTGAACCAGACGGGTGCGCACAGCCTCGGTCGTGCGCGATTCGACGGCGACGGCAGAGGCCCAAGCGGCCAGCCCGGCCAGCACGGCGGCCCCGGCAAAGACCGACGTTGCCAGCAACACCTGCCTTAGATTGCGGTTCCGGCCCGTCAGGCCAGTGTTCAGTTTCGCAAGAATACGCTTGGGCAAGGGCAGCAGTCCGTTCTAACCGCGGTGGCGCCGCGGGATTCCTGTGGTGGATCACCTGTAAGGGCTGGACAGCCGGGGATCAATCAAAGCAGCGCCGCAGCGGCAAGAAACAGCCCAGCGATCAGCCCGGCATCGCGATTTGACCGGAAGGTCAGCATGCAGGAATCGGGGCTGTCGAGATCAAGCCGGGCCATCTGGCGGGCCATATGCAGCCCCATGCCCCAGGCGGCGGCCAGCCCGACCACCAGTTGCAACGGGTTCTTTTGCGGCACCAGCGCCAGCACCACCGCCAGCCCCATCAGGGCCACGGTCAGCATCAGAAACAGCCGCAGCCACCAGCGAGAGTTTTCGGCAAAGAGACGTGCGGTTGATTTCACGCCGATCAGCGCATCATCTTCCTTGTCCTGATGGGCGTAGATCGTGTCGTAAAACAGGGTCCAGGCGATGCCCGAGGCGTAAAGTGCGACGGTTGCGGGCGAAATCTGGCCCGCATGTGCCGCCCAGGCCAGCAAAGCGCCCCAGTTGAAGGCCAGCCCCAGAAACATCTGCGGCCACCAGGTAAACCGTTTGGCAAAGGGATAGATCGCCACAAGGGCCAAAGACCCGATGCCAAGCGCAATCGCGGTGCTGTTGTAGCTGAACAGGATCAGGGCTGCGATCAGGGCTTGCAGCGCCATCCAGACCAGCGCGCCCTTGACGGTGACCTGCCCGGACGGCAGCGGGCGCGAGCGGGTGCGGGCCACGGCCGCGTCGATCTTGCGGTCGGTGATGTCATTCCAGGTGCAACCGGCGCCCCGCATCAGAAAGGCGCCGATGCCGCAAGACAGGGCCAGCCACAGATCCCACGCGCGGTAGCCCCCCCCGGCGGCGGCGGCAAGGGTGATGCCCCAAAGGCAGGGCAGGAACAAAAGCCAGGTGCCAATGGGCCGGTCGGCCCGCGACAGGCGCAGATAGGGGCGCAGGGCGGGGGGGGCGTGGCGATCGACCCAATTGCCGCGCACGGCATCGGCAACGGTGCCGCTGGCGGGCTGTGGCATTTGGGGATCTTGGGTCATGCATCTGCCTGTTGCTGCGCCTGCCGGGCCTTATGGGCAGGCAATGCGACGGTTCTTAATCGCTGCGGCACAGTTCGTCATGTGCTTTTTGGCTTGGGGGCTGGAGGCTGCATCCTGCCCCGGCCCAAAAGTGGCCTGCGCCCCTGTAGGGCCGGGGTGTCGCCCCGGCCTGACCGGCGCGGCGTCAGTGGCCGTTGCGGCCGATGATCATGGTGCCGTCAAAGCTGTCGAACAGGGCGATGGTTTCGGGGGCCAGGGCTGCTTCGGCGGCTTTGGCACTGGCCAGCAAGGCCCCTGCCTGAGGCGCTGACAGGCCAAGCGATTGCAGTGTGGCGGGCAGCATCAGGCTGGCGCCCGAGCACAGTTCGACAAACCAGCCCTTGTCATCTTGCCGCAGAAACGCCCGCCCGCCACGCCCGCCTTGCGCCCACCCGGCGATGGCGACATTGCCCTGCACGGTGATCGGGGCCACGGTCAGCGGGGTTTCTGCTGTGTCGAATTGCGCCTTGAGCAGGGCCCCTATTTCGGCGTCGGCAGCGGCGGTTGGCGCGGGGGTGCCGTGCCCCATGGAGGAATGATCCATGGTGGAATGGTCAACCGACCCATCGGCCGGGTCGACCATGAATTCGATCTGCACCCGGCCTGCCTGTTCAAAGATCAGGGTGGCGGGCAGCATGTCGCCCACGATCAGCGGTTGGGTCAGGCCCATCAGCATGATGTGATAGCCGCCCGGTTCCAGCACCACAGTGTCGTTGGCCGGGATTTCCAGTGCTTGGACATGTTTCATGCTGGCCACGCCTTCGGCGCTGAAGTCGGTGGTGTGCAGCATCGCCTTGGCGGCAAAGCCCACCTCGACGCCAATCAGGCTGTCGGGATGATCGCCTTCGTTTGAAATGGCCATGTAACCGGCGGCAACCTGTGCCCTGCCCGCGGGGGCGGGGATATTGGCATGGATGATCTGCAGATCGCCCATGACGATCTCGTGGGCGGAACCTGGATGGGCAAAGGCTGTGCCGGCCAGCAAGAGGGCAGCGACAAGACCAAGGGCGCGGTTCATGGAATTCTCCGTTGTGAAAGGAAAAGCCCCTTCGGCGGGGATGCCGAAGGGGAAGGTAAGGCCGTTGCCCACGGGAAATGGGGGCGTGGGCCATCCAGAGATGCAGGGGTGGGACGCCTCTGGCCATGCATCTCAAGCGGGGGGCTTATGGCAGCACCCGGTCGGCCACGGCAGGATGATCTGCGGGCCAAGGGTCGGCATAAGCAGGATTGGTCAGAAAACCCGTATCCGTCAGGCTTTCCAGAAAGGCGATGATGTCGGCAATCTCGGCTTTGGTGGCGCTGTTGCCCACGATCATGCCATCGCGCAGGGGGCTGGTCGCGCCGTGCCCGGCATGGGGGCCGGTGGCAATGCTGCGCCCGCCTTGGCGGTAGTGGTCCAACACCTCGTCCAGTGTTGCGGCCGATCCGTCGTGGAAATAGGGCGCGGTCAGCGCCACATTGCGCAAGCTGGGCGTGCGGAATTTGCCCATATCGGCAGGATCGCCCGTCAATTCCATCAGCCCGGTGTTGTTGGCAGGATAGGCCCCGGCCCCATCGATGTTATAAAGGCCGGTATTGTGGAACCCGGTTTCGGCAAAGGCCGACCGGCTGGTTTGCAGGTTTTCGGTGAAATGGATGCCGGAATGGCAGTGATAGCATTCAAAGCGATGGTCAAAGAACAACTGTTCGCCACGCTTTGCGGCATCGGACAGCGCGTCTTTGTCGCCCCAGTATTTGAACCGGTCATAGGGGCTGTCCACTGAAATCAGGCTGCGCTGAAAGGCCGCCAGGGCGCGGGTGACGGTGAACAGATCAGGCGCGGGCCTGTCGGGAAAGGCGTCGGGAAAGGCTGTGGCATAATAGGGATCGGCGGCCAAGCGGGCGAACAAGGCGGCCTCTTGGCCGTTGTTGCCCATTTCATCGGGGTTGTCGCCGAACAGCGGCATCAGCGCCTGAAACTCAAGGCTGGTCATATGCGGGTTGGCCCATGTCAACATCGGCACATAGCCCGCATTGGCCAGACCCGGCGCATTGCGAATGCCAAAGGTGCCGTTGATGCCCACAGGCACCTCGCGGCCATCGGTAAAGGCGCGGTCTTGCACATGGCAGGACACACAGGCCACCGTGCCATCGGCGGACAGGCGGGCGTCGTAGAACAGGTGGCGCCCCAGATCGACCTTTTGCGTCGTCATCGGATTGTCAGCGGGCACGGGCGGCGGGGGCATCCACGCCGGGATCGGCCAGCTATAGGGCTCGGCGGTCAGGGGCGCGGGTGTGGCAAGGGCAAGCCCCGCCACACCGATGCAGCCCGCCCAAATGGCAAGGCGGCCCATGGCTTAGCGCATCGTGACCAGTTGCTGCGGGCCGGCGGGCAGATCGCCATAGGCTTGCCCCAGCTTGCCCATCACCGAGACGCAATCGGCATCGCCGGGGAAAGACATGCAGCCGGGCGAGGTTTCGGGCGCGTTCACGGTCAGATCCGCGTCGGCGACGACGGCGGCCGGGTCGATCACCACCACATTGGTGGCCGGATCAAAGGCCGCAAAGGTGACGGGCAGGTGATTGGGGTTCTTGCAGGGGGCGGTCGGGGCTTCGGTCTTTGAGGCCGCCGGGCATTGGGTTGACCCCAGATGCAGGAACCAGCCCTTTGGCCCATCGGCGGCCTTGTCCACCGGCACCATGTCGATGCGAACAAAGCGGTAGCCGCCCTGCCAGTTCCAGAACATCGCCGTGGTGTTCAGCGGGGCCGGGGCCAGCGTGGGGTCGCCGTGGTTTTTATCAAACGGCACGGCCAGCGCAAAGCCTAGGCCAACATAGTCACCCTCGGGCACGGTGCCGCGCAGGGTGGTGTTGATCTCGGCGGTGCCGGTTGCGCAGCCGCCCGTGCCGTCTTCGAAATCCAGCAGGGCCAGATCATCCAGCTGCCATTTGCCGTCTTGGTCAAGCGCGATCGGCTGGGCGGTGCCATCGGCGCGGATCAGCGCCGCACCCGAGACGAACAGGCGATAGTCGATGCCTTTGACAGCCGTGCCCTTGGCCCCGAGGCCCATGTAGGTTTCGGTGCAGGAAAACGGCTTGCCCGCGATCTGGGCGGCAAAGTTGATGGAAACGGCCTGATCGGCCATGGCGGGGGTGGCGGCCAAAGCCGCGGCGAAAGCGATGTATTTCATGGGGTTACCCTTTGGGTATGCACACGCATGATGCGCGGCAAATTGGATTGATCAGTTGACGTGTCAGGCGATCAAGCCAGAGGGGGTGCCCGTGCCGGTGTGGCGGGGTTGGTTCTGCGGCCAAAGACATGGGCCTCGGCGGGCACGAACACCGCCGCCGCCGCGCGCAGTTCAATGTCTTTCACGCCGTCCATCGGGGTGGGCAGCGCGGCGGATGCGGCCAGATGGCATACCGGGCAATCGCCCATGGCCATGCCTGTGCCATCATCACCGGGCGTCGAACACAGATCAGCCGAGGTCAGCCCCATGCCCAGCAGGTAATCGGCCTTTGCGATATCGGCAGCAGACAGGGCCGGTTTGTGCGCATAGCCAACCGTCAAGAGGCTTGCCGCCACCATCAAGACCATCATGGCCTTTGAGAATGCAAAGAGAAGACTCTGACCCATGCGCCCTGATAGCAGACCGGAACGCCAAGGCAAATACATCTTAGCGCCGGGGGCAGCTTGCGGGATGTGCCATGCGCCAAGTGGGGGGCAGCCTAGCCGCCCTTCAGGCGTTGCAGCAGATAGACCTCGCTGTTGGGGGCAACCGGGGCGGCGCGGTTGTTGGCGATGATCTCTCCATCCACCGCGACCGACAGCCCCGCATTGATTGCCGGGGCCAGGCCCGGATGCGCCCTTTCCAGGGCGTCGAACATCTGGCCCACGGTTGCGGCCTCGACCTCTACCACGTCCAGCCCGTCGGCAAAGCGCCGCAGGCTGGCCCAAAGATGAACGCGGGCCATGCCTTAGCCTTTCCGCGCATCCTTGATCGCGGCCAGCACCTTGGGCGGCGACAGCGGCAGGCTGCGGATGCGCGCGCCCGTGGCCCCGGCAACGGCTGCGGCAATGGCGGGCAACGGCGGGGTGATCCCCGTTTCGCCCACGCCCCGCACGCCATAGGGGTGGCCGGGGTTTGGCACCTCGACGATCACCGTGTCGATCATCGGCAGGTCTGAGGCGACGGGGATGCGATAGTCAAGAAACGCCGCATTCTGCAACCGCCCGTCGGGGCCATAGACATATTCCTCGTTCAGCGCCCATCCGATGCCCTGCGCGGCCCCGCCTTGATACTGCCCTTCGACATAGGCCGGGTGAATCGCCGTGCCGGCATCTTGCACCACCAGATAGCGCAGCACCGTGGTGCGGCCGGTTTCCGGGTCAACCTCGACATCCACCACATGGGTGCCAAAGCTGGCGCCGACGCCTTCGGCGGTCACCTCATGGTGGCCCGAGATCGGCCCCCCGGTTGAACCCATCTTGGCGCCGATTTCACCAATGGTCATGGGGGGGAACTTGCCGGCATTTGGCCCGGCAGGATGCGCTGCACCGTCTTTCCACTCGACCGCTTCGGGATCAATGCCCCAGTCGGCCGCGGCCCGGCGGCACATCTCGGCAATGGCCTGGCGCGCGGCCGCGACCGCGGCCTTGCCGCTGGCAAAGGTGGCCCGGCTGCCGTGGGTGGGTTCATTCACCCCCAAAGCGCCGGTTTCAACGATGTTCACCCGCACATTTTCATAGGCAATGCCCAGGCATTCCGCCACCATCAGCGCCAGTGACGCGCGGCTGCCGCCGATGTCGGGTGTGCCGACCGAGACGGTTGCGGTGCCGTCCTCTCCGACCGCCAGCGACACAGACGTCTCGCCACCATGGTTGAACCAAAAGCCCGAAGCCACGCCGCGCCCCTGATTGGGGCCAAGCGGGATCTGGTAGTTCGGATGGGCCTTGGCCGCCTCTAGCGTTTCTTGCAGGCCGATCACGTTGTAAACCGGGCCATAGCTTGATTTTGATCCGTTGCGCGCCCCGTTCTTCAGCCGCACCTCGATCGGGTCCAGCTTCAGCTCGCGGCACATCTCATCCACCAGACTTTCGACGGCAAAGGCCGCCATCGGCGACCCCGGTGCCCGATAGGCGGCGGCCTTGGGGCGGTTTGCGATCACTTCCACTGCTTCATGCCTCAGCGCGGGAATGTCATAGCAGGCAAAGGCGCAAGGCAAGGCTTCGCCAATCGGCGACATGCCGGGGAAGGCCCCGCCCTGCATGCGGAAATAGATCTGGCCCGCCGTGATGGTGCCATCTGATGTCATGCCCAGCTTGACATCCATCGAGGCCGAAGCCGTTGGCCCCGTCGCCCGCAGCACTTCGGATCGGGTCATCACCAGCTTGACCGGGCGCCCCCCTGCCTTTTTCGACAGGGCCAAGGCCAGCGGTTCCATGAAGATGGTCGTCTTGCCGCCAAAACCGCCCCCGATTTCAGAGGGTGTTACCCGCAGGTTTGCGGCCTCGATCCCCAGAACCGAGGCGCACATGCGGCGGATATACCAATGCCCTTGGGTGCAGACCCACATCTCGCCGCGCCCGTCTTCGCCCATCTGGCCGACACAGGCATGCGGTTCAATATAGCCCTGATGGGTGGCTTCGGTCTTGTAGGTCTGTTCGCGCACGATGTCGGCGGCGGCAAAACCGGCCTCTACATCGCCATGCCCGAATTCGATATAGCGTGAGACATTGGGGTGCATGCCTTCGGGCACGGAATAATCCGCCACGCCCTCACGGATGACCGGGGCCTGCGGTGCCATGGCCGCATCGACATCAATCACATGCGGCAGGATTTCATACTCAACCTCGATCAGCCGTGCGGCATCTTGCGCCACCAGCGCCGAGGTGGCGGCCACAGCCGCCACGGCATGCCCATCATACAGCGCCTTGTCCCCGGCCAGCGTGTTGTCTTGCAGGTTAAGGTCTTCGCCCGTCAGGCCCGTCGGCAGATCGGCGCGGGTGATCACGGCCTTGACCCCGGCCAAGGCCATTGCCTTTGACATGTCGATCTTCTTGATCCGCGCATGTGCATGGGGGGATCGCACCACCGCCGCCCACAACATGCCGGGCAGCGAGAAATCTGCCCCATAGCGCGCGCGCCCCGTGACCTTGTCCAGCCCATCGGGGCGGTTGGGGCGGGTGCCGATCAGCTTGTAGCCTGTCTTGATTTCGTCGCGTGCCATTACGCAGCCCCCCGCATTTCTGCCGCCGCGTCCTGAACGGCGCGGATGATCTTGTCATAGCCGGTGCAGCGGCACAGGTTCCCGGCCAGCCAAAAGCGGATTTCGGTATCTGTCGGGTCGGGGTTCCTTTCCAGCAGGGCCTTTGCCGCCACCAGAATGCCGGGGGTGCAAAAGCCGCATTGCAGCGCCGCATGTTCGATGAACTTGCGTTGCAGCGGATGCAGCTCCTCGCCGGCCATGCCTTCGATGGTTTCAACCGCCTTGCCGTCGGCTTCGGCGGCCAGCATCAGGCACGAACAGACCAGCGTGCCGTCCACGGTGACGGAACAGGCCCCACAGTCGCCGGTGCCGCAGCCTTCCTTGGTGCCCGTCAGGTCCAGGTGGTTGCGCAACGCATCCAGCAGCGTTTCGCGCGGGTCGGCGAGAAATTCCACCGGGTCGCCGTTGACGGTTGTGGTCACATGGATCTTGGTCATTTGCCTTGTCCTTTCGCCCGGTCATAGGCGATCTTGGCGGTGCGGCGGGCCAGAACGCCTGCCACTTCGGTGCGGAATTCAACGGTGCCGCGCTTGTCTGAAATCGGTTTCGTACTGGCCTCGGCTGCCTGTGCCAAGGCATGCAGCGCGGCGTCGTTCAGGTTTGTGCCGATGATGGCCTGTGCTGCGGCCTCTGACAGGATCACGGTCGGCGCGACCGCCCCCAGGGCCACCCGCGCCTCGGTGATCCTGTCACCGTCCAGCCGCAGGCTGATGGCGCAACCGACCACCGCAATGTCCATCTCGGTGCGCGGAATAAAGCGCAAATAGGCGTCGCCGCCATGCCTGCCCCGTGGGGGCAAGAGGATGGCCGAGATCACCTCACCCTTGGCCAGATTGGTTTTGCCGGGCCCGGCCGGGATGTGTTCGACCGCCATGTCGCGCTGACCGTTTGGCCCCGTGACCATCACCCTGGCGCCTGCGGCGATCATGCCCGGCACCGAATCCGCTGCGGGCGAGCCGTTGCACAGATTGCCCGCCAGCGTGGCCCGGCCCTGCACCTGGGTTGATCCGACCAGGTTCATCCCCTCGACCACACCGGGCCAGTCGCGCGTCAGCCCCGGATGCGCCCCCAGCACGATGCCGGGCACGGCCACGCCGATCTGCCAGCCCCCGTCGGACGTCTGCCTGATCTGGTCAACATCGGGAATATGCTTGAGATCAATCAGATCATCCGGCTGAACCATGCCTGCGCGCATCTGCACCAGAACATCGGTGCCCCCGGCCAGAAAACGCAACGTGCCTGTGGTTGCGGCGGCGATGGCCGCAGCATCCGCAAAGCTTGTGGGCTTGTGGTATCGCATCTTGCAGCTCCATTCCATTCGGCAACAGGGTGTGCGGTTCCGTGTTGCGCCGTCAACCCTGAGCGATCTTGAAAGGGCCCGCAACCCATTTGACGCGCGCCTGCCGCCCCCAAGGCTGCCCGTGCGCCAAAACCCTGTGCATTCGCGGGTTCGACTTTTGGTTTTGCAGATGCTAGGCAGGCCGCGCAGTTTGCCCGCGCTGTGCTGGGGCGCCAAGCTGCAGACGTTGGAGAACATGCATGGCTGATCATGTCAGGCTTTATGTCGATCAACCCTTGGGGGCGGGGCAGGCCGTGGCGGTTGGCCCCGAGCAGGCCAATTACCTGTTTGCCGTGATGCGGCTGGCCGTTGGCACCGAGGTTTTGCTGTTCAATGGCCGCGATGGTGAATGGCGGGCGGTGGTGCAGGATGCGGGCAAAAGACGCGGCGCGCTGCTGTGCCAGCAACAGACGCGGCCACAAAGCCTGCCGCCCGACGTGTGGCTGATCTTCAGCCCGATCAAGAAGGACCGCACCAATTTCATCGTCGAAAAGGCCGTCGAGTTGGGGGCGCGGCGGGTGCTGCCGGTGCAAAGCCGGTTCACGAATTCCGAACGCTGGCGGCAGGACAAGCAGGTTGCCCATGCCATCGAGGCCGCCGAACAATGCGGCGCCACCTTTGTGCCTGACGTGGCCGATATGCAGCCCTTGGACCGGGTGTTGGCCACCTGGCCCGAGGGGCGGCTGCTGTTCTGGGCCGATGAAACCCTGGCCCGCGATGGGATGGCGGCACATTCCTTGGAAAAGGGTGTGCCTGCGGCGATTCTGATCGGGCCTGAAGGCGGGTTTTCGGATGAGGAGAAAACCCGGCTGCGCGCCTTGCCCTTTGTGCGCCCGCTGCGTCTGGGGCCGCGGATCTTGCGGGCCGAAACCGCAGCGGTGGCTGCGATGGTCATCTGGCAGCAGGCATGTGGGGATTGGGCATGATCCGCGACGGCGCGCGCGAGGCGCTTTGGCAGGCGCGTGAGGTGCTGGCGGGTGGGGCCCTCTTGGGGCTTGGGCTGTGGCTGATGGCCTTGGGGGGCTATCTTCTGGTGCCGGTCGGGGCCGGGGTGGGGCTGGGCGGGCTGGCGCTTGGGCTGTTGGGTCTGCGCCGCATGCGCTTTGCCGCCACGGGCGATGCGCCGGGGGTTGTCAGCGTGGATGAGGCGCAGATTTCCTATATGGGGCCGCAACTTGGCGGGTTTGTCAGCCTGACCGACCTGGCCGAGATCCGCCTGATCACGCTGCGCGGGCGGCGGATGTGGCGGCTGAAGCAGACCGATGGTCAGGCGCTTTTGGTGCCGCTGGAGGCCGCGGGGGCCGAGGCGTTGTTTGATGCCTTTTCCGCCCTGCCGGGCCTGTCGAGTGCCGATCTGGTGGCGGCTTTGGAAATGCCGGGGCAGGGTGGGGCGGGGCTGGTGCGGGGCGATCTTGCCGAAAACCGCATGGTTTGGCAGCGCAAGGGCCGGGGGGTGGTTTCGGCCTGACGTGGCATCACCTTTTGTGATGGATGCTGCCTTTTACATTTCCGTGTCTTGACTTGGCCCGCCCTTCGCGACAGGTCTTGACGCCTTGAACGCGACCCAGCCTGGAGCCTGCCAAACATGTCTATCCCTCAATCCGGTGGTGGGCCGATCGAAAGCTTTGACCAATTGGCCGGCTTTATGGAATCGGGGTGCAAGCCGAAAGAGACCTGGCGCATTGGCACAGAGCATGAAAAGTTCGGCTGGCTGACCGATACCAAGGCCCCGCTGCCCTATGCGGGGGAACGGTCGATTTCTGCTATTTTCCAAGGGCTTGCGGGCAGGTTCGGCTGGACGCCCGTGACCGAGGCCGGGAATGTCATTGGCCTGCATCGCAATGGTGCGAACATCAGCCTTGAACCTGGTGGGCAGTTTGAACTGTCGGGCGCGCCGCTGGTGACGCTGCATGAAGGCGCGGCTGAATTGCGCAACCATCTGGAGGAAGTGGCGGCGGTGGCCGGGCCGATGGGCGTGCGGTTCATGGGGATCGGGGCGCCGCCGGAATGGTCGCATGAGGATATGCCGCGCATGCCCAAGGGGCGTTATCGGCTGATGACCGACTATATGGGGCGGGTCGGCACCCATGGCACGCAGATGATGTATCGCACCTCGACGGTGCAGGTGAATCTGGATTTTGCGTCAGAGGCGGACATGACCCGCAAGATGCGGGTGGCTTTGGCCTTGCAGCCGGTGGCGACGGCCTTGTTCGCCTCGTCGCCGTTCTTTGATGGCAAGCCGAATGGGCACCGCAGCTGGCGGTCGCGCATCTGGCGCGGTCTGGATGCCAGCCGCACCGGGATGCTTCCCTTTGTTTTTGAAGACGGTTTCGGCTTTCAGCGCTATGTGGACTGGGTTCTGGATGTGCCGATGTATTTCGTTTATCGCGACGGGGTGTATCACAATGCGCTGGGCCAGTCGTTCCGCGATTTCCTGCGTGGCGAGCTGCCCGCGCTGCCCGGTGAAAAGCCGACGCTGAGCGATTGGGCCGATCATCTGACCACCGTTTTCCCCGAGGCGCGGGTCAAGAAATACATCGAGATGCGCGGCGCGGATTGCGGAAATGAAAGCCATCTCAATGCCTTGCCCGCGTTCTGGGTGGGGCTGATGTATGATCAGACGGCGCTGGATGCGGCCTGGGATCTGGTCAAGGGCTTTGATGCCGAAACGCGCGAAGGGCTGCGGGTTGCGGCCTCGGTTTCGGCGTTGAAGGGCGAGGCGGGGGGCGTCAAGCTGCTGGATCTGGCGCGGGCGGCTGTGGCGCTGTCGCATGCGGGGCTGGCAGCGCGGGGATTGGGCGAAGAGGCCTATCTGGCCCCCCTGGTCGCAAGCATCGAGAGCGGTGAGGTTCAGGCCGACCGCTGGTTGCACCTGTATGAAACAGAGTGGAAGCACTCGTTTGATCCGCTTTATGCGGCATCCAGCCTTTAACCCTTTGATTTCGGGCAAAAGGCCGGTGGTTTTTGCGTGGGATTAGCGTGGTTTTTCCGTGCCACGGCTGTGGTCACGCCCGCAGGGGGCAGGGTTGGTTAACGATTACTCCTGCGGGCTGTCCTCGTCGGGGATGAAGTCCTGATAGTTGATCAGCCGCTCGCCATCCCAAGTCAGGGCCAGCATGCAGGGCGCGGCACCATAGCTGTTGCAGCTTGACCCGTGCAGGCCCAACAGCAGCACGCGGGTGGGGGGCAGGGTTTCGCCCTCGACCGTGAAGGCCACGTCTTGCACGACCCAGGCGCCGCCCAGCCAGCTTTGCACCTTGTCGGCCACGATGGCATGCAGCATCACCCCGCCCGAGCCGCCGAGATAGCCAAGATCGGGGCCGCAAAAGACCGAGTTTTCAACCACGATCCAGTCATCGGCGCTGCCATCCCCTGTCAGATCGACGGCGGTGGCCGAAACATCTTGCAGATCAAGGGTGCCACCTTCGCCCGCGCACCAAGTGCGGCTTTCGGTGGTGCCAAGCGCGATGGCCTGATCGCGGTCCAGCGCCATGGCACCGGTGGGCAAGCCAAGCGTCAGGGTAAGGGCGAGTGGGAGGGAAAGACGGGTCATTTCTTGCCGATCCTGGGTTCGGTGCCAGCGCGGATGCGGGCGATATTGGCCTGATGGCGGACAAAGATCAGCGCGGCAAGGGCCATCGCCAGAAACGACATCTGCTCATACCCCAAGAGCGCCAGCCAGACCGGGGACAGCGCGGCGGCGACCAGCGCCGAGAGCGAGGAGATGCGGCTGAGGGCGGCGGTCAGCGCCCATGTGGCGCAGGCGGCAAGGCCCGCGGGCCAAGCAAGGGCCAGAAGCGTGCCCAGAAAGGTGGCCACGCCCTTGCCGCCCTTGAAGCCCAGCCAGACCGGGTAGAGATGGCCGAGAAAGGAAAACAGCGCCGCCACCTGTGCCGCATCGGGGCCGACAAGGGCGCGGGCCAGCAGAACGGCGATGCCGCCCTTGCCTGCATCCAGCACAAGGGTGGCAAGGGCTGCGGGTTTGTTGCCGGTGCGCAGCACATTGGTCGCCCCGATATTGCCCGATCCGATCTGGCGCAGATCGCCCAGGCCAAGGGCGCGGGTGATGACGATGCCAAAGGGGATGGAGCCCAAGAGATAGGCCAGCGCGGCTGTCAGCAGCAGCAAAAGGGGGGCAGAGGTGAAATCGGGCATGGGTTACTCCGCCGCAAAGACTTGCCGACCGCCGACAAAGGTGGCCAGAACCTTACCTTCCATCCGCGCGCCGTCAAAGGGCGTGTTCTTGGATTTGGATTTCAGGGTAAAGCGGTCCAGCACAAAGGGCGTGTCGGGGGTGAACAGCACCAGATCGGCGGGCGCACCTTCGGCGATGGTGCCCTGTGGCAGGCCAAGGCGGCGGGCGGGGTTCAGCGCAAGGGCGCGGAACAGCTGCGGCAGGGTCAGGTGGCCCGCGTGGAACAGGCGCAGGGCGGCGGGCAGCAGCGTTTCAAGACCCACGGCCCCGCTGGCGGCATCTTCAAAGGGCAGGCGTTTCGATTCCTCATCGGCGGGGGTGTGAAAGCTGCCGATCACGTCGATCAGGCCGGTGGCCACGGCCTCGACCATCGCCAGACGGTCTTCCTCGGACCGCAGGGGCGGGGTGAGTTTGAAGAAGGTGCGGTAATCGCCCACGTCCAGTTCGTTCAGCGTCAGGTGGTGGATTGACACCCCGGCGGTGACGTCAAAGCCGTTGGTCTTGGCGCGGTCCAGCGCGGGCAGGCTGCGGGCGGTGGTGATCTGGTCGGCGTGATAGCGCGCGCCGGTCATCTCGATCAGGCCGATGTCGCGATCAAGCCCGATGCGCTCGGCCATCGGATGGGCGGCGGGAATACCACGCAGCGAGGCGAATTTGCCGCTGGTGGCGGCGGCGCCTTTTGACAGGCCCGGTTCTTGCGGGTGGCCGATGACCAGCGCGCCAAGGCTGCGGGCATAGGTCAGCGCACGGGACAGAACCTTGGTGTCGGTGACGACGGCGGGGGCATCGGTAAAGGCGATGGCGCCCGCATCCAGCAGAAAGCCGATCTCGGTCATCTCGCGCCCCTCGCGGCCTTTGGTCAGGGCGGCCATGTGGCGGATGCGGACCGGGCTGGCTTCGGCCGCGCGGCGGGTGACGAATTCCAGCACTTCGGGCGTGTCGATGGCGGGGTGGGTGTCGGGGCGGGCGATGATGGTGGTGACGCCGCCTGCCGCTGCGGCCAGCCCCGCCGAGCGGAAGGATTCGGTGTGGCGTTCGCCCGGTTCGCCGATTTTCACCCCCAGATCGACAATGCCGGGGGCAAGGCAGGCGCCGCGCCCGTCGATCACGGTGGCGCCCTTGGGGGCCGAGGCCGCGCCGATGGCGGCGATCACGCCTGCGTTCAGCACGACGGTGGTTTCGGTCACGCTGTCGGCCTGCGGGTCGATCAGGCGGATGTTGTCGAGGAAAATCGGGGTCATCGGATATCCTGTTCGGGGATCGTCTTGGGGGGCGTGGTGGGGGCCGATCGGGCCTGCACCTGCCGGATCAGGGCCAGCACCTTGCGGCCCTCGGGGATCTGGTCAAAGCCGACGGGCACCTGACGCAGGCCGCGTTTGGTGCGCGTTTGCTCGGTGGCGAAGTGGATGGTTGAGACATCGCCTTCGGCAAAGGTGATCGGGGTGGTGGCGGTGATGGGATAGGATTTCAGCCGCTTGCCCTGAAGCGGCAAGTGGGTGGCGATAAAGGCGCGGTGGTCGGTCAGCGTATACCAGGTGCGGCGGCGGACGAAGGGGCCGGCCAAGGGGCCGCCCAGCATGATGGCAAGGCCGACCGAGAAATGGATCAGACCAAAGGTCCAGAACAGGCCACCGGCTTGTGCGGCAAGGATCATCCAGACCAGCGCAAAGCCCGCAAAGACCGCGCCAAAGGCGGCCAGCACGGCATGGGCGGGGCCAAAGCGAAAGCGGCCGTCGGGTTGGCCCTGCCACAGGATCTGCTCGCCCGGGTCCAGCAGGCCGTCCCATCCTGGGGGGGGCGCAGTCATGCCTTGCCCCACAAAAGCAGGGCCAGCCCCAGTGCGAGGAGCAGGGCAACGGCGGTCAGGATGGCAAGCCCGCTGCCGCGCCGGCTGGGGGCAGAGAGGGGGGGCGACAGCGTTTCGTCTTTTTCGGTGGCGGGCAGAGACAGGGGCGCGGGGGGCGCGTCGTTGCGGCGGAACGCACCCAGAAAGCGCAGGCCGGGTGCCGGTGTCAGCCGGGTGGCCGCGCCGGAAAAGGCAGGCGAATGCAGCGCCAGCACATGGCCCTTCAGGCTGTCGAGCAGGGGTTGATGCGGGGCCAGCTCATCGCTGCGGATGTCATGGGCAATGCGCAAAAACTCGGTCAGGGTGAAATCGCCCAGATCGTTGATGGCAAAGCGTTCGGCCTGCCCCTCTCGCAGGGTGGACAGGCCCAGAAGCGGGGCAAGCTGGCCTGCCTCCAGTTGGTGCGGCGGGCGCAGGGCGGCAAGGGTGGGGGCGTCTGGGTCCAGCGCGAACAGGCGCAGGACGCCCAGTTCATGCGCGGGCACCGACAGGCCGTGATCCTGCGCCGCATCGGTCATGGGGTGATCCCGGCGGCGCTGCGGATGCGGTCGGCCACGGTTTCGGGATTGGCA
Source organism: Pseudotabrizicola sp. L79 (assembly GCF_036553525.1). Taxonomy (NCBI): domain Bacteria; kingdom Pseudomonadati; phylum Pseudomonadota; class Alphaproteobacteria; order Rhodobacterales; family Paracoccaceae; genus Pseudotabrizicola; species Pseudotabrizicola sp. L79. The sequence continues at coordinate 341,689 of NZ_JAZHDA010000041.1, read as the reverse complement.
AGATATTTGATCAGGTGCTTGTCCCCGCCGCGGGTGACGATCTGCACGCTGCCCAGAAACGGGCGGGCGATGGTGATCTGCGCCAGCGGGATCGACCGGGCCGAGGGGCCCAGCAAGCGGCGGTCGGTCAGCGCCCAGACATCCGACAGCGCCTCGGACGCGAGAAAGGCCCCGCGCCCGGCGATGGCAAGGGCCGCGCCCACCGGCCCCATGACAGGGTAGGGATTGCCCAGATAGACAAGGGTCAACCCCGCCAGCGTGCCAAGGACCACGGCCATGATGACATGGCCTTTCCAATAGATCGCCCGGTCGGCGCGAAACTCGGCCAACACCGGTTCGCCCGGATCGGGGGTCAGGTGGCGTTGCAGGATGCTGTCGGGTTCGATCTGCGACATGGCCCTAGGCGATCCAGATGAAGGCGGCGGTGAAGGCGAAGATGAAGACCAGAACGGCCACGGCCACCATGCCGCCCTGACGCATTTCCTGCTTGGTCGGTTTGCGGTCGGGATCGGGGGTCATGCCATCACCTCGACCGCCTTCATCCCTCGGTCGGCCCGCAGGTTGCGGGCCAGCAGATCCATGCAGGCCATGCGGACAGCCACGCCCATTTCGACCTGTTCCTGAATGACGCTGCGGTTGATGTCATCGGCCAGTTCGCCGTCAATCTCGACACCCCGGTTCATCGGGCCGGGGTGCATGACGATGGCATCGGGCTTGGCGTAAGACAGTTTCTCGGCATCAAGGCCATAGCGGTGGTAATATTCACGCTCGGACGGGATGAAGCCGCCATCCATGCGTTCTTTCTGAAGCCGCAGCATCATCACCACATCGACGCCCTCGAGGCCCTTTTTCATATCGTCGAACAATTCGCAGCCAAAATCCTGCACGCCCGAGGGCATGAGGGTGGGCGGTGCGATCAGGCGGATGCGGTTTTCCATCTTGCCCAAGAGGATCAGGTTACTGCGCGCCACGCGGCTGTGGGCGATGTCGCCGCAGATGGCGATCGACAGGCGCTGGATGCGGCCCTTGGCGCGGCGGATGGTCAGCGCATCCAGCAGGGCCTGCGTGGGATGTTCGTGGCGGCCGTCGCCTGCGTTCAGCACGGCGCAATTGACCTTGGAGGCCAGCAGATTGACCGCCCCCGACGAGCCGTGGCGCACCACCAGCAGATCGGGGTGCATGGCATTCAGCGTCATCGCGGTGTCGATCAGGGTTTCGCCCTTTTTCACCGACGAGTTCTGCATCGACATGTTCATCACGTCAGCCCCCAGCCGCTTGCCCGCCAGTTCAAAGCTGGATTGGGTGCGGGTGGAGTTTTCGAAGAACATGTTGATCTGCGTCAGCCCGGCCAGCACGTCGGTGCGTTTGACGGTGCGGCGGTTGAGATCGACATATTTGTCGGCCAGATCGAGGACCGTGACGATTTCCTGCGGCGAGAGATGTTCGATGCCAAGCAGGTGGCGGGCGCGGAAGGTCATGGGGCACTCCATCGCAAAGGGTGGGTGGCTTATGCCAAAGCGCAGGGCGCGGGGCAACGGGCAATGCAAAGGGGGGGCAATGCAAAGGGGGGGCCATGCAAGTGGGGCGGGGCCGTTTCCTTTGGCGCGCGGCTGGTCTAGGGTCTGGCCATGCGACTCGGGGAACAGATCGAAGGCGATTGGGCGGCGTCACTGGCGGCCCTGGCGTGGCAATTGGATTGCGGCGTGGATGAGGTGATCGGTGATGCGGGCCTGGATCGCTATGATCTGCCCGAGCCTGTCAAACCCGCCGCTGCGGTGGCCCCGGCCCCGCCCGTGCCGGCGCCGGGGCGCAGTGGTGCGGCCTTTGTGCCCCCGCCCGAGCCGCCAAAGATCGACCCGGTGGCCGAGGCGCGCGGGGTGGCCGCGCGGGCGGGCAGTCTGGAGGCGTTGCGCGAGGCGCTGGAGGCCTTTGATCTGTGCGATCTGAGAAAGGGTGCGCGCAGTCTGGTGTTTGCCGATGGCGACCCGGCGGCGCGGGTGCTGATTCTGGGCGAGGCGCCGGGGCGTGAGGAAGACATGGCCGGGCGGCCCTTTGTGGGACGGGCCGGGCAATTGCTGGACCGGATGCTGGCGGCCATCGGCTTGTCGCGGACAAGCCCTGATCCGGCGGCGGGGGTGTATATCACCAATGTGATGCCCTGGCGCCCGCCCGGCAACCGTGACCCCGACGAAGCTGAAATCGCGATGATGCGCCCCTTTGTCGAGCGCCATATCGCCTTGGCTGACCCCGAGGTGATTGTGGTGATGGGCAACACGCCGTTGATGGCGCTGACCGGCACCCGTGGCATCGTGCGGGCGCGGGGCAGTTGGACGCAGGCGCTGGGCCGGCCCTTGTTGCCGATGGTGCATCCGGCCTATTTGTTGCGCAACCCTTTGGCCAAGCGTGAGGCTTGGGCCGATCTGCTGGCCTTGCAGGCGCGGTTGCGGGGGACATAGCGGGGGACTGGCATGAGCCGGATCGACGAGACGAAAGAGTTTATCCCGGTGCGGATCGCGGTGCTGACGGTCAGCGACACCCGCAGTCTGGATCAGGACAAATCGGGCGATACGCTGGTCGAGCGGTTGCAGGCGGCGGGGCATCTGCTGGCCGCGCGCGACATTGTGACCGATGACCGCGACAAGATCTCGGCGCGGTTGCGCGACTGGATCGCTGATCCGGGGGTGGATGTGATCTTGTCCACCGGGGGCACGGGGCTGACCGGGCGCGATGTGACGGTCGAGGCGCATCGTGACGTGTATGAAAAAGAGATCGAGGCCTTTGGGACGGTGTTCACCATCGTTTCGATGCAAAAGATCGGCACCTCGGCTGTGCAAAGCCGCGCCTGTGGCGGCGTGGCGGGCGGGACATATCTGTTTGCCTTGCCGGGCAGTCCGGGGGCGTGCCGCGATGCCTGGGATGAAATTTTGCGCTGGCAGTTCGATTATCGTCATCGGCCGTGCAATTTTGTCGAAATTTTTCCCCGTCTCGACGAACATAAACGCAGAAAATAGCGACGGAAGGGCGGCGTTGCAGCGTTCAAGGGCGTAACGCCTTTGTGGCTGGCGTTGCCTTGTGCGTGATCTATCTTTGCGCGTGACCCTTTTGATGGAGCATCCATGCGGTTTTTGGCACGATCCCTGACCGGGCTTTTCCTTGTGGCGGCGACCTTGGGCCTGTTGGCCTTTGCGGGCAGCCTGATTGTGGGCGCGGTGGCGGATCGGATGGGTGCGGGCGGGCCGGGGGCCCCGGCGCGTGAGCGGGTGTTTTCGGCCAATGTGCTGACAGTGGTGCCCGAGAGGATCGTGCCCGAGATGGTGGCCTTTGGCGAGATCCGGTCCAGCCGGACGCTGGAATTGCGCAGCGCGCGGGCGGGGCGGATCATCGAGATTGCGCCGGGGTTTCAGGATGGTGCGGCGGTGACGGCGGGGCAGTTGTTGCTGCGGCTTGACCCGGCCGATGCGATTTCGGCCCGCGATCTGGCCTTGGCCGGGGTGGCCGAGGCCGAAGCCGATGGCCGCGATGCGGCGCGGGCGCTGGATCTGGCGCGCGATGATCTGGCGGCGGCGGTGGCGCAGGCCGATTTGCGCCGGCAGGCCCTGACCCGGCAGGAAGATCTGGCCAGCCGGGGTGTCGGGTCGGCGGCGGCGGTGGAAACCGCGGCGCTGGCCTTGTCGTCGGCGGATCAGGCGGTTGTGTCGCGGCGCTCGGCCCTTGCGACGGTTGAGGCGCGGGTTGATCAGGCGGCGTCCAGCCTGAACCGCGCCCGGATCGCGCTGGCCGAGGCAGAGCGTGCCTTGGCCGATACGGAAATCCGCGCCAGCTTTGACGGGCGGCTGAGCGGCGTTTCGGTGGTGTCGGGGCGGCTGGTCAGTGCCAATGAAAGCCTTGGCCAGATCATTGATCCGGCGGCGCTGGAAGTGGCCTTTCGCCTGTCAACGGCCCAGTTTTCGCGGCTGGTGGATGCGGGGGGTGATCTGGTGGTGGCCCCGGTGCGGGTGGCGCTGGATGTGATGGGCGCCGAGATCGTGGCCACGGGCGTCGTCGAGCGGGTTGGCGCATCGGTCGAGGCGGGGGCCTCGGGGCGGGTGGTTTATGCCGCGCTGACCGGGGCGCGCGGCTTTCGGCCCGGTGATTTCGTGACGGTGACGATTGCCGAACCGGCCTTGGACGGCGTGGCGCGCCTGCCTGCGACGGCCGTGGATGGCGATGGCGAGGTTCTGGTGTTGGCCGAGGGCGAGCGGCTGGAAGAAACGCCGGCCCCGGTGCTGCGCCGACAGGGCGATGATGTTCTGGTCGAGGTGGGCGCGCTGGCCGGGCGCGAGGTGGTGGCCGAACGCTCGCCCCTGTTGGGGGCGGGGATCAAGATCAAGCCGATCCGCGCCCAAGGCGCGGGCCAGACCGAGGCGGCGGCCCCCGAAGATGTAGAGTTGACGCCCGAGCGGCGGGCGCAGTTGATTGCCTTTGTCGAGGCCAACACCCGGATGCCCGATGATGCCAAGGCAAGGATGCTGGAACAACTGGCGCAAGAGCGCGTGCCCGCGCAGGTGATCGAGCGGCTGGAACAGCGGATGGGGGGCTGAGGCGATGGCGTCGATGCGCAAGCTGCCTGCGGCGGGGGGGATCATCAGCTATTTCACCCGCCACCGGACTGTGGCGAATATCCTGCTGGTGATCATGATCATTGCCGGGATTGCGGCGGCCAGCCGGATCAGGGCGCAATATTTCCCCGATGTGGTGGTGGCCGAGGTCAATGTCACGGTCACTTGGGACGGGGCGGGCGCGGAAGACGTGGACAGCGCTGTGGTGCAGGTGCTGGAGCCTGCGCTGTTGGCGGTGGACGGGGTGGCCGATGTCACCTCGGTTGCCACCGAGGGCAGCGCGCGGGTGGATCTGGAATTTGAGCCGGGCACCGATCTGATGCAGGCCGCCGAGGATGTGCAGGCGGCTGTCGATCAGATCAACACCCTGCCCGAAGATGCCGAAGATCCGGTGGTGCGGCGCAGCCAGTGGCGCGATTCTGTCACCGATGTGGTGATCACCGGGCCGGTGGGGCTGGATCAGTTGGGCCGCTTTGCCGATGAATTCGTGGCGCGGCTGTTTCAGGCCGGGATCACGCGGGCCACGATCCGGGGGCTGGCGGATCCGCAAACGGTGATCGAAGTGCCGTCGGTGGCGCTGATCCGTCATGATGTGACGATGCGCGAGATTGCCGATGCCGTGGCCGTGGCCGTGCAAAGCACCCCGGCAGGCGAGGTGGGCGACGGGTCGGCGCGGGTGCGGACCGGAACGGAAAAGCGGTCGGCGGCTGATATTGCGGCGGTGGTGCTGCGTAGCCAGCCGGATGGCACCAAGCTGACGGTCGGCGATCTGGCCGTGGTGCGGGTGGAAAGTGCCGATCGGGGGCGGGCGTCCTATGTCGGCACCAACCCGGCGATGACCATTCGGATCGAGCGCAGTGCCGAGGGCGATGCCATTCGGATGCAGGCCGCGGTTGAGGATGTGGCCGCCGACATGCGGCTGATCTTGCCGCCCGGTGTCAGCGTAGAGCTGGTGCGGGCGCGGGCCGAGCAGATCACCGAACGGCTGTATCTGCTGCTGGACAATGGCCTGACGGGTCTGGCGCTGGTGGTGCTGATGCTGTTCTTGTTCCTGAATGCGCGCACGGCGCTGTGGGTGGCGGCGGGGATTCCGGTGTCGATGCTGGCGGCGGTGGCGGCGATGTATGCCAGCGGGCTGACGATCAACATGATTTCGCTGTTCGCGTTGATCATCATGCTGGGGATCGTGGTCGATGATGCCATCGTGGTGGGCGAACATGCCGATTTCCGGGCGCGCACCTTGGGCGAAGATCCGGTGACAGCGGCGGAAATGGGCGCGCGGCGCATGGCGCAGCCGGTGGTGGCCTCGACCCTGACCACGGTGATTGCGTTTTTCGGGCTGGTGGCGATTGGCGGGCGCTTTGGCGATCTGATCAAGGATATTCCGTTCACCGTGATTGCCGTTTTGCTGGCATCGTTGGTCGAGTGTTTCCTGATTTTGCCCAACCATATGGCCCATGCGATTGCCAAGGCGCGCGAAGAAAAATGGTATGACTGGCCGTCGCGTCAGGTGAACCGGGGGATGGCGTGGTTTCAGGAACGTGCGATCAAGCCGCTGATGCGGGTGCTGATCACCGCGCGATACCCGGTGATGGCGGCGGCGGTGGTGTTGCTGGCCTTTCAGGTGGCGCTGTATATTCGCGGCGACGTGCCGTTCCGGTTCTTTAACGCGCCCGAGCAAAACAGCGTCACCGGCAATTTCTCGATGCTGCCGGGGGCCGATCGCGACGACAGCCTTGAAATGATGCGCGAATTGCAGCGGGCTGCCGATGCCGTGGCCACCCGGCTAGAGGCCGAGCACGGCACCAATCCGATCACCTTTGCCATGGCCGAAGTGGGCGGGTCTGGCGGGCGTGGCCTTGCCAGCGCCGACAGCAAGGATGCCGATCTGCTGGGGTCGATCAGCATCGAGTTGATCAACCCCGATGAGCGCCCCTATTCCGGCAATGCCTTTGTGCAGGCCCTGCAGGAAGAGGTGCGGGCGCATCCGTTGATGGAGGAACTGTCGTTCCGGGGCGGGCGGTTCGGCCCCGGTGGCGATGCGCTGTCGATTGATCTTTACGGGGCCAGCACCACCGAATTGAAGGCCGCGGCCGAGGCGCTGAAAACCCGTCTGGCGGCCTTTCCCGAGGCTTCGGCGTTAGAGGATTCGCTGGCCTATGACAAGGATGAGCTGATCCTGAGCCTGACGCCCCTGGGCCAGTCGATGGGGCTGTCGATCGACAGCCTTGGCCGGGTGTTGCGCGAACGTCTGGGCGGGATCGAGGCGGCCACCTATCCCGACGGGCCGCGCAGTGCGACGCTGCGGGTAGAGTTGCCGGCGCGTGAATTGACGGCCGATTTTCTGGAACGCACGCTGATCCGCACCGGGGCGGCCACCTATGTGCCGCTGGCCGATATCGTGACGGTTGACCGGATGGCGGGCTTTTCGACCATCCGGCGCGAAAACGGGCTGCGCATCGTGACCGTTTCGGGCGATCTGGCCGAGGACAACCCGGCCCGTGCGGCCGAAATTCAGGCCGAGATTGCCGAGGTGGTCTTGCCCCAGATCGCGCAGGATTTCGGGGTGGAAACCCGGCAAGGCGGGCTTGTGCAGCAAGAACGCGAGTTTCTGGGTGATGCCACGATGGGGATGATCCTGTGCCTGATCGGCATCTACATCTGCCTTGCCTGGATCTTTGCCAGCTGGTCGCGGCCGCTGGTGGTGATGTCGGTCATTCCCTTTGGGCTGATCGGGGCGATCTGGGGCCATTATGTCTGGGATGTGCCGATGTCGCTGTTCTCGGTTGTGGGGTTGATCGGGATGTCGGGGATCATCATCAACGATTCCATCGTTCTGGTTTCGACCATCGACGAATATTCCGAAAAGCGCGGGCTGTTTCCGGCGATTGTGGATGGCGTGGCCGACAGGTTCCGCCCGGTGCTGTTGACCACGGCCACAACCGTGCTGGGGCTGGCGCCGCTGATGTATGAAACCAGTTCGCAGGCCTCGTTCCTGAAGCCGACGGTGGTGACGCTGGTTTATGGGCTGGCCTTTGGCATGGTGCTGGTGCTGGTCTTGGTGCCTGCGCTGATGGCGGTGCAGTCAGATGTCGGGCGCATGGTGCGGTCGCTGCGGCGCGGTTTGCAGCGGGGCGCGCGGCGGGTGCTGATGCCTGCGGCGGCTGGCATGGCGCTGCTGTTCGGGGTGTTGGTTGTGCCTGCGCTGTCGGCGGGCCGGGTGCCGGTGCTGGTGCCGGGGCTGGAGACTGTGGGCGCAGGCGTGGCGGCGTTCATCGCGGCGGCGGCGCTGGTGGCGGGGCTGGCCTTGGCGGCGGCGCGGCTGGCACAGGCGCGGGCCTGAGGGCGGGCCCGCCCCCGGCGTGACCCTGTGCCCCTGGCGTCAGCCTGCCGGGCAGCCCAGAATATCGACGGCGCGGCCCGGTTGGCCGATGACGGTGATCCTGACCTGACTGCGGGTCAGGGCAAAGGGCTGGCCCGAGGGCGGCACCATATCGACCGTGGCCACCAGATCGCCGCCGCTGCGCTGCACCACGGCCTCTGACACCCAGACGCCGGGTTGGCCCGGCTCTATCATCACCACTTCGCTGCGGCCCTGTTGCGGCAGGGTCATGCGGGCGGTGACGCGCAGCCCGTCGCGGATCGGCTCGACGGCGCAGGCGATGGCGCGCAGACCAGCCTCTTTCGCGGTGGCCGGACGCGCCTGCAAGGCGGCGCTGATCACCTGATCGGCCTTGCCCGGAATGGTCAGATCTGCCGAAAGCGCCAGCGACGCCGGCATGCAGATGTCTTTGCACACCCCCAGATCGACTGTGGCCCGCAGTGTCACGGGTTTGGCGGGGTCCAGCGCCTCGACCTCGATGGGCAGGACCAGCCGGTGGTGATAGCCCACGGTCTGCATTCCGGCGGTGTGAAACACCTCGGGCGCGGGCCAGTGAAAGCGCACGGATTTCAGATTGGATGACCCCGACCAGTCAAAGCTGGGCGGAATGCCCGCATCGCCCGGCGCGCGCCAATAGGTTTTCCACCCCTGCGCCAGTTCCAGATGCAGCGCACTGATATGGGCGCCGGGGGCCGTTTGCCAGCCTGCGCGAAACTGGCCCTGCACCACATCGTCCTGGGTCAGGCCTTGGGAAAGGGCGGGTGTGGCCACGGCGGTGGCGAGGAGGAACATCTTGATCATGGTGCCAACATAGAAAGGCCGCGGGGAATGAAAAGTCACAAACACGGGAAGCGGGCGCGAGCAGTTGCCCCTTGAGGCGGGGCTGCATCAGCGTCATGGTAGGGGCAGGCACCCTTGCGCAACAGGAGGCGCAGATGGATCTGGAAGGTAAGCTTTTGGTGGCCATGCCGGGGATGAGCGACCCAAGGTTTGACCACAGCGTGATTCTGGTCTGCGCCCATTCGGAGGATGGGGCGATGGGGCTGATCGTGAACAAACCCAACCGCGACCTTGATTTCACCGCCTTGCTTGACCATCTGGACATTTCGCATGTGCCTTCGGGGCGCGACATTCGCGTGCATTTCGGCGGCCCTGTCGAACGCGGGCGGGGCTTTGTGCTGCATTCCGGTCAGGGCATGATGGGGGCGGGGACGATGCAGGTGGCGGGTGGTTTTCGCATGACCGCCACGCTGGACATCCTTGAGGCGCTTGCCCGTGGCGAGGGGCCGGACACGGCCCTGCTGGCCCTGGGCTATTCCGGCTGGGGCCCCGGCCAGCTTGAGGCCGAGATCTTGCGCAACGATTGGCTGATCTGCGACGCCGCGCCCGATCTGGTTTATGCGGCTGATGACAGCGGCAAATGGCGGGGGGCGTTGCGGTCGATGGGTATTGATCCGCTGACGCTGTCGCCGGTGGCCGGGCGGGCCTGAGCCGCACCACGGGTCCGGGCAGAAACGCACGGGGCCGGGCGCAAAGAGGGCAGCACCCCTTTGCGCGCGGCCTTATTCGCCGTAGGGCACCCAGATGGTCTTGACCTCGGTCGCCTGACGCAGAAAAGCCCGGCCTTCGCCCTGGGGGCCAAACCAGTCACGGGCCTGTGCGTGGTTTACCCATGTTCGTTTGACATTGCCTGCGGCCTCGGCCTCGATCAGGCCCGAAACCGGGGCCGAGGAGAACGACCAGACTGCATCCACATCAAGATGCCCCGCCAAGGGTTTGGCGAGGTCAGCATGGGGGCCGGTCAGGATATTCACCACGCCTGCGGGCAGGTCAGAGGTTTCCAGCACCTGATAAAAATCGGTGGCCGACAGCGGGAAGGGTTCAGAGGCCACCAGAACGCAGGTGTTGCCCATGGCAATGGCTGGGGCCATGACCGAGATCAGCCCCAGCAGCGGGGCCTCATCCGGGCACAGCGCGCCGATCACGCCAGAGGGTTCGTTCATCGCAAGGGCAATGCCGCGCAGGGGCACCGATTTCGCCGTGCCGTCGAACTTGTCGGCCCATGCCGCGTAGGTGAACAGGCGGGTGATGGCGCAATCGACCTCATCTCGCCCGGACTTGCCGGTCATGTCCTTGATCCGGTTTGCGAATTCATCGGCGCGGGCCGACAGGTTCTCGGCGATGTAATACAGGATCTGCGCGCGGTTATGCCCGGTGGCCTTGCCCCAGCCCTTGGCGGCATGGGCGGCCTCTACCGCGTTGCGGATGTCTTTGCGGTTGGCGATGCCGACCTGACCCAGCACTTGCCCGCGCGGGCTGTAGATCGATTGGCTATAGCCGCCATCGGGCCGGGCCTGCTTGCCGCCGATGAACAGTTTGGCGGTGCGATCAAGGCCCGAAACCGCAGGCTCTTTGGGGGCGGCGATGGCGGGAACGGGTTTGAGCGGGGAGGTCTTGCCGCGGGGGCGCAGATAGGCCAGCAGGCCTTCCCAGCCGCCCTCACGCCCGAAACCGCTTTCGCGGACACCGCCGAACCCAGCAGCGGCGTCGAACAGGTTGGTGGCATTGACCCAGACGACACCGGCCTTGACCTTTGGCGCCATGTCGAGCGCGAGGTTGATATTCTCGGTCCAGATGCTGGCGGCAAGGCCATAGCGGGTGTTGTTGGCCAGATCCACCGCCTCGGCCGGGGTGCGGAAGGTCATCGACACCAGCACCGGGCCGAAGATTTCTTCCTGCATCAGGCGGCTGGCGCTGCCCAGCCCGGTGATCAGCGTGGGCGGGTAATAGCAGCCCTGCGGCAGGGGGGTGTTGGCCACATACTTCTCGCCATCCGACCCATCGACCAGCGCGCGGATCGTCTGCAACTGCACGTCATCGGCAATCGCGCCCATGTCGATGCATTTGTCCAGCGGGTCGCCAATGCGCAGCCCGTCCATCCGGCGTTTCAGCTTGGTGTGAAAGCGGTCGGCGACGCCTTCCTGAACCAACAGGCGCGAGCCCGCGCAGCAGACCTGCCCCTGATTGAACCAGATCGCATCGACCAGACCTTCGACCGCCGAGTCGAGATCGGCATCGTCAAAGACGATATAGGGTGACTTGCCCCCCAGTTCGAGCGTCAGGGCCTTGCCGGTGCCCGCCGTTGCCTGACGGATTTTCTTGCCCACCGAGGTGGAGCCGGTGAAGGCGATTTTCGCCACATCGGGATGGGCCACAAGGGCCGCGCCGGTTTCGCCATCACCGGTGACGATGTTCAGCACCCCTTTGGGCAGCCCTGCCTCGCGGCAGAGTTCGGCGAAGAGAAGGGCGGTCAGCGGGGTGTATTCGGCGGGTTTCAGAACCACGGTATTGCCCGCCGCCAAGGCAGGAGCGACTTTCCACGCCAGCATCAGCAGCGGAAAGTTCCACGGAATGATGGCCCCGCACACGCCCAGCGGTTCCTGATCGGGCAGTTCGCTGTCGATCAGTTGGGCTAGGCCCGCGTGATAGTAGAAATGCCGCGCGACAAGGGGAATGTCGATGTCGCGGCTTTCGCGGATGGGTTTGCCATTGTCCATGGTTTCCAGCACCGCCAGCAGGCGGGCATGTTTTTGCACCAAGCGGGCAAGGGCATAGAGATGTCGGGCGCGCTGCGGGCCGGGCAGTCTGGCCCATTTCGGTTGGGCGCGGCGGGCCGCATCCACGGCGGCGCCCACGCTGGCCGCGCTGCCCTGGCTGACTTTGGCCAGCAGGGTGCCGGTGCCGGGGCTTTTGGTTTCAAACAAAGCCTCGGGCGTGGTGAAGCTGCCGTTGATGAAATGGCCGAATTCACCGCCATGCTTGGCCAACCAGGCCAAAGCCTCGGCATTGCTTTCGGGGGCGGGGCCATAGGACATGCTGTCGAAGATTTCCTTGATCGTCATGTCGTTACCCCATCGCGTGGCGGTTGGCGGCTGAATAATGGCCGGTCAGGTGGTGTTCCAGTTGCCGCTCGATATCGCCCAACAGGCTGGAGGCGCCAAAGCGGAACAGATCGGGTTGCAGCCACGGGTAGCCCAATTCGTCTTTCATCAGGGCCAGATACAACAGCGCATCCTTGGCCTTTGAAATGCCGCCTGCGGGTTTATACCCCACCTTGTGGCCGGTGCGGTCCTGATAGTCGCGGATGGCGCGGATCATGGTCAGGCTGACGGGCAGGGTGGCATTCACGCCCTCTTTCCCGGTTGAGGTCTTGATGAAATCGGCCCCGGCCATCATGCAGATCAGGCTGGCGCGGGCGACGTTGCGCAGGGTGCCCAGTTCGCCCGTGGCGAGGATCGCCTTGACATGCGCCTCGCCGCAGGCCTCGCGCATCTCGCGCATCTCGTCATACAGGGCCTGCCAGTTTTGCGTCAGCACATGGCGGCGGGAAATCACGATGTCGATTTCGCGCGCCCCGGCCGCCACGCTTTCGCGGATTTCCTGAAGGCGCAGGTGCCAGGGCGACAGGCCCGCCGGAAATCCGGTAGAGACAGCGGCAACGGGGATGTGGCTGCCTTCAAGCGCGCGCACGGCGGTTTCGACCATATCGTGATAGACGCAGACCGCGCCCACGGTCAGGCCCGGCATGCCAAGGGCGGCCAGAATGTCGGGGTGCACGGGTTGGCGGGCCTTGGCGCAAAGTCGCTGCACACGGCCCTTGGTGTCATCGCCGGACAGGGTGGTCAGGTCGATCAGGCTGATCGCCTTCAGCAGCCAAGCGGCCTGATGGTCTTTCTTGACACTGCGGCGGCCGCCAAGGGTGGCGCAGCGGCGCTCGATGGCCGAGGTGTTGGCCTGCACGGCGGCGACCCAATCCAGATCAAGCGCCATGCCCGGATTTCGGGCGTGCGCCACCTGTGGCAAGGTCTGGCCGCGGGTCGCGGGTTCTGAGGTCAGCGTCTGCACCGATGTGCCCCCCGATGAAATACCCGCGCAATGTGGCATGACGCGGGGCCGGGCGGCAAGGGTGACGCTGCGCGTATTTGACCGGTTGGTCAGATTTTACGCGCGGCGCGGGGCCTCGGCCACGGCGGGCGCTGCATCATCGGTCGGGCTTGGCTGCACCATGGTCAGTTCCGGGTCAAAGGTGGCCCAATCACTGCCCACACCGGTTTTCGGCATGTCTTCCTCGCGCAGGGCCCGGTGCATCTGGGCTTTGGCGATGAAATTGGCGGTGATCGGCGCGGTCAGGAACAGGAACAGGGTGATCATCAATTCGTGCCAGCTGATCTTGCCCTCGAACACCAGAAAATAGGCCATCGAGGCAATCAGCGCCGAGCCGACGCCCACGGTAGAGGCCTTGGTGGGCGCATGCAGCCGTTGCATCGTGTCGCGCAGTTTCAGCAGGCCATAGCTGCCCACCACGGCAAAGATGCCACCGATGACCAGCAGGGCCGAGATCAGGATTTCAGCGATTTGTTCCATTGTCCCTCACTCGATGATGTCGCCGCGCAAGATGAACTTGCAATAGGCCACGGTTGAGACAAAGCCAGTCATGGCGAACAGCAGGGCTGCCTCAAAGTTGATGCCCGATTTGGTGCGGATGCCATAGAGCACGATCAGGGCGATGACGTTGACCACCATCGTATCCAGCGCCAGAATCCGATCCGGCACGCCGGGGGCCTTGAAGACGCGATAGACATTCATCGCAAGGCCAAGGCCAAAGCAGAGAAAGGCGAAGATCAGGGCATAATCCAGCATCATTCAAAGATCCTTTTCAGGCGGGCCTCATAGCGGGTCAGGATGTCGGCGCGGATCGCGTCGGGGTCGGGTGCGTGCAGCGAATGGATCAGCAAAACCCGCCCGCAAGACGACATATCGGCCGTGACTGTGCCCGGTGTCATGGTGATGGTGCCGGCCAGCATGGTGACCGCCTCGGGCGTTTTCAGCGAGATAGGCACCGGAATCCACGCCGATTTGATATCTTCGTTGCGCATGAACAGGATGATCCGCGCGACCTGAATATTGGCCACCACGATGTCCCACATCACCAGCAGGCAATAGGCGGCAAAGGCCGGGATGTTGCGGATGCGCGGGCGATCTTCCCAATAGGGGCCGGTCAGGATGGGAATGACGATGGCCAGGAACAGCGCCAGCACAAGGCTGCCCAGCTTGAACTGGTTGACCAAGAGCATCCAGGTGACGAACAGCAGCAGCGACAACAGCGGGTGGGGGAAGAGGCGTTTGAGCATGTCACTTCACCTGCGGCAGTTGGTTGGCGGCGATATAGGCGGCGGGGTCATGCAGCGACAGGGCCGTCGCCTCCATCCAGGCCATGACGGGGCCTGCAAAGACGGTCAGCGCCACCAGCCCTGCCAGCAGGCCAAAGGTGGCCGTAAAGGCAAGGCCCTGCGGTTCATGCCTTGGCCCCTCTAGCGGGGCGGCGGCATGTGCCTTCCAGAACAGGGTCGATCCGGCGCGGGCAAAGCCCAGGATCACCACCAGCGAGGTGATCAGGATCACCGACCAGACCAGCGCCGCCTGATCGCGCAAGGCATCCATCACCAGAAGCTTGCCGAAAAAGCCCGACAGCGGTGGCATGCCCGCCGTGGCAATGGCCGAGGCCATGAACAGCCCGGCAATCAGCCCCGAGTTCTGGATCGGCGGCAAGGCCTGATCCAGCCGGTCATGGGCGCGGCGGTCGGCCACCAGATCGGCGATCAGAAACAGGGCCGCCCCGGCCAATGTGGAATGCACAATGTAATACAGCGCAGCCGCAGTGGCGGCGGGGGTAAAGGCCGAAATCGCGATAAAGGCCGTGCCCATCGAGGCGATGGCGGCAAAGGCGGCCAGGCGACCAAGGGTGGACGCCCCCAGCACACCGATGGCCCCGATGATCAGCGTGGCAATCGCGGCTGGCATCATCAGATCGGCAATCAGCGTGCCAGTGGCGGGTGTGCTGGGCGGGATCACCATCACGCCAAAGCGGATGGCGGCATAGGCGCCGATCTTGGTCATCACCGCGAACAGGGCGGCAACCGGGCCGGGCGCATTGGCATAGGTGGCCGGCAACCAGAATTGCAGCGGCACCAGCGCCCCCTTGACGGCAAAGACCAGCATCAGCATCACCGCAGCCACGCGGAACAGGGCGTCATCACCCTCGGGCAGGGTTTGCGCCTTGACGGCCAGATCGGCGATGTTCAGCGTGCCGGTTACTGCGTAGATCGTGGCCAGCGCAAACAGGAACAGCGACGAGCCGACAAGGTTGAAGGCCACATATTGCACGCCTGCGCGCAGACGGTCTTTGCCGCCGCCGTGGATCATCAGACCATAAGAGGCGATCAGCAACACTTCGAAAAAGACGAACAGGTTGAACGCGTCACCCGTCAGGAAGGCACCGCTGATGCCCATCAGCTGGAACTGGAACAACGCGTGAAAATGGCGGCCGCGGGCATCCCAGTCTGACCCGATGGCATAAAGCTGGATCGCAACGGCCAACAGCGCGGTCAGCATCACCATCAGCGCCGACAGCCGGTCAAGCACCAGCACGATCCCAAAGGGGGCGGGCCAGTTGCCAAGGAAATACACCTCGGGCGGGTGCAGCGTGGCAGCCCACAGCAGCGCCGCCGCAATGGCCGTCAGGGCCAGAGTCGAGGCCAGCGAAAAGACGCGCTGCAACAGCAGGTCATTGCGCATGAACAGCATGATCGCCGCGCCCACAAGTGCGGGCAGAATGACGGGGGCGATGATCCAGTGGCTCATCATTTCGCACCCCCTTTCGGGGTTTCGTCGGTGTCGTTCATATCCACCTTGTCATGCCCGGCCTCTAGATAGGCGCCCAAAGCCATCATCACCAGAACGGCTGTCATGCCGAACGAGATCACGATGGCGGTCAGCACCAGCGCCTGAGGCAGCGGGTCGGTATAGCCATTGGCATATTTGTCGATGATCGGCGGCAGGTTCACCGTCAACCGCCCGGCGGTGAAGATGAACACGTTGACCGCGTAGGACAGCAGGGTCAGCCCGACGATCACCGGAAAGGTGCGCTGGCGCAGCATCAGATAGACACCAGCCGACGTCAGCAGGCCAAGCGCAGAGGCCACAAGAAGTTCCATCAGCGTGCCTCCTGCGGGTCAAGATCATCGAGGCTGCGGCCCTCGGATGGGTCGATGTCGAAAGGCTCGACGTTGATGGTTTCACCGGCCCGCAGGGCGATGCGCGACAGCGAGGCCAGGGACAGCATCACCGCGCCAAGAACCGTCAGGAAGACGCCAAGGTCAAAGATGGCGGCGGTGGCCAGTTCGAATTCCTCCAGCGGTGGGATGTGGAAATAGTCAAAGCCGGTGGTCATGAAGGGCAGGCCGCCGAACCAGGAGCCGATGCCCGTGGCGGCCGCGATCAGCACCCCGCAGGCGATCAGCGCGTGGTAATCCACCTTTTGGCGGATCTGCGCCCAGGCAAAGCCCGACGCCATGTATTGCATGACCAGCGCGATCGACACGACCAGACCGGCGATAAAGCCGCCGCCCGGCAGGTTATGGCCACGCAGGAAGATGAACACGCCCACCATCAGTGCAATCGGCAGGATCAGGCGGGTGGCGACCACCAGCATCATCGGGTGCCGGTCGCCCGCCCGCTTGAGATCGGGGGTCCAGGCCACCAGACGGTCATTGGCCGGGCCGCTGCGCAACAGCGCTTCGGTCAGGGCGTAGATCACCATGGCGGCAATCCCCAGCACGATGATTTCGCCAAAGGTATCATAGCCCCGGAAATCGACCAGAATTACGTTGACGATATTCGTGCCACCGCCGCCGGGTTTGGAATTGGCGATGTGATAATCGGCGATCGGGGCAAAGGCGGGATCGCGCGTCATCAGCGCATAGGACAGGCCCGCAATGGCCAGACCGGCGATGCCTGCCACACCCATATCCAGCGCCCGACGGCTGTCGGTGCTTTCGGCGGGCGTTTGCTTGGGCAGGAAGTTCAGCGCCAGCAGCATCA
This sequence comes from Pseudotabrizicola sp. L79, assembly GCF_036553525.1. Taxonomy (NCBI): domain Bacteria; kingdom Pseudomonadati; phylum Pseudomonadota; class Alphaproteobacteria; order Rhodobacterales; family Paracoccaceae; genus Pseudotabrizicola; species Pseudotabrizicola sp. L79. Next base: position 324,769 of record NZ_JAZHDA010000041.1, on the reverse strand, counting down.
GGATCACCGTCACCACCTCGACCGAGATTTGTGTCAGGGCAAGGTCAGGTGCCGAGAAATAGGCAAAGCCGACCGAGATCATCAGGCCGATGATGCCCACCAGAACCAGTGTCAGCAGGCGGTTGCGATGGAAGATCACGATGGCAATCGTGGCCAGCGCCAGGGCGAACCAGCCAAGGGCCGGAACCGGATGCACATCCAGCAAGGCGCGGGTGCCCGGCGTATGGGTGCCAGTGCTAAAGCCGTAATAGGCCGTGGCAGCGATGGTCAGGATGCCGATGGCGATATAGCGCGTCAGCGCGCCGTCATGCAGCCGGTCGGTCAGGCGGCGCGACAGATGGGCAAAGGGTTCGATCAGGCCGTCGAACATCGCCTTCGCCTCGGGGCGGGGGGTGGCGTTCCACAGGGCCATCAGCCGCTTGTGCGCGCCCAGCAGGATCAGGCCCGCCGCAACGGCGGCCACCGACATCCACAGGGCAGGCGAGCCCAGACCGTGCCAGTGCTTGATATAGGCCTGCACCGGTTCGCCCGTCGTGGCGCTGGCGGCGGTATTCACCAGCCAGGCTGCCGATGTCATGGGCATGAAGCCGATGATCACCACCAGCAGCGCCAGAAACGCCGGGGCCGCCCACAGGCCAAAGCCCGGATCGTGCGGTTTTGACGGGTAATCATCCCGCACCGGGCCAAGGAAGGCATGGGCGATGAAGCGGAAGGAATAAGCGACCGAGAACATCGCGCCGATGGTGGCCAGCACGGGCATCAGCCAGGCGCTGCCTGCCCAGGTGGTGTGATAGGCCTCCTCCAGCATCAGTTCCTTGGACAAAAAGCCGTTCAGGGGCGGGATGCCGGCCATCGACAGGGCCGCAACGGTGGCAAAGGCAAAGGTGATCGGCATCAGGGTGCGCAAACCGCCCAGACGTTTAAGATCGCGGGTGTGGGTTTCGTGGTCGATGATCCCCACACTCATGAACAGGGCGGCTTTGAAGGTGGCATGGTTGATGATGTGGAAAATCGCCACGGTCGCAGCCTCGGCCGTGCCAAAGCCCAGCAGCATGGTGATCAGGCCAAGATGGCTGACGGTGGAAAAGGCCAAGAGCGCCTTGAGATCATCCTTGAACAGCGCAATCTTGGCGGCCATCACCATGGTGATCAGGCCCGTGGTGGCGACGATGTAGAACCATTCGGGCGTGCCCGCCAGAACCGGCCACAGCCGCGCCATCAGGAACAGCCCCGCCTTTACCATGGTAGCCGAGTGCAGATAGGCCGACACCGGGGTGGGGGCGGCCATTGCATGGGGCAACCAGAAGTGAAAGGGGAACTGCGCCGATTTGGTAAAGGCGCCCAGCAGGATCAGGATCAGCGCGGGCAGATACCAGTCGCTGGCCTGGATCAATTCCTTGTTCTGCAAGATCACCGTCAGATCATAGCTGCCGACGATATTGCCAAGGATCAGCATGCCCGCGATCATCGCAAGGCCCCCGCCGCCGGTGACGGTCAGGGCCATCCGTGCGCCTTGGCGGCCTTCGGGATTGTGCTTCCAATAGCCGATCAGCAGGAACGAGGAGAGCGACGTCAATTCCCAGAACACCAGCAAAAGCAGGATGTTGTCCGACAGGACAATGCCCACCATCGCGCCCTGAAACAGCAAGAGATAGCTGTAGAACTGGCCCATCGGATCGGATTTCGACAGATAGAACCGCGCGTAGATGATAATCAACAGCCCGATGCCAAGGATCAGCCCGGCAAACAGCAGGCCAAGCCCATCCAGAAAGAAATTGGCGTTCAGGCCAAGCGAGGGAAGCCAGTCGATGCGGGTTTGCACCACCTCTCCGCGCAAGACCGCCGGGGCATTCAAGCCCAACAGCAACAGTGCAAGTGCGGTGACCGACCCGGTGACAAAGGCACAGGCGTTCTTGCCTGCGCGGATCATGAGGCCGGGCAGAAGCGCACCGATGAATGGCAGCGCTGCAATCAGGGCTAAAGACATGAAGCGGGTATTCCCTCGTCGTGGCGGTGGCGTTCTTTTGCGTCGTAAACGTCGCGGCGGGTTGGACCCCAACTGAGCCTTGATACAACGATTTTCAAGAGGCTGCGCGCAAGTCAATGGTTGCCAAAGGACAGAAATTCACCTTTGGCGCTAACAGGACACAGAAATCAGATGTCAGCGCCAAAAGAAAGGCCGTCTTGCCGATTTGGCAGTGCAAAAGGGGGCGGGCTCTGCGCGATGGAAGCGGCGGGTTGGCCCCTGCAAAGCCGGTTGTGCGGCATTATGACCGCGGGGTATAAGCAGGGTTTGGGCGCGGCCTTTGCCACCCGGGCCCAGGCTGTGTGACATTGTGGAAGCTGAGATGACCCCGACTGCCCTTGCCGAATTGATCCGCGAAAAGGCCGGCACAGGCCGGGGGCGGTATCTGGCCGCCCTGGCCGGGCCGCCGGGGGCGGGCAAATCCACGCTTTCGGCTGCCTTGGTGGCCGCACTTGGCACCGGGGCGCGGGTGGTGCCGATGGATGGCTTTCACTATGACGACGCGGTTCTGACGGCGCGCGGCCTGCGGTCGCGCAAGGGGGCGCCCGAAACCTTTGATCTGGATGGTTTTGTTCACCTGATCACCCGGTTGCGGGCAGGGGGCGAAGTGGCCATCCCGGTCTTTGACCGGTCGATCGAGTTGTCGCGGGCCGCGGCCGATGTTGTGTTGCTCGAAGATCGTTTTCTGATCATTGAAGGCAATTGGCTGTTGCTGAACGAAGGCAAATGGGCCGAGCTGGCCAGCCTGTTTGATCTGACGATCTGGATAGACGTCGGGATCGAGGAATTGGACCGCAGGCTGGTTGCACGCTGGGCGCAGCATGGCAAATCGCCTGCCGAGGCACGGGCGTGGATTGACGGCAACGACATGCCCAATATCCGCCGCTGCATCGAAACCTCGCGCCCCGCCGATGTGGTGATCACGCCCTGATCGCCCGACCCTAGCCCTGTGGTGTCATGGCCTTGCGTTGACGCGCGCGTTGCAGGCCCAGTTGCCGTTCGCGCCAGATGATCAGCACGCCAGCGGTGATCACGATGGCAGCACCGATCAGCATGGTGATCGTGGGCATCTCGGCAAAGACGAACCAGCCGATGCCAAGCGCAAAGATCATCGAGGCATAATCAAAGGGCGCGACCAGCGAGGCATCGGCCTCGCGGTAGCTGGAGGTCAGGAAAATCTGGCCAAAGCCCCCCAACACCCCGGCCAGCACCAGCAAGGCAGCCTCTGACGCCGTGGGGACCACCCAGCCAAAGGGCAGGGTCAAGAGCGACAGCCCCGTGGCGGTGACAGAGAACCAAAAGACGATGGCGGCGGTTTGTTCCGTGGCCACCATCTTGCGCACAAAGACCTGGGCAAGGGCCGCAAAGACCGCGCCGCCCAAGACCAGCATGGCGCCAAGGGCCTCGCGGTGGCCGGCGCTGCCTTCCAGAAAGGTCAGGCGCGGCCACAGCACGATCATCACCCCCGCCATGCCCAGAAAGACGCAAGACAGACGGAACAGCCGCACATCCTCGCCCAGAAACATGGCGGCAAAGATCACGGTCAGCAGCGGGGCGGCATAGCCGATGGCGGTCACTTCGGGCAGTGGCAGATAGCCCAGCCCGGCAAAGCCAAGCCCCATGGCGCAGGTGCCCGCGAAACCGCGCCAGACATGGCCCATGGGCGATTTGGTGCGCAGGCCGGTTTTCAATTCGCGCCGCAGGGCCAACCAGGCCACAATAACGGGAATCGCAAATAACGACCGGAAGAACACCGCCTGACCTGCCGGGACATGGTCGGCGGTGGATTTGATCACCGCACTCATCACGATGAAGATCAGGACGGATACAAGTTTGTAGGCAATGCCGCGAAGGGGGCGCATGGGCTGGCTCCTGTCGTGTCAGGTCACATGCTTTGACGTGGGGGTTCAAGGCGTGTTTTGTTCGGGTCACAATATCGGGTGTGCAATACAGCTTTCCCCCGGAACACGGCTCTGCTTTGCTGGGTCGAAAGGAGACGCCCATGGTTCACAACGCCCCAAAAGCCCCGCTGTCGGCCCGCATCGCCCAAGGTCGGGGGGCTGTGCCTGCCGATCTGGTGCTCAAGGGCGGCCGGGTGTTTGACCTGATCACCGGCGATCTGGTGGAAACGGATGTGGCGATTTGCGGCGATACGATCGTGGGTGTCTTTGGCACCTATCACGGAACGCGCGAGATTGATGTTACGGGCCGCGTGTTGGTGCCGGGGTTCATCGACACGCATCTGCATATTGAAAGCAGCCTTGTCACCCCGTTTGAATTTGACCGTTGCGTGACGCCGCGTGGCGTGACCACGGCCATTTGCGACCCGCATGAAATTGCCAATGTCTGCGGTGTGCCGGGGATCGAGTATTTCCTGAGCGCGGCGGATCACACGTTGATGGATATTCGGGTGCAGATTTCTTCCTGCGTGCCCTCGACCCATATGGAAACGGCGGGCGCACGGCTGGAGGCGGCTGATCTGATCCCGTTGCGCGACCATCCGCATGGCATCGGGCTGGCCGAGTTCATGAATTTTCCCGGTGTGCTGATGCAGGATGCCGGCGTGATGGCCAAGCTGGAGGCGTGGCAGGGGCGGCATATCGACGGCCATGCGCCCTTGCTGCGTGGCCATGATCTGAACGGCTATATCGCAGCGGGAATCCGCACCGAGCATGAAGCGACAACCGCCGAAGAGGGTTTGGAAAAGCTGCGCAAGGGGATGCGGGTGCTGATCCGTGAAGGGTCGGTGTCGAAAGACATGCACGCCCTTGCCCCGCTGCTGACCGAACAGCATGCCCCCTATCTGTGTCTGTGCACCGATGACCGCAACCCGCTGGATATCGCCGAACACGGGCATCTGGATTATATGATCCGCACGCTGATTGCCCTGGGGTGCCCGCCGCTGGCTGTCTATCGCGCTGCATCGCTGTCGGGGGCCGAGGCGTTCGGGCTGAAGGACCGGGGGCTGATCGCGCCGGGCAAGCGGGCCGATATAGCGGTGATCGACAGTCTGGAGGGCTGTCATGCCAGCTTGGTGCTGGCGGGGGGGGTGGTGGCCGATGCGGCTGCCTTTGCCGCGCGGCAGGTGACAGAGCCGGTGGCGCGGCATTCGGTCAAGGCCGCCCCGGTGACGGCGCAAGATTTTCGCACCGGGGGCAATCGGGCCGAAACGCCGGTGATCGGCATTCTGCCCGGCAAGATCATCACCCGGCACCTGACCTATGACATCCCGCCCGTCGATGGCGACAAACGGCCCGACCTGTCGCGCGATCTGGTCAAGATCGCGGTGATCGAGCGGCACGGCAAGAACGGCAACCGCGCCACCGGGTTTGTGCAGGGCTTTGGCTTGCAGCGGGGGGCGATTGCCTCGACCGTGTGTCATGACCATCACAATATTGCCGTTGTGGGCGTGGATTACGCCGATATGGCCCTGGCCGCGAACCGGTTGGGCCAGATCGAGGGCGGGTTTGTGGTGGTTGAGGGCGGGCGCGTGCTGGCCGAGCTGGCCTTGCCGGTGGCAGGGTTGATGAGCCTTGAACCGTTCGAGCGGGTGCGCGACGATCTGGTGGCCCTGCGGGCGGCGGCGGCCGGGTTGGGGGTGGTTCTGGAAGAGCCGTTTCTGCAACTGGCGTTTCTGGCGCTGCCGGTGATTCCGCATCTGAAGATCACGGATATGGGCATGGTCGATGTGGATCGGTTCGAGATCATTCCATAGCGGTTTTTCGGGGGCGGGGTGCCGGGGGGGGGCTTTGCGCGGCGCAATGCCCTTGTCTGCGGTGTTGAGATGAAACGAAGGGAGGGGCGATGTTCGCAGTTGTGACGGCGGGTGTATCGGCCATTGGCCGCGATCTGGTGCGGGGGCTGGCACAGGCTGGCCATGATGTGGCCCTGACCCATCTGGGCGCCGATGCGGCAGCCGCAGATCTGGTGGCAGAGGTTGCGGCCATGGGGCGGCGCGCGCGGGCCTGGCCGTCTGATGTCGGCGATGAGGAGGCCGTTGCCGCCCTGTGGGCCGAGTTGGCCGACTGGGCCGGCGCGCCGGATGTGCTGGTGAACAATGCGGGCATTCAGACTTGGGCATCCTTGCTGGAATTGCGGGCCGACCAGTGGGATGCGGTGATGCGGACCAATCTGAAGGGGTGTTTTCTGAACACCCAAGCGGCGGCGCGGGCGATGATTGCGGCGGGAAAGGGCGGGTCGATCGTCAATCTGGGGTCGGGCTGCAACAAATTGGCTTTCCCGCGTCTGGTCGATTACACGGCCAGCAAGGGCGGGATCGAGCAGTTCACCAAAGCGGCCGCAGTGGAATTGGGCCCGCATTGCATTCGCGTCAATTGCGTGGCACCGGGCGCGATTGCAACAGAACGCACCGCCGCCGAGGCCGGGGATTACGCCGGCACCTGGGCCAAGGTTACGCCCCTGCGCCGCGTGGGGGTGCCGCAGGATGTTGTCGGGCCTGTCGTCTTTTTGTGCAGCGCTGCGGCAGGTTTCATCACCGGGCAGACGATCTGGGTGGATGGGGGCGTCTTTTCGCAGGCCCCCTGGCCCTATGATCTGGATGGCGCGTGACGCTGACCCTAAGCGTGAGTTAGGCTAAATTTGAGTGACGCAGGCCGATCAACGTGCTTAGCTTTCGCAATTCTGTTTTGGTGGAGACCCGGATGACACGCCACGATCCTGCCCTTGCCGCTGTCTCTGAACTGCGGGCCAATGTTTCGGTGCCCTTTGAGCAGGCCAAGGCCATGCCAAAGTCGGTTTACACCTCGCCCGAATTCGCCGCGATGGAAGAGACGCATATCTTTGCCAAGGAATGGCTCTGTGCCGGGCGGGCCGAGGCTTTGCCCAATATCGGCGATTATCTGACGATGGAAATCTCGGGCGAGCCGATCATCATTCTGCGCGATCGCGATGGGGCGTTGCGGGGCATGTCGAATGTCTGTCGCCACCGCATGAGCACGCTGTTGGAAGGCCGGGGCAATGTGCGGTCGATTGTTTGCCCCTATCATGCCTGGACGTATAATCTGGACGGCACCCTGCGCGGCGCCCCGGCAATGGCCCTGAACGAAAGCTTTTGCAAGGAAGACATCAAGCTGCCCGCGGTGCGCGTGGAAAACTGGCTTGGCTGGATCATGGTCACGCTGAACCCCGATGCCCCGCCGCCGCAACAGGCCCTGGCCGATGTGGAAAAGCTGGTCGGCTATCTGGATATGGGGGCCTATGTCGAGGCCTTCCGTGAGGAGTTTCACTGGAACACCAACTGGAAGGTGTTGGCGGAAAACTTCATGGAAAGCTATCACCTGCCGGTCTGCCATGCGGGCACAATCGGTGGCACCGTCGATCTGATGAAGATGACCTGCCCCGAGGGCTTTCCCGCCTTTAACTACCATTACATCATCAAGAATGACACCTTGCCACTGTCGCTGGCGCATCCGTCGAACACAGTGCTGCAAGGCGATGAGCGGCGCATCACCTGGCTGATCTCGATCTATCCGGCGCTGATGATCACGCTGACGCCGGGGTATTTCTGGTATCTCAGCCTGACGCCGGATGGGCCGGGGCGGGTGAATGTTTTGTTCGGCGGCGGCTTGGCCGCTGATTGGGCCGCCGACCCCGAGGCCGACAAGCATTTTGCCGCGCTGCGGGCGTTGCTGGATGATGTGAATGTCGAAGACAAGGGCTGTGTCGAAAAGGTCTATCGGGGTCTGTGCGCCGATTTGTCGGAACCGGGGGCGCTGAGCCACCTGGAGCGGCCGAATTTTGAATTCGCCCAGTATATCGCCAGCAAGATGCCGGCCTAGCCGCCCTTGCGGTGGCGGGGTGATGCGCTAGGTTTGGTGGCATGACCGATTTCATGCCAGCCCCCCCGCCTGTTCTGATCGTCTCGCACGGCCAGCCCTCTGACCCGGCCCCTGCTGCGGCAGAAATGGCCGCCTTTGCCGCGCAGGTGGCGCAGCATGTGCCGGGTTGCCAGGTTGGGTCGGTGACCTTGGCCGAAGACGGGGCCTTGGCGGCAGCGGTGGCGCGACTGGGGCCGGGCGGTCTGGTGTTTCCGATGTTCATGGCCGGGGGGTGGTTCACATCGGTGAACCTGCCCAAACGTCTGGCCGAGGCGGGTGGGACCGATTGGCAAGTGCTAGAGCCGTTTGGAACGGTGCCCGAAGTGCAGGCCTTGGCTGTGGATCTGGTGCGTGAGGCCGGTTTGGGCGCCGGGGGCAATCTGTTGCTGGCGGCCCATGGGTCATTTCGCAGCGCCGCCCCGTCCGACGTGGCCAATGCCGTGGCGCTGATGATCAAAGATGCGCTTGGGTTGGCCCGGTCTGAGGCTGCGTTCATCGACCAGAGCCCGCGCTTGGCCGAGGTGCGGGGCTTTGGAGATGATGCGGTGTGTCTGCCGTTTTTCGCCGCCAAGGGGGGACATGTGATCGACGATATTCCGCAGGCTTTGGCCGAAGCCGGGTTCACCGGCCGGGTGCTAGAGCCTTTGGGGCTGGACCCACGGGTGCCGGGGCTGGTGGCGGCTAGGCTGAGGGCGGTTGTTGCGGGGCTGCAAGCCGCCTGAGTTCGGTTTGCAGCGCGTCGCTTGTCTGGCCCCAAAGCGCGGGCAAGGTGGCGGCGGCGGCGCGGGCCGCGTCCACGTTGCCCGTCTTGATATCGGTTTCAACACCAGACAACACCGCACGCAGGCGCAGGACGCCAAAGGTGGCACAGCCGCCTGCCAGTTGATGCGCCTGTTGTGCCATCTGTTCGGGCGGCATCTGGGCTGTGGCCAAAGCGGCCGTAACGGTCGTGGCCTCGGTGGTCAGGCGGTCAATCAGGCTGGTCAGGGGCAGGTTGCCCAGGGTTTGATGCAGATCTGCCAAGGTTTTTGAATCCAGCAAAGGCAGGGCGTTTTGCGGTGGTGCAGAGGCGGCGGCAGGCTGTGCCAACAGGGCTGCCAGCTTGTCACGGTTGACGGGCTTGGTCAGGCAGGCGTCGATGCCGGCGGCCAGAAACCGGTCAATATCGGCGGGCAAGGCATGGGCGGTAAGGGCAATGATCGGGGTCTTGGCACAAGGCCCTGATCCTGCCCTGATCCGGCGCGCCGTTTCAACCCCGTCCATCCGTGGCATTGAAATATCGGTCAGGATGACATCAAAGCCTTGCGCCTCGGCGGCGGCAAGGCCCTCAATGCCATCGCGGGTTTCAATGATCTGGTGTCCGTCTTCCTCTAGAATGCGGCGCAGGATGAAACGGTTGATGTCATTGTCTTCGATCACCAAAATCTTGCGGCCAGCCGATGGGGCCGGCGCCGGTCCGGCTGTATCCGGGGCGGCATCCGGGGCCTTGGCCGATGCTGGCGGCAAGGGCGTTGGCGGCGGGTCAAGGGCGGGCGGGGCGGCGACGGGGCGCAGGGGCAGGCGCACCCAAAAGACGCTGCCGATGCCCAATTCGCTTTCCAGCCCAGTCTCGCCCCCCATGGCGCGCGCCAGTTTGCGCACGATGCCCAGCCCAAGGCCCGTCCCTTTGGTTTGCCGGGGCTGATCCGCCTCAACCATCTCGAAATCATCGAAGATGCGCTTTTGATCCTGTTCGGCAATGCCGGGGCCGGTGTCGATGATCCGGAATTCAACGATATCAGAGGTGCCCCCAAAGGCCTTTGGGTCATGCCGTTCGGTTTCGACGGTGATGGTGCCGTTATGGGTAAACTTGACCGCATTTCCGATCAGGTTCAGCAAAATCTGGCGCAGACGGTTCGGGTCGCCTTCAACCTGCGAAAGTGCGCCCGACAGCGGGTGATGCTGGATTGCAGTCTTGTTCTGAAGGGCAAGGCCGCGCTGATTTTCGATGCATTCGGTAATCAGGCGGTCAAGGTCAAAGGGCCGCACAACGCTGCGGAACTGTCCGGCTTCGCCCTGTGCGATGTCCAGCACGGAATTCACCTGATCAAGCAGCACCTGTCCGGTCGAGGCGATCACATCGGTAAGGCGCGTCTGATCTGGTGTCAGTGTGGTGTCTTGCAACAGATTGACGGCACCCAGCAACCCGTTCAGCGGGGTGCGGATTTCATGGCTCATTACGGCAACGAAATCAGCTTTGGCCTTTTCGCCCGCGCGGGCCTTTTCCAGGGCCTCACGCAGCAAGGTTTCGGCCGTTTTGCGGGCCGATATATCGCGCATGAAGGCGACAATCAGCGTTCCTTGACCAATGGCGCGGCTGGCCAACGACACCTCAAGCGGGAACGCCGTGCCATCGGCGCGCCGCCCTTGCAATTCAAACCGTTGGGCCCCCCTGCTGATGGCCTGAGCGATGGCTGTCGAAATCTGGGCCTGATAGGCGGGCACGTCCTGGGGCGCGAACAGCAAGGGCACAGCCTGACGGTTCAGCACCGCTTCGCGCGGCAGGCCAAACATCACTTCGGCGGCGGGGTTGAATTCAACTGTCCAGCCCCCGCGGTTGGTCACCACAATCGCCTCGGGCGAGTCTGCGATGATCAGTTCAAGGCGCGTGCGCAGGGCCAGATTTTCGTGTGCATTGGCCCGCTCGGCCCGGTAGCCGCGGGTCAGCATCACGGCCAAAAGCCCAAGCAGCAGCACCAAAGCCACCGCCACAAGCCCAAGCCACGAGACCAGCCGGGCAATGTGATCACGTCTTGCCTGCATCAGCGCGTCGATATGCCGTTGCGCCGAACGGCCAAGATCGTGGCTTAGCCCGTGCAGGGTGATCACCTCGCGTTCGATCCGGGGCAAGGCTGTGGTCAGGCGGGCGTTGTTGCCGTCAATCAACGGCTCCCACGCATCAAGATAGGCGCGCATCCGTGCGACAAGGGCCCGGTTTTCCGGGGCGCTCATCAACGGGGCGGTGACGGCACTGGTTTCCAGCAAGGAAAGATGGCTGAACAGCACGTCGAAATCCCGCCGCAGATTGCGCAGCGCCGTTGGGTTTTCGGGCAGTTCGATCGCCGTGTCGATCGACAATTGCAGGGCTTGGCTTTCGACCTCGACCTGAATGATGTCGGACAGCGCCCGATCCAGTTGCAGTGCCTGATCGGCCCCTTGCTGTTGGCGCAGCCCAAGCACCACGATCAGCACCACCCCGACCAGCACGGCAATGGCGGCCAGAACGCTGACCCACCATGGCCACAAACTGGGCGAAGGCAGGCTTTTGTTACCCTTGGGCGGTGCGTTTGTCATTCTATGGCTTGTCTCTGCACCGAGGATGCGGGTTATAAAGAAGGGACCGGGGGCTAAGGTAATCCCTTGCCGCACGACGGGCAAGCCGAAGGAAAAGGACTGAACCCACCTTGCGCATGCTTTTGGCAGATGACCACGACCTGTTTCGCGAAGCGATCGCCGCGATGGTTGGGGCTGATGGGGCGTTGTCTGTTGCGGCTGTTGCCAATGTTCAGCAGGTGTTAGAGCATTTGGCGGCAGAACGCTTTGATCTGGTTCTGCTGGATTACGAAATGCCAGGCATGAACGGGTTGGAAGGGCTGGATCTGGTGCGCCAGAAGGCCCCCGAAACCCCGGTGGCATTGCTGTCTGGCACCAACCGGCGCGATCTGGCCGAGGCGGCCTTGGCGCGCGGGGCGATTGGCTTTGTGCCCAAGACCATTGGCGTCAAGGCGATGATTGCCGCCGTCAAGCACATGGCCGCGGGCGAAAGTTTCGCGCCGTTGTCGATGCTGGACGAAGGCCCGCCGCCCGGTGGCGTGCTGGCCAGCCTGACCCGCCGCGAAACCGAAGTGCTGCGCGGCATTTGCGACGGCAAGGCCAACAAGGAAATCGCCCGCGATCTGGATGTGCAGGAGGTGACGGTCAAGCTGCACGTCAAGACGCTAAGCCGCAAGCTGGGCGCAAAGAACCGCACCCATGCCGCGATGATTGCCCAAGCCGCCGGTTTGGCGCCCGGCCCGCACCGGGGCTAAGCGCCAAGCGCGAGTGGGCGTCAGACGGTGTAAAGGTAAAGATCGTAATCCACCTCGGACACCGTGCGCATGACGCGGGCATATTCGGCGGCCTTGATGGCGGTAAAGGTGCGGTGCATATCGGCCCCAAGTGCGCCCTTCAGGAAGGCCGATGACTTGGCGGCCTCGATCGCCTGCCGCCAATCGACCGGGATCGAGGGCGCATCGGCCCCATCTTCATAGCCGTTGCCGGTGGTTTCCGGGCCGGGGTCGATCTTGTGCTGCAAGCCATGCCGAATACCTGCCAGCACGGTGGCCGCGACCAGATAGGGGTTGGCATCGACACCCGCAGGCCGGTGCTCGATGCGCCGGGCCTTGATATCGCCCGCCGGAATGCGCAGCGCGACAGAACGGTTGTTCACCCCCCATGTCGGGCTGACCGGCGCATAGCTTTGGCTGGCAAAACGGCGCCACGAATTGGCATGCGGGGCGAACACCAGCATCGACTCGCCCATTGTGGCGCGCAATCCGCCAAGCGCGTGCAGAATGGTTGGGGCCCACTGGCCCTCGGTCTGTTCGACAAAGATATTGGTGCCTGCATCATCCAGCATCGAGACGTGAAAATGCATGCCCGAGCCTGCGTAATCTTCGTTCGGTTTGGCCATGAAACAGGCGGTGACGCCATGGGCGCGGGCCTGTGCGCGCACGATCCGTTTCAGCCGCATCAGATCATCCGCGGCCTGCATCACATCGGTGCGGTAGTGCAGCGTCAGTTCATATTGGCCGGGGGCATATTCGCTGATCATGGTTTCGGCCTGAATGCCCGCCAGCTCTGCGCCTTTGTAGATGTCAGAAAACAGGGGCAGCATCCCGTGCAGGTGATCGACGGAATAGACCTCGGTCTTGTTGGATTTGCGGCCATCCAGCACGTCGCGGGCCGGCTGAACGCGGCCATTGCCATCGCGTTCGTTGGCCAACAGGAAGAATTCCAGCTCGAACGCACCGACAGGATGCAAGCCTTGGGCCGCCAGCGCATCGACCTGGGCGCGCAGGGCATGGCGCGGGTCGGATGTCATCGGGCGGCCATCCAGTTCATACATCGACATGAACACCTCGCCCCGTGGGGGCTGGGTGTTGTGCAGGCGCTTGAGCGTGCCGGGAATGGGCCAGGCCCGCAAATCCCCGTCGCCCTGATCCCAGATCAGGCCGGTCTCATGCACATCCTCGCCACAAATATCCAATCCAAGGATCGAGATCGGCAGGTGGCGCCCGGATTTGTAGAACGACAGCAATTCATGGCGCCGGATGATCTTGCCGCGCCCGATGCCATTGGCGTCGTGCAAGACAATGTCAAACGCCTCGACATCCGGGTGGGCGGCAAGAAAGGCTTCGGCTTCGGCAAGGGTCGAGCCTGAGGGGCTGGGGGTCTGGGTCATGGCGGCTTCAATCAAAAGGGGCGGTCAGGCAAAAAGGGCGGTCAGGATTTCGTCGAAAGCCGCGATCAGGCGGTCAATCTGGCGGGTCTTGGTGGCGGGGCTGACCAGCATCATGTTGTGAAACGGCGCGATCAGTGTGCCGCGGTTCAGCAGCGCGGTGTGAATGGCCGCCTCGACCTGTGGCTGATGGGCGGCAGCGGCCTCGGTGCCATTGTTCAGGGGGCCGGGGGCGCAGATGAACTCGACCCGCGCGCCGACGCGCACGACATGCCACGGCGCCCCATGGGTGCGGATGGATTTGGCCAGACCGGCGGCCAACCGCTCGGCGCCGCGTTCCATATGGTCATAGTTTTCGGGTGTCATCACCTGCGCCAGCGTGGCCGCAAGGCAGGCGAATTGCATTGGATTGGCCGACAGGGTCGTGCCCATGCCCGAATGGCCGGGTGGGCGAGTGGCATCATAGGCGTTGAACCGTTCGGCCACTTCGGCCGTCATGCCCCAAACGGCAGTGGGCATCCCCCCCGCCACGCATTTGCCCACAACGAACATGTCGGGCGACAACGAATGCACGCGGGTATAGCCGCCCAACCCCGTTGAAATGGTATGGGTTTCGTCAATGATCAGCAGCGCACCATATTGGCGGCTGAGTTGGCGCAGGCCATCGTGAAAGCCGGCATGGGGCAGGACCATGCAGGAATTTGTCATCACCGGCTCGGTCAGGATGGCCGCGATATCGCCCTGTTTCAGCAACGTCTCGACCCCCGCCAGATCGTTGAATTCCGCCACAGTCGCCGCGCGGGTCAGATCCTGCACCTGCCCGACAAGGCCGGGGCGGTTGGCCGGTTGGTCGTTCACCAGTTCGACCATCGTGTCATCCAGCGTGCCGTGATAGCAGCCGTTGAACACCAGCACCTTGGGCCTGCCCGTCACCGCGCGCGCCACGCGCAGGGCAAAGCGGTTGGCATCGGTCGCCGTGGTGGCGATCTGCCATTTGAACGGGCCAAACCGTTCAGTCAGCAGGGCGCCTGCCTGAAGGGCGGCTTTGGTGGGCAGCATATAGGTCAGGCCGCGGCGGGCCTGCTGGCGGATGGCCGTGGCCACCGCGTCAGGAGAATGCCCGAACATGCTGCCGGTATCGCCGAGGCAGAAATCGTCGATGCCATAGCCGTCGATATCGGTCAGCCTTGCCCCCTTGGCCTTGGCGACCAGCGGCAGATGCGGCATCGGCCAGTCGCGCATCCAGTGCATCGGCACACCATTCAGGAAATGCTGGGCACCCTGGTCCAAAGCCTGCGCCGCCTTGGGGCGGGCAGCTGTATAGCGACTGGCTTCACGCCGGGCGAAATCGGCAAGACGGGCTGGGTCGATCCCGGCAATAGGGGAGGGGGGCTGAGGGGATCTGTCGGTCATGTTGGCCTCTTGACTTGATCTGGTTCTGCCTGAAAATTTGATCAAATTCAAGCGCAGAGTCAGCCAACGGGCAGCGCGTCAGGCAAGGAAAGGCAGGGGGCGCTGCCCCCTCTGGGCCTGCGGCCCATTCACCCCCGGAGTATTTCGGCCAAGATGAAGGGTGGGTCAGAGCCAGTCGGCACGGCCCGTGCCGGTTGCATCGGCCAGATTGGCAAAGCCATCGCGTTCCAACAGCGCATCAAGGCCGGTGGCGATGCGGGCGGCAAGGCCGATGCCGTGATAGACCATGGCGGTGTAAAGCTGCACCGCCGAGGCGCCTGCGCGGATTTTCTGATAGGCCTGTTCAGGGGTGGCGATGCCGCCCACACCGATCAGCGGCAGTTTGCCATCGGTCAGCTGCGAAAGCTGGGCCAGAACGCGCGTGGACTTTTCGAACAATGGTGCGCCCGAAAGGCCGCCGGTTTGGCTTCGATCTGCACTTTTCAAACCATCCCGCGCCAAGGTGGTGTTGGTGGCGATGATCGCATCAAGGCCAGCCGCCATGGCGACCTGTGCGATTTCAGCCAGTTCGGTGGCGGACAGATCTGGGGCGATCTTGAGAAAGACCGGAATGCGGCGGGACAGGGAGTCGCGGGTTTCCATCACCCGGTCGAGCAGGGCGGTCAAGGCGGCGGCCCCCTGCAGGTCACGCAGTTTTTCGGTATTGGGGCTGGAGACATTGACCGTGGCGAAATCGACATGCGGGCCGCAAGCGGCCAGAACATGGGCAAAATCGGCGGCGCGGTCGGGCGAGGTTTTGTTGGCGCCCAGGTTCAGGCCGATGGGCAGGCTGCGGGGGCGGCTGGCCAGCCGGGTGGCGATGGCCTGCATGCCGTCATTGTTGAAGCCGAAGCGGTTGATGGCCGCCTGATCTTGCGCCAGGCGAAACAGGCGCGGCTTGGGGTTGCCGGGCTGCGGCAGGGGGGTGGCGGCGCCGACTTCGAGAAAGCCAAAGCCTGCGCGGGCCAAGGGGGAAAGGGCCGTGGCATTCTTGTCAAACCCTGCTGCAAGACCCACCGGGTTGGCCAGATCGAGCCCAGCGAGCCGGGTTTTCAGGCGCGGCGAGGTGACGGGGCCGGGCAGCGGCACGAGGCCCGCATTCAAAGCGCGCAGCGACAGGCCATGGGCCAATTCCGGGTCAAGCCGGTGCAGGGCCATCAGGCCTGCGCGTTCGATCAGGTTCAAAACACGCCCTCGGGGAAGATATGGCCGGTGGCCCCCAGTGGCAGGGATTTGTCCCAGACCACCTCGGACAGCAGCAATTTGCGGTAAAGATGCGGGAACAAGGCCCCCCCGCGCGAGGGTTCCCATTTCAACGCATCGCCCAGTTTGGTGCTGTTGAAGGCGACCAGAACCAGATCGCTTTCCGTGCCGAACCATTTCGCGGCGGTTTCGGCAACTTGGGCGGCGGTTGAGAAATGGATGAAGCCATCGGCCAGATCGACCGGAGCGCCGGCGGTTTCGCCAGCGGCTTTGAAGGCATCCCATTCGGGGCGGCGAAGGATCTTGTAGATGAGCATGGCGTCTTCCATGCACAAGCGGAAGGCTTTGGTCAATGGGCAGGCCGTCATGCAGGCTGTCATGCTGCTGTTTCAGTGCTGACGTTAGGTCAGACGATCCGGTGATTTGACAAGCGGGGCATGGTGGAGTCACGCTGTGGCCATAACCAACAAGGGAGTCTTTCCAATGAAGCATCGTTTGCTGGGCACTGCCGCCCTGATTGCGCTTTTGGCCAATGGTCCGGTTTCGGCCGAAGAGATCAAGCTGACGCTGTTGGGCGTGGGGGATGTGTATAATTATGCCGAGAGCGACGGCCGTGGTGGCTTTGCCCGCCTGAATGCCGTGGCCAAGGCAGAGCGCGCGGCGAATCCGAATACACTGTATGTGTTCAACGGCGATATGCTGTCGCCCTCGCTGCAATCGGGGTTTGACAAGGGGCAGAATACCATCGACTTCACCAATCTGGTGCCTTTTGACATTGCCGTTCCCGGCAACCATGAATTCGATTTCGGGCCGGAAAACTTTTACGAGAAGATGAAGGCCAGCGCATATCCTTGGGCTGCGATCAACATCACCAATGCCGATGGCAGCCCGATCGAGGGCTTGGGTGGGGTGATGATGAAAGAGGTGGCGGGGCTGAAAGTGGCCCTGGTGCCGGTGGCCCAGGATACCTCGCCCGAGGTAAGTTCGACCGGGGATCTGAAGTTTCTGCCGACGGTTGAGGGCGGCATTGCCGCTGCCAAGCAAGCGCGCGACGATGGGGCAGATCTGGTGGTGGGCGTGGTGCAGACCAATATGGCCAATGACCGGTTGCTGATGGCCAGCCATGCCTTTGACGTCATCTTGTCAGGGGATGACCATTCCTATGCAACGGCCTATGACGGCATCACCGCCTATGTGGAAACCAGTGTGGATGGGCAATTTCTGAACCCTGTCGATCTGACGGTGACGGTCGAGGAGAATGACGGGAAACGCACGGTCAGCTGGACGCCGTCGTTCCGCTTTATCGATACCGCCACAGTCACGCCCGACCCGGAAAGCCAGGCGCTGACCGACAAATACACGGCCGAGCTGGATGAAAAGCTGAATGTCGAGATCGGCACCACCCAAGGGCCGCTGGACAGCCGCCGCAACATGGTGCGGGCCGAAGAGACGACCATGGGCAATCTGATTGCCGATGCCATGCGGGCGCAGACCGGGGCGGATCTGGCCATCATGAACGGTGGCGGTATTCGCGCGGACCGCACCTATGATGCCGGGGCGAAATTGACACGCCGCGATATTCTGACGGAACTGCCCTTTGGCAATACCACTGTGGTGACCGAGCTTCCGGGCAGCCAGGTGCTGGCGGCGCTGGAAAACGGGGTCAGCCAGGTGGAAAACGGGGCTGGCCGCTTTCCGCAGGTGTCGGGCGTGACCTTTACGCTGGACCCATCGGCCCAGCCCGGCAGCCGCCTGTCTGAGGTGATGGTTGGCGGTGCCCCGCTGGAGGCTGACAAGCTTTATACCGTTGCGGTGAATGACTACATCCTGGGCGGTGGCGATGGCTATACGGCCTTGGGGGGCGGGCGCATCGTGACCAACAATGGCTCGGGCAATCTGGTGGCCAATGATGTCATGGCCTATGTCGAAAAGATGGGCACCATCTCTGTTGCCGTAGAGGGGCGGATCAACAAGCTGGGTCAGTAAGCCCTGTAACCGTTTGATCCTTTGACCAGCTGATCGGGCGCGGGGGAAACCCTGCGCCCGTTTTCATGCCCCGCTTGTGCCGTGGCCCGGTTCTGCGTAACGCTGTCGCAAAAAGGGGGCAGGCATGAGCCTTGGGGTTTTTCTGGCCGTTCTGGGGGCCGCCTTTCTGCATGCGCTGTGGAATGCGCTGATCAAGCTGGGCACGTCTAAGGTTGGCACCATGGTGATCCTGTCGGTCGTCGAAGTGCCCATCGGTCTGGCGGTGGTGGCAGTTTCCCCCCCGATTGATCCGGCGGCGCTGCCTTGGGTGATGGCTGCGGGCTGCACCCATTTCGCCTATAAGTTCTTTCTGACCTATGCCTATGACCGTGGCGATCTAAGCCGGGTTTACCCGATTGCACGCGGGGCCGCCCCGATGATCGTGGCGTTGGTGGGGGGATTATTCGTGGTCGATGCGATCAGCGCCCGGCAATATCTGGCGATTGTCGTGTTGGGTCTGGGCATCTTGCTGATGGCGCGCGGGGTGTTTGAGCAGGGCGAAGACCGGCGTCTTTTGCCCTTTGCCTTTGGGTCTGCCTGCGCCACGGCGACCTATACGCTGATTGATGGTTTGGGCGCGCGGGTGTCGGGCGCGCCGGGGGCCTATGTGGCTTGGGTCTTCGTGGCGGATGGGTTGATCTTTACCTGTGGCATGCTGGCGCTGCGGGGGTGGGATGTCTTGCCGCGCGATGGCCGGGCCTGGGCGCTTGGCTCTGTCGCCTCGCTGGCCAGTTATGGGGCCTATGCGGTTTCGATCTGGGCCATGACGCTGGCGCCGATTGCGGTGGTGGCCGCGCTGCGCGAAACCTCGATCCTGTTTGCGGTGCTGATTGGCTGGCTGGCCTTTGGTGAAAGGATGTCGCGCAGCAAGGTGATCGCGTCGGCTGTGATCGTGGCCGGGGTTTTGCTGACGCGGGTCTAGAGGCGCCCGGGCCGGGGGGGCACGATCTGCTGTGCGATGCCAGCAAAGATCAGGTAGAGCGACGTGAGGATCAGGCCCCAATGCACGATCATCGGGCTTTGAAAATCGGCCCAGGCCGCCCAACCGGCAAACACCACCCACAGAATCGAGATCGGCAATGACAAATTGCGCCAGCGTTTGGTGCGGGTGGGGTGAATGAACTTCAGATTGGTGAACATCGCCACGGTCAAGGCCACGACAATGGCCAGGATCAGCCCCTGTGGCGGGGTGACGGCAAACAGCACAAGGATCACCATGTTCCAGCAGGCGGGAAAGCCTGCAAAGCTTTTGTCCTTGGTCTTCATTCTGGTGTCGGCAAAGTAGATCACGCTGCCATAGGTGATGGCGATGATGGCAAACCAGCCCGTCCAACCCGCAAGAAGCCCCGATTTGAACAGGGCAAAGGCGGGGATGAAGACGTATGTCAAAAAGTCGATGATCAGATCAAGCAGCACGCCATCATAGGTGGGCCAGTTCTTGTCCACCTCATAGCGGCGCGCCAGTGGGCCGTCGATGCCATCGACGAACAGCGCAAAGACCAGCCAAAGGAACATCAGGCTCCAGTTCTGTTCGACGGCGGCCAGCATGGCAAACATCGACAAGACGGCGCCAGTGGCTGTCAGCAGATGGACGGAAAGGGCTTTGTACCGAAGTTGCATCTGCGTTTGATGGCCCAAACCGGCCTTGGGTGCAACCGCCTAGGCGCGCGGATGGGCTTTTTCATAGACTTCCATCAGGCGCGCGGCATCGACCGCCGTATAGGCCTGCGTGGTTGAAAGAGAGGCATGGCCCAGCAATTCCTGTATCGCGCGCAGATCGCCGCCCGCTGTCAGCAGATGGGTGGCAAAGCTGTGGCGCAGGGCATGGGGGGTGGCGGTGGCGGGCAGGCCCAGGTGCAGCCGGGCTTTTTCCATCACCAGCGCAATCAGGCGCGGGTTCAGTGGCCCGCCGCGCAGGCCGCGAAACAGCGCCTGATCGGGTGCAAGGTCATAGGGGCAAAGCCGCGCGTAGTCGGCCACCGCGTCACGCGCCACGGGCACCACGGGCACCAACCGCGTCTTGCCGCCCTTGCCGGTGATGCGCAGAATCTCGGGCAGCGGATGGGCCGCGCCAGTCAGCCCCAGTGCCTCAGAGATCCGCAACCCGCAGCCGTAAAGCAGGGTGATCACCGCACGGTCACGCGCGGCGATCCAGTCTTCGTCTGATTGTGCCGCGACGGTTTCTATCATCTGATGCGCGGCATCTTCTGACAGCGGGCGGGGCAGTTTGCGTTTGTATTTGGGGGATCGGGCCGACAGCACCGTGGTTGCATCCGCGCCCGAACGATCCGCCACCCAGGCGGTAAAGTTCTTGACGGCCGACAGGCTGCGGGCAAGGCTGCGGGCCGAAACGCCGCGCGCGCGTTCCTGGGCCATCCAGGCGCGCAGGTCGGTTTGTGGCAGGCTGGCCAGGGCGGCCAACCCTTCGGTGCCCCCGCGATGCAGGGTAAGAAAGGCAAGAAATCCCGCTACATCCGCGGTATAGGCCTTGACCGTATTCGCCGCCGCCCCATGCACGGCGGAAAGCTGCTGGCCCCATGTGGCCAGCGCATCGCGCATCTGGGGCGAAATCGCCGTCATGACAGCCAGCGGCGCATCGTGCGTTCAAACACGCCCGCGAAAAACGTCAGCAGATCGGTGCCGTGGGTGGGCTTGAACTGGTGCGGGTCTTCGGCCCCCATCACCAACATGCCGGGCAAACGGCCCTTGCCGAAATCAAGTTTCATCAGCGCCTCTGACCGGATCCAGCCTGAACGGTCGCCATAGATCATGTCCGAGGCCGGAATGGTCTGGCGCAGGGTCACTGGGCGCAGCGGGATGTTGCGGCCATTGGTCAGATAATCGGCAACAAAGCCGGGTTCTGCAACGAACAGCACATCGCCCAGTTTGCGCAGGGCCGGGTCTTCGGCATTCTGGACCGATTCCAGCACCAGACGGATGCAATCGACGCGCAGTGTCGCCGCCACATCGCTGGCAAGAGTTTTCAGGAAATCCTCAAACGACAGCGGGTCCAGCATCTGCATGATGGCCCGGTGCACCTGATTGGTGCCCGCCAGATTTTCATACGCGGCTGCAATCACCGTGCGATGGGTGTCTTCCAGCCGGTCAAGCCGACTGCCCAGACGTTCCATGGCAATGCCGCGCAGATCGACGATATTCGACCCCATCGCCCTCTCATTGGCGCCGATCAGCGCTTCCATCAGGTCGCGGTCTTCCAGAATCCGTTCTGGTTCCGCAAGGATGCGGTCGCGCATGTCTTGTTCGATCATCTAAACACTGCCCGGTTTTTTCTGTCATTTGCCCGCCAGTATATCGGAAAAGGGCAAGGGCAGAAAAGCAAATCCTCGGCTGACAGGGGGGCAAAAGGGGATTTGGCGGGGCGAATGTATCTGATATGCCGCGATCAGACCAGAGGTGGGGCATGGCAGAACTGTTGATCATCTATACCGGGGGAACCATCGGCATGGTGCCGGGCCCCACGGGATTGCAGCCCGGTCAGGGCGTTCTTGAGGCAGCATTGGCCCCGCGCCTGCCTGCCGGGCAGCGGGTCAGGGTCGAACGCTTTGATCCGCTGGTTGACAGCGCCAACATCGGCCCAGCCGATTGGAACCGAATGCTTGACCTGATCGAGGCCGCTGATTGCACCGGCGTGATCGTGGTGCATGGCACCGATACCATGGCCTATACCGGCGCGGCGCTGTCATCGGCGCTGCCTGACCTGGCGGTGCCGGTGGTGCTGTGCGGCGCGATGGTGCCGTTGGGGCAGGGGGGCGATGCCGAGGGTAATCTGGATCTTGCGCTGTCGGCGGCCCAAGGGGCGCCGGGCGTTTGGCTGGCCTTTGCGGGCAAGGTGATGCCCGCGGCGGGGCTGGTCAAACATGACAGCCATGCCGCCGATGCCTTTCGATCGCACCCGCAGGGGCCGTTCCGCACCCCGGCCCGCCGGTTTGCTGACAGGCGTCTGGCGGTGCTGACGCTGACACCGGGGGTTTCGGCACAGGCAATCGAGGCGATGCTGGCGACGCTGGACGGGGCGGTGCTGCGGGTGTTTGGCGCGGGCACGATGATGGCGAACCCGGCGCTTGGGGCGGTTTTGCACGCTGCCGTGGCGCGCGGATGCCGCCTGCGGGCCGTCAGCCAATGCGAGGCGGGCGGGCTGGAGCCTGCGGCCTATGCGGCGGGGGCGGGCCTCTGGGCTGCGGGTGTTGAAAACGGCGGCACCGAGACGCCAGAACTGGCGCTTGCCCGGCTGTGGCTGGGCCTGTCCTGACAGCAAAACGCCCGCCACAGGGGCGGGCGTTCGGTCAGTCTGTGGCGGCAGATTACAGGATCTTTTGCCCGGTCTTGGCCCAGTCGGCCATGAACTGTTCCAGCCCCTTGTCCGTCAGAATGTGATTGGCCATCTGCTTGATCACGCTGGGCGGCGCGGTCATCACATCGGCGCCGATCAGTGCGCAATCCTTGGCATGGTTCACCGTGCGGATCGAGGCGGCCAGGATCTGCGTGTCAAAGTCGTAATTGTCATAGATGGTGCGGATGTCATTGATCAGATCAAGGCCATCAAGGTTGATATCGTCCAAGCGGCCAATGAAGGGCGAGATGAACGTCGCCCCGGCCTTGGCGGCCAGCAGCGCCTGATTGGCCGAGAAGCACAGGGTCACGTTGACCATGAAGCCTTCGCCCGACAGCACCTTGCAGGTTTTCAGACCATCCCATGTCAGCGGCACTTTCACGGCGATATTCGGCGCGATGGCGGCCAGTTTGCGGCCCTCGGCAATCATTTCGTCGGCTTTCAGCGCCACAACTTCGGCTGAAACCGGGCCCGAGACGATAGAGCAGATTTCCTTGGTGACCTCCAGAATGTCGCGCCCCGATTTCAGGATCAGCGACGGGTTGGTCGTCACGCCATCCACCATGCCAAGGTCGTTAAGTTCGGAAATCGCTGCGACATCAGCAGTATCCACAAAGAATTTCATTGGCACGTCCTTTGGTTCGGTGGGTAGGGGTTGCAGGGGGTTCGGGCGAGGTTTACCCCAAGTGCAGGCCAAACAAAAGAGTGGTGAGAACGCTGTCAGTGGCGGACCGGGTTTATGCCGAAGGGGACTGCGTGGGCGTCTTGACCACCGAACCGCTGGGGCGGTCGGGTCTGGGTGTGCTGGATTACCGGGCGCCCGAGGGCGGCTGTGGCGATGGTGATTTCGTCGAGGTGCCTTTGGGGCCGCGCCGGGTGTTGGGGGTGGTTTGGGGGCCAGGAGAAGGGCGCTTTGACCGTGCCAAGTTGCGCCCCGTGACCCGTGTGCTGGATGCCCGGCCGATGCGGGCCGAACTGCGCGCCTTTCTGACACGGGCGGCCGATTACACGCTGACGCCGCTGCCGGCCATGCTGCGGCTGGCCACCCGATCCCCCGGCTTGATGGAGGGGGCCGCGACGCGGCGCGTCTATCGGTTGGCGGGGGCGGTGCCGAACCAGTTGACCGATGCGCGCTTTCGCGTGGTCGAGGCGCTGCGGGCCTTCGGCGGGGCGGCGGTGACTTTGGCGGAACTGACCGAGGCGGCGGGATGTGGAGCCTCGGTCGTCAAGGGATTGGTCAAGCTGGGGGTGCTTGCCGAAGAAGACGCGCCCAAGGACACGCCCTTTCCCCTGCTTGATCCGTCTGGCTTGCGGTCTTTGCAGGGCGACCAGATCGCGGCGGGCGATGCCTTGGTGGCGGCGGTTGTGCAGGGCGGCTACTCCTGCACCCTGCTGAAAGGGGTAACAGGGTCAGGCAAGACCGAAGTTTACCTTGAGGCCGTGGCCGAATGCCTGCGGATGGGCCGACAAGCCCTTGTTCTGCTGCCTGAAATCGCGCTGACAGCCGATTTTCTGGCGCGCGTGCAAGATCGCTTTGGCGCGCGCCCCGCCGAATGGCATTCGGGCGTCACGATGACCGAACGCCGCCGTGTCTGGCGCATGGTGGCCGAGGGCGGGGCCTCTTTCGTGGTGGGGGCGCGGTCAGCGCTTTTCCTGCCGTTTCAGGATCTGGGCCTGATCGTGGTGGATGAGGAGCACGACACCTCATACAAGCAGGATGAGGGCGTTCTATACAATGCGCGCGATATGGCGGTGCTGCGCGGCGCGATTTGTGGGGCAGCAGTGGTTTTGGCCAGTGCCACCCCCAGTCTGGAAAGTTGGGCCAATGTCGAGTCTGGTAAATATGCCCGCCTTGATCTGGGCGCGCGCTTTGGCGCGGCTGAAATGCCCGAGATGCGATCCATCGACATGCGGGCCGAACAGCTGCCCGCAAATCAGTGGATTTCGCAAAAGCTGGCCGCCGAAGTCATGGCGCGCGTCGAAAAGGGAGAGCAGGCGCTGCTGTTTCTTAACCGCCGCGGCTATGCGCCGGTCACCCTGTGCCGGGCCTGTGGGCAACAGGTGGGCTGCGATGATTGCGATGCGCGGATGGTCGAGCACAGGTTTCTCAAGCGGTTGGTGTGCCATCAATGCGGGGCCACCAAGCCGGTGCCCGTTGCCTGCCCGTCATGCGGGGTAGAGGGGCGGATGGCGGCCGTCGGGCCGGGGGTGGAACGATTGGCAGAAGAGGTTTCGGCCCGCTTTCCGCAGGCACGGGTGGCGGTATTGTCCTCTGATCTCTTTGGGTCGGCTCGGGCGTTGAAAGAGCAGATCGCGACCATTGCCGACGGCGGGGCCGATATCATCATCGGCACCCAGATCGTCGCAAAGGGCCATAATTTTCCGCATCTTACCTTGGTGGGCGTGATAGACGCCGATCTTGGCCTGCAAGGGTCAGACCTGCGGGCAGCCGAGCGCACGTTTCAACTGATGCGGCAGGTGGCGGGCCGGGCCGGGCGGGCCGAGGGCAAGAAGGGTGTGGCGCTGTTGCAGACCCATCAGCCCGATCATCCCGTGATCCGCGCGATTCTGGGCGGCGATGAAGAGGCCTTCTGGTCCGCCGAAGCCGCCGAGCGCCGGGCTGCTGGCGTGCCGCCCTATGGCCGGATGGCGGGCATTGTGATTTCCAGCCCCGATGTGGCGCAGGCCTTTGACTTTGGCGCAGAACTGGCGCGGCGTGATGGTCCTTTGCGCCGCATTGGGGCGCAGGTCTATGGGCCAGCCCCGGCCCCGATTTCGCGGGTGCGCGGGCGGCATCGGGTGCGGCTGCTGGTCAAGGCCGAGAAGTCTGCCCCCTTGCAAGCGGCCCTTGCCGAATGGGTGGCGCAATTCAAACTTCCCTCAAATCTGCGCCTTGCCATCGACATCGACCCGCAGAGTTTTCTGTAAGCCTGACCTCGGCTTTCGTAGGATGGCGAGGTCAGGGGGCCTTAGTGCGCGTGCCCCACAGGTCGTATTCCCCGGCTTCATCCACCGTGACACTGACAATATCGCCGGGGGCCAAGTCGTCGAAATCTTCGTCGATGAACAGGTTGCCGTCGATTTCCGGGGCATCGGCCTTGGTGCGGC
The DNA here is from genome assembly GCF_036553525.1 of Pseudotabrizicola sp. L79. Lineage (NCBI taxonomy): Bacteria > Pseudomonadati > Pseudomonadota > Alphaproteobacteria > Rhodobacterales > Paracoccaceae > Pseudotabrizicola > Pseudotabrizicola sp. L79. Next base: position 299,288 of record NZ_JAZHDA010000041.1, on the reverse strand, counting down.
AGGTGGCACCGTCTTGATCGACGCTGTCCACGATCACCTGAATGGTCTGGCCCAGTTTGGCGGCCAGTTTCGCCTCGGAAATGGCTTGCGCCTTTTGCATGAAGCGTTCCCAGCGGTCTTGCTTGACCTCGGCTGGAACATGGTCGGGCAGGGCATTGCTGCGCGCGCCCGCCACGTTTTCATACTGAAAACAGCCCACGCGGTCCAACTGCGCTTCGTCCATCCAATCCAGCAAGGTCTGGAACTCGGCCTCGGTTTCGCCGGGATAGCCGACGATAAACGTGGACCGCAGGGTGATGTCGGGGCAGGCCGCACGCCAGGCGGCGATCTCATCCAGCGTCTTGGCGGCGGCGGCGGGCCGGGCCATGCGACGCAGCGTGTCGGGGTGGGCATGTTGAAACGGGATGTCGAGGTAAGGCAGCACCAAGCCTTCGGCCATCAGCGGAATCAGATCGCGCACATGCGGATAGGGGTAAACATAATGCAGCCGCACCCAGGCGCCCAGCTTGCCCATCTCGCGCGCCAGATCGGTGATATGGGCGCGCACTTCGCCGCCCTTCCAGGGCGACAGGTCATGCTTGCGATCCACGCCATAGGCTGACGTATCCTGACTGATCACCAGCAATTCGCGCACCCCGGCCTCGACCAGCTTTTCCGCCTCACGCAGCACGGCATGGGCGGGGCGGCTGACCAATTTGCCGCGCATGTCGGGGATGATGCAGAATTTGCACTTGTGGTTACAGCCTTCGGAAATCTTCAGATAGCTGTAATGCCGGGGCGTCAGGCTGACGCCACTGGCGGGCAGCAGGTCAATGAACGGGTCGGGGCTGGGGGGCACCGCGCCATGCACGGCATCCAGAACCGCCTCATATTGATGGGGGCCCGTGACGGCCAGCACCTTCGGATGCGCCCCGGTGATATACTCGGGCTCTGCGCCCAGGCAGCCGGTCACGATCACCCGGCCGTTTTCCTGTAAGGCTTCGCCAATCGCTTCTAGGCTTTCGGCCTTGGCGCTGTCCAGAAAGCCGCAGGTGTTCACGATCACCGCATCCGCACCCTTGTAATCGGGGCTGATGGCATAGCCTTCGGCGCGCAGCCGCGTCAGGATGCGTTCGCTGTCAACCAGCGCCTTGGGGCAGCCAAGGCTGACCATGCCAATGGTCGGCTGGCCGGGGCGGGCCACATCGGGAACATGCGCGCGCGCAAGATCAGGGCGGAGGTTTGGCGGATTTTCTGACATGGCAGCGCATATAGCGCCCCTTTGCGGTTGGCGAAAGGGGCTTGCAAGTGCAGGCTGGCAGATGCAGCGCCGCGCCGCTTGGGCATCTGGGCGCCGATATGGGGCAGAAAAACAGGCAAAGGTCAGCGTAGGCGTTGCAGCACTGCCCTGTTGCCCCCTAGACTTTGGAAAAACAACCTTAAGGCAGGCCGTTCCGATGCGCTTTTTGATCCGTTCCCTTCTTGCCCTGTGTCTTTTGGCGTTTCTGGTGATTGCCGCGGTCTTTCTGATCCCGGCTGAAAAGGTGGCCGGGGTGGCGACCCAAAGGTTTGAGCAGATCACCGGGCGCAACCTGACCATCTCTGGTGCGGTGCGCCCGACCTTTTGGCCGACGCTTGGCGTCAAGACCGGGCCGATCACCATCGCCAATGCCAGTTGGTCCGATGCGGGCCCGATGATCACCGCCAACGGGTTGGAAATCGGGGTTGATATGTCGGCCCTTTGGGGCGGGGCGGTGCGCATCACGGGCATCCGCGCCGACAGCCCCCGCATCATTCTGGAACGCGCGCGTGACGGGCGCGAAAACTGGGTGTTTGGCGGCAGCAATGGCGGCACGGCAGCGGCGGGCATGGCGGGCGAGGGCACGCCGTTCACGCTGGATATTGCTGAAATCAGCGATGGCGCACTCAGCTTTACCGACCATGGCACGGGCCAGCGTGTGGCCCTGACGGCCGTTGATGCCACTGTCAGCATCCCGTCGTTCACCGGCCCGGCCCAAGTGGAGATGACGGCCCAGATGAACGGGCAGGCTTTTGCCGCCGATCTGCGCCTAGCCGAATTCGCGGGTTTTCTGGAAGGCAAACTGGGCGGGGTTGATGTGACGCTGACCACCGGCGGGGCGCGGGTGGTTTTTGCCGGGCGCGGCGGTTGGAACCCGGTGGCCGCAGCGGGTGATGTGACGGCGGATCTGGGCGATCTGTCGGCGCTGTCGCGGCTGGCGGGCATTGCGCGGCCCGCCCTGCCGGATGGGCTTGGGGCCAAGTCGGTTTCGGTGGCGGGCAATATCACGCTGACCGACAAGGCCAGTCTGCATCTGCGGGGCGGCATGGTGGCGTTGGATGGCAACCGCCTGACGGTCGAGGCCGATCTGACAACAGCGGGTGCCCGGCCCAAACTCTCGGCGCAGGTTGGGGCCGGGGCGCTGAACCTTGCCGCGCTGTCGGGGGGCGAGGGCGGCGGCGCCGGTGGTGGCGTCAAGGCCGAGGGCTGGCCGACCGACCAGATCGATGTTTCGGCCCTGGGGCTGATGGATGCCGCAGTGGCCGTTTCGGCAGACCAGATTGATCTGGGCGTTGCCAAGCTGGGGCCGACCCGCATCATGGCCACGGTTGACCGGGCACGGGCCGTGTTCGAGTTGCGCCAGATTGCGGCCTATCAGGGCAATGTCACCGGGCAATTCGTCGTCAATGGCCGGGGGGGGCTGTCGGTTGGGGGCGACCTGCGGCTGGCGGGGTTGGCGATCCAGCCCCTGCTGACCGATCTGGGCGGCTATGACCGGTTGATCGGCACCACTGACATGACGCTCAAGTTTCTGGGCGTTGGCAATTCGGTCGATGCGATCATGCGCTCGCTCTCTGGGTCGGGTCAGGTTGCCTTTGGCAAGGGCGAATTGCGCGGCCTTGATATCGCAGGCATGCTGCGCAACCTTGACCCATCCTATGTGGGCGAGGGGCAAAAGACCATTTTCGACGGCATCACCGCCTCGTTCACCATGGATGGCGGGGTGTTGCAGAATGACGATCTGTCGCTGAAGGCCCCCTATGTCACCGCCACCGGGGCGGGCAAAGTAGGCCTTGGTGCGCGCACCATTGATTACCGCCTGCGCCCCACGGCCCTTGCCTCGACCGATGGCAGCGGCGGGGTGATGGTGCCCTTGCTGGTGACGGGCACTTGGGCCAATCCGAGATTCCGGCTTGATCTGGAAAGCCTGGCCAAGGAACGTCTGGAAGAACAGGCCAAAGAGCTTGAGGCACGGGCAAAGGCCGAGGCCAAGGCGGCCGAAGCGCAGGCCAAGGCGCAACTTGAGGCAAAGGCCAAGGAAGAGCTGGGGATCGAGCGCGCCGAGGGCGAAAGCTTTGAAGATGCCGCGCGCCGCCGCGCCCAAGAGGCCCTGGAGGATGAGGCCGCCCGCGCCCTGCGCAATCTGCTGGGCCAGCCCTGATCGGATGAAAAAGGGGGCGCAGCCAACCTGCGCCCCCCCGTTGGTCGGCCCCTATTCGATCAACGAGGTCGGGCGCGGCGTGCTGGCCGTTTCGGGCGGCAGCACCGGCAGGGTCACCTCGGGCAGCGTGCCGGTCAGGCTGTCAAGAAAGGCCACCATTTGCGCGGTTTCTTCCGGGGCAAAGGCCTCGCCCAACTGGCTTTCGGCCATGATTTCCACCGCCACCGACAGATCCCACACCTTGCCCGAATGGAAATAGGGCGCCGTCAGCGCGATGTTGCGCAAAGGCGCGGCGCGGAACACATATTCCTCATCCGCTGTGCCGGTCACGGCAAAGCGGCCCTTGTCATTGGGGGGCAGAATTTCCGATCCGGGCTTTTCGATCAGGCCAAAGGGGTAATAGCCATGGCCGCCGACATTCACGCCCGAATGGCACGATGAACAGCCCTTGTCGATGAACAGCGCCAGCCCGGCCTTGGCCTCATCGCTCAGGGCATCATCATCGCCATTCAGCCACGCATCAAAGGGGGCGGGCGTCAGCAACGTGGCCTCAAAGGCCTCGATCGCCTTGGCCATGTTGTCAAAGCTGACAGGCGCATCTTCACCGGGGAAAGACTCGGCAAACCATTCCACATATTGCGGCATCGATTCCAGCGTGGCCACCAAGTTATCGGCGGTGTTGGCCATCTCGACCCCGGCCTCGACCGGCCCTTTGGCCTGTTCGGCCAGATCTGCCGCCCTGCCATCCCAGAACTGCGCTTCGTTCAGCACCGCATTCAAGGCCGTTGGCGCATTGCGCGGCCCCTTTTGCCAGCCATGGCCGACCGAGGTTTCCATGTTGTCATCGCCACCCGTCGCCAGATTGTGGCACGAGGCGCAGGAAAACACGCCCGAGGCCGACAGCCGCGGATCAAAGAACAGCGCTTTGCCCAAGGCGATCTTTTCCGGGGTCAGCGGGTTATCCTTGACGGCGGGAAGGGTCGAGGGCAGGGGGCGAAACTCGCCCAAGGCCCGCTCTCGCAGATCATCCGCCATGGCAGGTCCGGTCATTGCTGCGCTTGCGACAATAAGGAAGGCTGATAGCCGTTTCATCTAAGTCTCCGATTCACTGTCTGACGTTCGCGCGCAGACAGCTTGCCCCGGCCATGGGCAAAGACCATGACTTAGATCAATTCTAATTATGACATGCAGGATGTAGAATTTGTCAGCACTCCGGGCGTGCCCCGGAATGAAAATGGGGGGCAAGGCCCCCCATCCGCACAGATCCTTTGGCTGGCCGATCAGCGGCGGCGGTCGCGCCGCGTGCTCATTGGTTGGAAGGCGACGCCGACATGGGCCTCGCAATAGGGTTTGCCCGGTGTGCTGGGCAGACCGCAAAACCAGAAATCATCAGTCGCCGGGTCGCCAATCGGCCATTTGCAGGTCCGCTCGGTCAATTCCATCAGCGTCAGTTTGCGCGCGCGCTTTTCCACCTCGCGCACCGAGGCCAGCGCCTCGGGCGAGATTTCATTGGCCGAAGGCTGCGGGGGCAGCGGCTGACCTGCGGGGATAATCGCTTTGCGCACCGGCAGGGGCATCACATTGGATGCAGGTGCCGCAGGCGCGGCCGCCGCAGCCGGGCTGGCCGCCGGGGCAGGGCGCTCGACAGCCGGCTTGGCGGCCACCGGCTCGGGCCGTGGTTCGGGCGCGGGTTTGGGCTCGGCCTTGGGCGGGGCTGCGGCCACCGGGGCTTCGGCCTCGGCGTCATCCTTGCCACCCACGCGGTTCGACAGGCCCAAGCGGTGCACTTTGCCGATCACGGCATTGCGGGTCACTCCACCCAGCTCTTTGGCAATCTGGCTGGCCGACTGGCCCTCGGCCCACATGCGCTTAAGCGTCTCGACACGCTCATCCGTCCAGGACATGGCAAACTCCGCTTTTCCGGCTTGTGGTGCATTCTAACTGCGACAGCACGGGATACAAGCGCCCGTCGCCAAGATCAAGGAAGCAGCGGCAAGATTCGCATTTACAGGGGCAGGAATCTGACCTAAACCATCGAAATGACCATTTCATACGATCAGATCCGACGTATCCGACGCCGCTAGGCGCATGGTCACCCTTGTCTGGCGATCCTCCGGACACCCCTTTCCTTGACACCCCCCTTGGCCAGCCGCTACGGCTTAGGCATCCCGTTGGTTCCCTTTGGGGCTTTCGTGATCACCCCTTCCGCCCGGCCGCCCGTATTGAAAGGCACCTGCCATGATTTCTGCCGTTCTGCCCACCTATAATCGTGCCCCCATCGCCTTCGTCAAAGGCGAAGGCAGCTGGCTGATGGCCGAGGATGGCAGCCGATATCTCGACCTTGGCTCGGGCATCGCGGTGAACGCGCTGGGTCATGCCAACCCCGCGCTGGTGCAGGCCCTGACCGATCAGGCGCAAAAGCTGTGGCATGTGTCGAATGTCTATACCATTCCCGAACAGCAAAAGCTGGCCGAGATGCTGGTGGACCGCACCTTTGCCGATACCGTCTTTTTCACCAACTCGGGCACCGAGGCGGCAGAACTGGCCATCAAGATGGCCCGCAAATACTGGTCAGACAAAGGCCAGCCCGACCGCATTCAGATCATCGCGTTCGAAGGCGCCTTTCATGGCCGTTCAACGGGCGCCATCGCGGCCGCAGGGTCGGAAAAGATGGTCAAGGGCTTTGGCCCCTTGATGCCGGGCTTTACCCATTTGAAATGGCCAACCTGCACCGCCGATCACGATGCCATCCGCGCCGCGATCACCGACAAGACGGCTGCTGTCATGATTGAACCGATCCAGGGCGAAGGCGGCATCCGCCCGGTGCCCGATCAATGCCTCAAGGGCCTGCGCGATCTGTGCGACCAGACCGGCGCCCTGCTGATCTTTGATGAGGTGCAATGCGGCATGGGCCGGTCGGGCAAGCTCTTTGCCCATGAATGGTCAGGCATCTCGCCCGATATCATGATGGTGGCCAAGGGCATCGGCGGCGGCTTCCCGCTGGGCGCGGTGCTGGCCACCGAAACGGCGGCGTCGGGCATGGTGGCGGGCACCCATGGTTCAACCTATGGCGGCAATCCCTTGGGCTGTGCCATCGGGGCCAAGGTCACCGAAATCGTGTCTGACCCGGCCTTCCTTGATGCGGTTTCGGCCAAATCGGCCCAGTTCCGCCAAGGGCTTGAAGGCCTCGTCGCCAGCCACCCCACGGTGTTTGACTCTGTGCGTGGCCAGGGCCTGATGCTGGGCCTGAAATGCAAGGTGCCCAACACCGATGTGGTCAAGGCCGGCTATGCCCAGCATATCCTGACCGTGGCGGCGGCCGACAACGTGCTGCGCCTTTTGCCCGCCCTGAACATCCCCGAGGCTGACATCGCCGAGGCTCTGCGCCGTCTCGATGCTGCCGCCACGGCCCTGGAACAGGCCGCCTGATCTTCATCTGTTGATAAATATCCCGGGGGTCCGGGGGCAGCGCCCCCGGCCAAAGGGTCCGAAAAGCGAAACGATATGAAACATTTTCTCGATATCCACACCACCCAGGCCGCCGATCTGCGGCAGATGATCGAACTGGGCCGGGCCATGAAAACGGCACGTCTGGGGCGGCCCAAAGGCTCGCCCGACGATGATCAACCGCTCAAGGGCCATATGGTCGCGCTGATTTTTGAAAAGCCGTCAACCCGCACGCGCGTGTCCTTTGATGTGGGGGTGCGCCAGTTGGGCGGCGAAACCATGGTGCTTTCGGGCCGCGAGATGCAGCTTGGCCACGGCGAAACCATTGCCGATACGGCCCGCGTCCTGTCGCGCTATGTCGATCTGATCATGATCCGCACCTTTGAAGAGGCAACGCTGCACGAGATGGCCGAACATGCCACCGTGCCGGTGATCAATGGCCTGACCAACCGCACCCATCCCTGCCAGATCATGGCCGATGTCATGACTTATGAAGAACATCGCGGCCCGATCACCGGCAAAAAGGTGGTCTGGTGCGGCGATGGCAACAATGTGTTTGCCAGCTTTGCCCATGCGGCGGGCCGCTTTGGCTTTGACCTTACCTTCACCGGCCCGGAAACGCTTGATCCGGAACGGGCCTGGCTCGACTTTGCGGCGCAGAACGGCCATCCGGTGACGATCGAGCGTGATCCGCACAAGGCCATTGTGGGGGCCGATCTGGTGGTGACCGACACTTGGGTCAGCATGCATGATCCGGAATCGGCCAAGGAACGCCGCCACAACCAGTTGCGCGCCTATCAGGTGAACGAAGAACTGATGGCGCGGGCCAAGCCCGACAGCCTGTTCATGCATTGCCTGCCCGCCCATCGCAACGATGAGGCAACCAGCGCCGTGATGGATGGCCCGCATTCGGTTATCTTTGACGAGGCCGAAAACCGCCTGCACGCGCAAAAGGCGATCATGCGCTGGTGTCTGGGCAAATGAACCGCGGCAGGCCTTGCCATTGTGGCATGGCCTGCGGCCCCTTTGGCGGGTGTAACTTCCCTTGCGTCAACGGCCTTGACGCGACGGCCCGAAAGGCCGACCACTTGGCAAGCATCAGCCAAGGAAGCCTGCCATGTATCACCGGTCTGTCGCCGTCTATGATCGTTTCCTGAACAACCTGTCTCAGCTTGTGGCCAAGGCAGAGTCGCATTGCGCGGCGCGCGCGATCCCGCCCGAGGCGATGCTGACCTTTCGCCTGTTTCCCGACATGTTTCCGTTCATCCGGCAGGTGCAATTGTCCTGCGATTTTGCGGCGCGTGCTGCGGCGCGGCTGGCGGGCGAAGAGCCAAAGCCCTTTCCCGATACCGAAACCAGTTTTGCCGAGCTGCAAGACCGCATCAAGGCCGCGCGCGGTTACATGGCGGGCTTTGACAAGGCCCGCTATGACGGGGCCGAAAGCCGGCAGATCACAATCAAGATCCGTGGGCAGGATGTCACCATGACGGGCGAGGATTTCCTGAACCTCTATTCCCTGCCGCAGTTCTATTTCCACATTGCCACGGCCTATAATATCCTGCGTCACAATGGGGTGCCCTTGGGCAAGGGCGATTACATGGGCGGCTAGGCCGGGCTTTTGCCGTGGGTCTGGGCGTCGGCGGTGATAGGGCGCACCTCATCTGCCCCGGCCACCCGGCCCGCCAGCAGCGCCACGATCACCAGCAACCCCGACAGGGCGGCATAGGTGATCCGGAACCCCACATGCTCGGCCACAAAGCCGATGCTGGCCGGGGCCACCAGAATCCCGGCATAGCCCACCATCGTCACCGCCGAAATGGCCGTGCCCGATGCCATGCCGGGGTAATTGCCCGCGGCTGAAAACATGATCGGCACCATATTGGCCACGCCCAGCCCGGCCAGGGCAAAGCAGACCACGGCGGTCAGATCATCTGGCGCCACGGCCGCACCGCACAAGCCCGCCGCCGCCACCAGGCCCGAAACACGCAGCGTGCGCACCGCGCCAAAGCGATTGCGCAACCCATCGCCCGCAAACCGCATGATCGCCATGGCCCCGGCAAAAAACGCAAAGGCAAGGCCCGATCGAAACACATCAGACCCCAGCTCTTTTTGCAGATACAGCGCCGCCCAATCCAGCACGGCGCCTTCGGGCACCATTGACAGCAGCGCCATCAGACCCAACAGCCACAATCCCGGCGCGCGTGGCAGCAGCCCCATGCGTGGCAGATCGGTTTGCGCAGCACTGCGCTCGGGCGGCTCGCCACGCAGAAACGGCATCGCGGCCAGCACGATCACAGCCGACACCAGCGCCACCAGCACCGCCTGCGGTGCCGCGCCCCAATGCGCAATGACCCAAGCCCCCGATGCACCCCCGACAAAGCCCCCAAGGCTCCAGAACCCATGCGATGATGACATGATGGCCCGGCCCAGACGGCGCTCGACCTCAACCGCATTGGCATTCATCGCCACATCCATACAGCCGATCAGCGCGCCCAGCAGCGCCATGGCCGGGGCCAGCACCGTCAGCGATGGCGCAAAGACAACCATCGGCAGCGCGGCCGAGGCCGACAAGGCAAAGGCCCGCAGCATGGCCACGGCCCCAAAGCGCGCAATCAACCGTCCGGCAAACAGCATCGCGCCAACTGCGCCCAGCCCTAGAACAAGAATCAACAGCCCCAGCATCGCCTCGGTGATCTGATGGCGCGGCAGCAGCAGCGGAATCTGCGGGGCCCAGGCCCCCATGACAAACCCGTTGGCCCCAAACATGGCGGCAACAGCCCAACGTCCGCGACGTGCCTCGATCTGGTTCATCTGCCCCCGCCTCACTGCGCCCAAGCCATACGGGCCCAAGCCATACGGGCCCAGCCTTATCCCGCTTGGCCCGCAGGCAGAAGCCCCCCGAAGGCGGCCCCGTTTCACGGATTGTAACGCAGGTGAAAAAAATAGCGGCGTCGGGGGGAGGACCCGACGCCGCCTGTGTTCCGACCCCAGGGAGGAGGAGGGGGCCGAAAGGGAAAGTTGATCTTACTTGCCGTAAGCCGCTTCACGCGCCACGTCGCGGATCTGCACGCGCGACAGGTTGATGTCAGCCAGATCGCGGTCGGTCATCGACGACAGCTCTTCCAGCGTCTTCAGATAGACAGCGCGACGCTCGCGGGCTTCGTTCCATTTGGCCAGAACGTCCCCGACCCATGCGGTCGCGGTCAGACCAGTAGCGCGGTGGGAGTTCACAAATGCCATGTCTCGATCCTCATCTTGTTCGTAGTGGTCTGGGCGGCCCATCCGCCCCTTCCTTGAAAACGGCGGCCCATCCGTCGTTTCCGTTGCCAACAACATGGGCTTGCTGCACTGCGGCGACAATCCCGGAAAAAGGGAAAGCCGCCATGCATTTCTCGCATGGCTTATGCCGAAAATTCACAGCTTGGTGAGGATTTGTTAGCCTTTTCGTCGCAATCCGCGCCATCGGGGCCCGCTGCGCCGCGCCTCTGCGCTGCGGCGTTAGCGTTAGCTGCGCCCCAGCAGCGCCAGCATTTCGGCCGCTGCCGCCTCGGGTGACAGGGTGCCCGCCAATACCTTGGCGCCAAGCGCGGTCATGCTGCCCTTGGCGGGTTCACGGTCCAGCACCGCCAGCAGCCCCTGGCGCACTTCCTCGCGGAACCAATGCTGGGCTTGGGTGGCGCGGCGGCTGTCCCAGTGGCCATTGGCCCGCCGCCAGTCGGCCAGCGCGCTCATCTCGGCCCAGGCCTCGGCCATCCCGGTTTCGGCCACGGCCGACACCATCATGGCCTTGGGAAAGCCTTCGGGATCTTGCGGGCGGTGGCGCAACAGACGCAAGGCCCCGGCATAATCGGCGCAGGTGCGGGTGGCTGCGGCCTTCAGATCGCCATCGGCCTTGTTGACCAGAATCATGTCGGCCATTTCCATGATGCCACGCTTGACACCCTGCAATTCATCGCCGCCCGCCGGGGCCAGCAGCAGCAAGAACAGGTCGCAGATCTCGGCCACCACGGTTTCCGACTGGCCCACGCCCACCGTTTCAACCAGCACCACGTCAAAGCCCGCCGCCTCGCACAGCGCCACGGCCTCCCGCGTGCGGCGCGCCACGCCCCCCATCTGGGCCTGACTGGGCGAGGGCCGGATAAAGGCCGCGGGTTCCCGGCTCAGCCGATCCATCCGCGTCTTGTCGCCCAGAATAGACCCGCCAGACCGGGCCGAGGACGGATCAACAGCCAGCACCGCCACCCGCAGGCCCCGCGCCAAAAGCTGCATGCCAAAGGCTTCGATAAAGGTGGATTTGCCCACCCCCGGCGTGCCCGACAGCCCGATGCGCAATGCCTGACGGCCATGGGCGCGGGCCAGTGCAACCAGTTCAATCGCCTTGGCCCGGTGATCGGCCCGCGCACTTTCAACCAGCGTGATCGACCGGGCCAGCGCCCGACGATCCCCGGCAATCACGGCGTTGGCAAGCTCTTGCGCATCCATGCGGCAAATTCCCCTGTCTGTCCGAAGGCTTGATATGGTGCCACGGTGCCTACATAGACGTAAGGGGCGGGCTGATGCCAGCCCGGCAAACCCCGATCGCCGCGCAAGGACCAGTGGTTATGATAGCAATTCGTCGCAGCCCCGCCCGTAACGCGGCCTTTGCCCTGTCTTTTGCGCTGGCGATGACCAGCGCCCCGGCCCTTGCCCAGACATCCGAGACGATGCGCTTTACCGCCTCGATCCTTGGTGTCACCGCAGGTCGCACCACTTTGGCCGTCAACCGCGATGGCGCGGCCTATGCCGTCACCGGCCAGACAGCCTCGGCGGGGTTGGGGGGCCTGTTTTCTTCGTTCAAGGTGACAAGCCGGGTGCGCGGCACCGAACGCAACGGCACGTTTCGCCCCGACCGCTACGAAGCCCAGGCCGAGGGCGAGCGGCGCGGGCGGGGGGCTGAAATCGTCTATCGCGCCGGCGTGCCCGAGGTGGTGAAGATGGAGGCCGAGGCCCGCCCCGGCGCCCCGGTTCTGGATCCGGCCAGTCAGGCGGGCAAGGTTGATCCGCTGACCATGACCTATGCCCTGCTGCGCGATACCGACCGCGACAGCGCCTGCACTTTGCAACTTGACGTGTTCGATGGCCACCGCGCCACGCGTGTGACATTGGGCCAACCCCGGCCCCAGGGCGACGGGCTGGTGTGTCAGGGCGTCTATCGCCGCGTCGATGGTTACCCGCCCGAAGATCTGGCCGAGCGGCGGGAATTTCCCTTTACCATCACCTATGCCGCGCTGCCCGATGGCCGCTTGCGTCCGGTCGAACTGGTGCTGGACAGCCTTTACGGCACCGCCCGGCTGACCCGCGACCAGTGACACTGCCCCGCCGCAGGGGCTTGATCGTGCGGCCCGCAGGCCCTAACCCCGGCCCATGACAAGCCCCGTGCCCAGCCCTTTGCCCATTGATGATGCGCTGCCCGACCTGCGCGCCGCCCTGGCCCGCGCGGGGCAAGCGGTGTTGCAGGCCCCGCCGGGTGCCGGCAAGACCACGCGCGTGCCACTGGCACTGTTGGGGCAGGTCACGGGCCGCATCCTGATGCTTGAGCCGCGCCGACTGGCCGCCCGCGCCGCCGCCGAGCGGATGGCCGAAACGCTGGGCGAGGCGGTGGGCCAGACCGTCGGCTATCGCATTCGCGGCGAGGCCAAGGTCAGCCGCCAGACCCGGATCGAGGTGGTGACCGAAGGCATCCTGACCCGGATGATCCAGTCTGACCCCGAACTGCCCGGCATCGGTCTGGTGATCTTTGACGAATTTCACGAACGCAGCCTGAATGCCGATCTGGGCCTTGCGCTCTGCCTTGAAATTCGTGGCGCCCTGCGGGACGACCTTCAGCTTTTGGTGATGTCGGCCACGCTGGATGCAGCCCCGGTGGCCGCGCTGATGGGCGATGCGCCCATGATCACCTCGCAGGGGCGCGCCTTTCCCGTTGAAACCCGCTGGCTGCCCCGTCCCCCCGATGCCTCGCTGCGGTTCGAAGCGGCGGTCGCCGCGCTGGTGCGCCAGGCGGTTCAGGAAACGTCGGGCGGCATCTTGGTGTTCCTGCCGGGCGAGGGCGAGATTCGCCGCGTTGAAAACCTGCTGCAAGGCCTGCTTGGCTGCACCCTGCGCCCCCTGTTTGGCGCGATGGATTTCGCCGCGCAGCGTCTGGCCCTTGCCCCCGCCGATCAGCGCAAGATCGTGCTGGCGACCTCTATCGCCGAAACCTCGCTGACCATTCCCGACATCCGGGTGGTGGTGGATGGCGGCCGGGCGCGGCGGGCGCGGTTTGATGCGCCTTCGGGCATGTCGCGGTTGGTGACCGAACGGGTCACGCGGGCCGAGGCGGAACAGCGCCGGGGCAGGGCGGGCCGGGTGGCCGAGGGGATTTGCTATCGGCTGTGGACACGCGGTGAAGAGGGCGGGATGCAGGCCTTCCCCCCTGCCGAGATCGAGGCCGCCGACCTGACGGGCCTTGCGCTGGAACTGGCGCTGTGGGGGGCGTCAGATCTGCCGTTCCTGACCCCGCCCCATCCCGGCGTTCTGGCCGAAGCGCGGGCCTTGCTGGCCGATCTGGGCGCGTTGGGGCCAGAGGGGGGCATCACCGCCCATGGCCGCGAACTGGCGGCCCTGCCGCTGCATCCGCGCCTTGGCCACATGCTGCTGATGGCAGGCCCGGCGGCCGCGCCCCTTGCCGCCCTGCTGGCCGAGCGTGACCCGCTGCGCGGCACCCCGCCCGATCTGGTCGCGCGGCTGAAGGCGATCGCCCGCCCTGGCGCCGATGCCCACCGCGCCACGATCGAACGGATCAGGTCCGAGGCCAGGCGGCTGGCCGCGCAGGTCAAGGCCCCGCGCCTGCCCGATCTGTCCCCGGCCCAGATGGCGGCGCTGGCCTATCCTGATCGCATCGGTTTGCGCCGGGCAGGGGATGCGCCGCGCTGGGTGCTGTCGGGCGGCAAGGGCGCGGCCATGGCGGCGGGCCTGCCACTGTCGGGGGCGCGGATGATTGTGGCCACCGATCTGGATGGCGATCTGCGCGAGGCGCAGGTGCGTCAGGCCGTGGCCATCAGCGAAGCCGAAGTTCGCGCCCTGTTTGCCGACCGCATCCACTGGGTTGACCTGTGCGAATGGTCGCGCCGCGACGGCAAGGTTCTGGCCCGGCGGCAGGAACGGCTGGGCGCGCTGGTGCTGGCCGACCGGCCTTGGCCCGATGCCCCGCCCGAGGCAGTGGCCCGCGCCGCGCTGGACGGTCTGCGCCAACTGGGCCTGCCCTGGGCCGCCCCCGCCCGCCGCCTGCGCGCCCGCATCCGGCTGGTGGCAACCGACGCCTGGCCCGATGTCAGTGACGAGGCCCTGCTGGCCCGCGCCGAAGACTGGCTGCTGCCGCATCTTGCAAACCGCAAGACCGACGCCGACCTGCGCGCGCTGGATCTGACCGAGGCCCTGCGCAACCTGCTGGACTGGGATCAGCAGCAGGTGCTGGATCGTCTGGCGCCCGCGCATTTCGAAACCCCGCTGGGCCGCCGGATTCCCATCGACTATGATGGCGATCACCCCGCCATCGAACTGCGCCTGCAAGAGATGTTCGGGGTCAAGACCCACCCGACCGTGGGCACGAACCGCCTGCCGCTGCGAATCACGCTATTGTCGCCCGCACAGCGCCCGGTGCAGGTGACGCTTGATCTGCCGCGCTTCTGGGCCAGCTCTTACGCCGATGTGCGCAAAGACATGCGCGGCCAATACCCGCGCCACCCTTGGCCCGAAGACCCGACCGAGGCCGACCCAACCCTGCGCGCCAAGCCGCGCGGCACCTGACCGGCGGCTTTTTTCGGCCAACCTTGGGTGAATCGCTTGACGGCCCGCCTGCATGCGCGTAAACGCAGCCATCGAATTCGGGGCCGCGCCTGGGGGTGGGGTCTCTTCCGTTTACATTTGCGCCTGACCCGGCGTTCACTTTGAAGGATCACGACGATGTCGCGCGTCTGCGAACTGACGGGCAAGGGCCCGATGTCCGGCAATACCATCAGCCATGCCAACAACAAAACCCGCCGCCGCTTTCTGCCGAACCTGAATGAGGTTACGCTGATGTCGGACGCGCTGGGCCAATCGTTCAAGCTGCGCATTTCGGCGGCGGCCCTGCGGTCGGTCGATCACCGTGGCGGGCTGGACGGCTATCTTGCCAAGGCCAAGGATGACGAACTGTCGTCCAACGCTCTGAAGATCAAGAAAGAGATTGCCAAGGCTCAGGCTGCCGCCTGATCTTTCCGCACATCGGATGCAAAGCCCCGTGGGAACCCCCCATCGGGGCTTTTTGCTTGCGCGCTTTCGCCCTCTTTCCCTTTGTCATGGCATAGCCTAAGTCTGTGGGCATGATGCGCAGATTGCTGATCCTGTTCCTGTCGGTGGCACTGGGGCTTGCCTCGGTGTCGATGGCTGTGGCGCGCACACAGGCGCGCACGGTGGGTCAGATCACCATCTGCTCGGGTTACGGCGTTGTCACCGTTGCGATCGATGCCTCGGGCAGCCCGGTTGGCACCCCGCTGGTGCCCGTCCATCTGTGCCCCGATTGCATGGCCGGGCTGACGCTTGGCCCCCTGCCGGTGCAGCCGCAGGTCAGCCGCCCGGCCACCCCGGCCCAGCCTGTCTGGCCCGTGGCGATTGTCGCCCCCAGCGGCCATGCCAGCCTTGCCCCGCGGGCGCGCGGCCCCCCCATTGTGATCTGATCCCCTTTTTCCATTCCGATCACTTACACAAGGACCAACGCCATGATCGCGTTTCGCACCCTGCTTGCGGCGGCTGCCGCCACCCTGACCCTTGCCCTGCCGCTGGCAGCCCAAACCGACAGCATCACGGTTGATGATGCCTATGCCCGCGCCGCTGGCATGGGCAAATCGGGCGCCGTGTTCTTCATGCTGCACAACATGACCGATGCCGACGACCGCCTGATCGACGCCCGCGCCGATGTGGCGAAAAAGGTAGAGCTGCACACCCACAAGGATATGGGCGATGGCGTCATGAAGATGATGCATGTGCCCGAAGGCTTTGCCGTGCCTGCCGGTGGCATGCATGCTTTGGCGCGTGGCGGCGACCATGTCATGCTGATGGGCCTGACCGCCGATCTTAAGAACGGCGACCAGTTCCCGCTGACGCTTGTCTTTGAAAAGGCGGGTGAAATCACGCTGGACGTGACCGTTGACAATGACCGTCAGGGAGAGCCTGGCGGCATGATGATGCAGCATGGCCACGGCACTGGTCACGGCATGGGCAACGGGATGGCCCCCAGCAACTGACGCCAGCACTTGAACGCTCTGGCCTGAAGCCGGGCAATTGCCTACAGAGATGGGGCGCGGATGCCATAGTCCGCGCCCCTTTTCGCATCCCACCATGCGGCCCCGGCACAGGGGCCGGGCGTTGGCGGCCTAGGCCCCGCTGTCTGGCGGTTCACCCAACAGGCCCGCCACCCAGTCCGGCACCACCTGCGCGGCGGGGCCGGTCAGCACCCGGTCAAACATCGCACCCGACGGCGCAAGGTTGATCTCCAGCGTCTCGGCCCCGGCCTGCGCGGCCTCGGCCACAAAACCCGCGGCCGGATAGACCGTGCCCGACGTGCCGATGGCCACGAACAGATCGGCTTCGGCAAGGGCGCGATAGATCTCCTCCATCCGATAGGGCATTTCCCCAAACCACACGACATCGGGCCGTGTCTGCGCCGCGCCGCAGGCAGGGCAGGGGTCTTGCGGGGCCATCCGGGCAGGGGCGGGCCAGCGGTGCCCGCAGCCATGGCACAGCGCCCGCATCAGGCTGCCATGCATCTGTATCACCCCGGCGGTGCCCGCGCGTGTGTGCAGATCATCCACATTCTGCGTGATCAATACCACCCGCCCGGCATAGCCGCGCTGCAACTGCGTCAGTGCCAGATGGGCGGCATTGGGGCGGGCCGCTGCGGCCGCCGCGCGTCGTGCGTTATAAAATTCATGCACCAGCGCCGGATTGCGGGCAAAGCCTTCGGGCGTGGCAAGATCGGCAAGGTCGTGGCGCATCCAGACGCCATCCTTGTCGCGAAAGGTGCCAAGGCCGCTTTCCGCAGAAATGCCGGCCCCGGTCAAGATCACAATCGTGGTCATCCGCGCCCCCACCCACCTGAGCCGTCGCCAGTTGCTGCGCGAAGGTGCCAGATTACGGCAAACAGATCACCGACGCGTCACACCCATGCCGCCGGGGCGCAGGGGATCAGCGGGCGCAATACGCCTCGGCCTGCGCGCCAAAGGCCTGATAGCGTTCCCAGAACGCATCATCCGACGCGGTTTTCGACATCTTCACCTTTTGTGCCTGATCGGGGTCGCGGAAGAACCGCGCCACCTTGCGCTGGTCAGATCCGCGCAGCGTCATGTCGGCCACCTGCTGAATGCAGCCACACAGGGCGCGGCTGGCTTGCTTGCGATCAGACCGCAGGCAGGCGCTTTCGACAGGGCCTGCAAAAGACGGGGCAGCCACGGCCATGAAAAGGGCGGCCGAAACGGCCAAGCTCAGGGATTTCTTCATCATCTGCCTCATTGCCGGGGGCAGGGTTTCCCTCTGCCGCTGGTCGTTTTTCTGTCACACATTGTGCCGATTCGAGAGACAATTATCAATCAATACCGCCATTCCGGCAAGAATTTGCCAATCCTGTCCACAGCTTGTGGGCCGGTCAGCCCACCCCAACAACATGCGCCCCCGTGCCCAACACAGCGCAGCGTTGCACCTTGTGTCATGCCCCCTTTCCGGCCTGTGTTTTCCGGGCTATATGCGCCCCATGACCCAGCTTGATCGCATCCGCAACTTCGCCATCGTGGCCCATATCGACCACGGAAAATCCACCCTCGCTGATCGTCTGATCCAGATGACAGGCACGGTGGCCGAACGCGATATGAAGGCACAGCTTCTCGACTCGATGGATATCGAGCGTGAGCGTGGCATCACGATCAAGGCCAACACGGTGCGGATCGAATATCCGGCCAAGGATGGGCACAAATACATCCTGAACCTGATCGACACCCCCGGTCACGTCGATTTCGCCTACGAAGTCTCCCGCTCGATGCGCGCCGTGGAAGGCTCGCTTCTGGTGGTCGATGCCTCGCAGGGCGTCGAGGCGCAGACGCTGGCCAATGTCTATCAGGCGATTGATGCGGGCCATGAAATCGTGCCGGTCCTGAACAAGATCGACCTGCCCGCCGCCGACCCCGAGCGCGTCAAGGAAAACATCGAAGACGTGATCGGCATCGACGCCAGTCAGGCCATCGCCATTTCCGCCAAAAGCGGCCTTGGCATCCCCGATGTGCTTGAGGCCATCGTTACCCGTCTGCCCCCGCCCAAGGGCGACCGCGATGCCCCGCTCAAGGCGATGCTGGTGGACAGCTGGTATGACCCCTATCTTGGCGTTGTCGTCATGATCCGCGTCATCGACGGTATCATCCGCAAGGGCGACCGCATCAAGATGATGCAGACCGGCGCGGTTTACGGCGTTGACAAGCTGGCCGTGCTGAAACCCCAGATGGTCGATATTGCCGAGCTTGGGCCCGGCGAAATCGGCATCTGGACAGGCTCGATCAAACAGGTGCGCGACACCCGCGTGGGCGATACGATCACCCATGAAAAGCGGGGCTGCGAAAAGCCGCTGGCCGGCTTCAAACCCGCGCAGCCGGTGGTGTTCTGTGGCCTGTTCCCGGTTGATGCCAATGATTTTGAGGCATTGCGCGACGCCATCGAAAAGCTGGCCCTGAACGACGCCAGCTTCAGCTATGAAATGGAAACCTCTGCCGCTCTTGGCTTTGGCTTCCGCATGGGCTTCTTGGGCCTGCTGCACCTCGAGGTCGTGCGTGACCGTCTGGAACGCGAATATGACCTTGATCTGATCACCACCGCGCCTTCGGTTGTGTTCAAGCTGTTCATGAAGGATGGCGAGGTGCGCGAATTGCACAACCCCGCCGACATGCCCGACCTGACCTTTGTCGATCACATCGAAGAACCGCGCATCAAGGCCACCATCATGGTGCCCGACGAATATCTGGGCGATGTGCTCAAGCTGTGCCAGGATCGGCGCGGCATTCAGCTGAACCTCACCTATGCTGGCGCGCGGGCCATGGTCGAATATGACCTGCCCTTGGCCGAGGTGGTGTTCGATTTCTACGACCGTCTGAAATCGGTGACCAAGGGCTATGCGTCCTTTGACTATCAGCTGTCGGAATATCGCGAAGACAATATGGTCAAGATGTCGATCCTTGTGAACGACGAACCGGTCGATGCCTTGTCGATCATGGTGCACCGTGACCGCGCGGAATCGCGTGGCCGCGCCATGGTGGAAAAGCTGAAAGACCTGATCCCCCGCCACATGTTCAAGATCCCGATTCAGGCGGCCATTGGCGGCCGGGTGATCGCGCGCGAAACACTGTCTGCGATGCGCAAGGACGTGACCGCCAAGTGCTATGGCGGCGACGCCACGCGCAAACGCAAGCTGCTGGAAAAGCAAAAGGCGGGTAAAAAGAAGATGCGCCAGTTCGGCAAGGTCGAGATCCCGCAAGAGGCGTTCATCAGCGCGCTTAAGATGGACAGCTGACCTTAGGTCGGGCTTCAGCCCGACCCGTCCTGCCAGCCCGGTTTTCATCCCGGCGCGGCCCGACGTGCCGCTGGGGGCTGTGATACGCCTGTGACCACAGATGTATCACGGAAAAACCACGCCAATCCCACGGCTGAACCACGCCGCCGTTTCCGGCCTGTTCGTGCAGGTCGAATCAGTCTATGCTGCGCTGCGGCATAGGGGGATGGAATGGGCAAGGTCATTACGGTTGCACAGCAAAAGGGCGGGTCCGGCAAGACCACTCTGGCGATCAACCTTGCGGTGGAATTTGCGAGGCAGGGCATGAAGATAGCCCTTCTTGACACCGATCCGCAGGGCAGCCTTGGCCGTTGGTTCATGACCCGGCGCGAGGCCTTGGGCGACCCCGGCCTTGACCTTTCCACCGCAAGCGCCTGGGGCGTCAGTTATGAATGTGAAAAGCTACGCAAAACCAATGACTTGGTGATCGTGGATACGCCGCCCAAAGTTGACGCAGACCTGCGCCCCGCCCTGCGCGAGGCCGATCTGGTGCTGATCCCGGTTGCCACATCGCAAGTTGATCTTTGGGCCACCGATGGCGTGCTTGATCTTGTGGCGCGCGAAAATCGCAGGCCATATGTTGTGTTGAACCGCGTCAAACCCAACACCAATCTGGCCCGAGAGATCGCCGAAGCCGCCGAAAAACTCTCGGCCGTGGCGAAAACAACCCTTGGCCAACGTGTCGCCTATGCCGAGACTTTGGGCAAAGGTCTGGCCGTGGTCGAGGCCGGAAAATCGGCCGCCAGCGCCGAAGTGCAGGCCCTTGCCGCCGAGGTGGCCTTGCTGCTTCAAGACGGCTGATCCGGCCCTTTCCAGATCAGCCAGTAAAAGGCATAAGCCCCTGCTGCGAAAAAGATAAATCCCCATCCGGGGTTGCCCAGCCAAAGTTCGACCCCGCCCCAGAACAGCGGAAACAGCACCGTTGTCCACCGCACCCAAGGTTTGCGAAACATCGGGTGGTTCTGATCCAGCAATTTCATAAACGGCCCATCTGTGGCATGATCGCCATCGGAGGTAGCCGAGATGTTGCAAATTTCCAATCCGTTTCAGGGGCAAACCGTCATCACGACTTTTGAGATGACCCCCGCCACAGCCGAAGATCTGATCGAGGCCCTGCAATCCGCCTTTACCGAAGTTGTGTGCCATCAGCCCGGTTTCATTGCGGCGGCGCTGCATATTAACGATGCAAGAACCCGGATCTGCAATTATTCGCAATGGAAGGACCGCGCAGCCTATCAGGCCATGCTGCGCAGCCCCGAAATGCGTGAGAGGAACCGGGTTATCAATGGCTTGTGCAAGGGATTTGAGCCTGTCATGTATGAAGTGTCAGGCGTGCTTTAACCTGAAGCCGATCGATTTTTTGATGGATGTTTGAATGCGCACGTCCCTTTTGCTTTGGGCGCTTTCGATTTGTGGTCTGCTGGCAACGGCGCTGATTCCGGCCTATGGCGATTATATCATCATCGCCACGGCACTTGTTCTGGCCAGCCTGTATTTGGTGCTGCGCGATGCGTTGCAGGCGCGCAAGGCCCGCAAAACCGCTGCACGGCGCCATGTGGTGATTGATGGGTCAAACGTCATGCATTGGCAGGATGACGTGCCCAAGATCGAAACCGTGCGCCTGGTGGTGGATGAACTGATCGTCCGCGGTTTTCAGCCCGGTGTCATTTTCGACGCCAATGCTGGCTACAAGATCACCGACCGCTATCTGGATGATCGCCATTTCGCGCGTTTGTTGGATTTGCCCGGCGATCAGGTGCTGGTCGTGCCAAAGGGCAACCCGGCCGATCCGATCATTCTTGCCGCGGCCCGTGAAAACAACGCAAAGATCGTCACGAATGACCGTTTTCGCGATTGGTCCCTCGACTTCCCCGAGGTGCGTGCGCCCGGCCATCTAGTGCGGGGCGGCTTTCGTCAGGGCGCGCTCTGGCTGGATGAGGCCGCTTTGACCGGCCCCACCGCCATCGCCGCGCATTAGCGCCGCCGCTTGTTGCCGCCGCGCTGCCCGGCCCGCCCGGCAGTGGATCGGCCGGACATTTTCTGTGCATCTTCAACGGCTTCCTCGATCACCGATTGCCGCGCCAGCGGGTCATCGGCCACCGTCAACTCTACCGCTTCCAGCCGCTTGACCTCATCGCGCAGGCGCGCGGCTTCCTCAAATTCCAGATTCTCGGCGGCTTTGCGCATTTGCAGGCGCAGGGCATCCAGATGCGCGGCAAGGTTCTGGCCGACATTGGCCTTTTCCACCTTGGCGGTCACACGGCTCATGTCGGTGTCGCCCTGCCACAGGCCCGCCAGCACATCCTCGACGTTCTTTTTCACCGTCTGCGGCGTGATGCCGTGTTCTTCGTTATAGGCGATCTGCTTGGCGCGGCGGCGGTTGGTTTCGGCCAACGCACGTTCCATGCTGCCGGTGATCCGGTCGGCATACATGATGACCCGGCCTTCGGCATTGCGCGCGGCCCGACCGATGGTCTGGATCAGACTGGTTTCTGATCGCAGGAAGCCTTCTTTGTCGGCATCCAGAATCGCCACCAGACCGCATTCGGGAATGTCCAAACCTTCGCGCAGCAGGTTGATGCCAACCAGCACGTCAAACGCCCCCAGCCGCAAATCCCGAAGGATTTCAATGCGTTCGATCGTGTCGATGTCGGAATGCATATAGCGGATGCGGATGCCCTGCTCGTGGAAATACTCGGTCAGATCCTCGGCCATCCGCTTGGTCAGCGTGGTGACCAGAATGCGCAACCCCTGTGCCGCCACGCGCCGGATTTCGTCCAGCAGATCATCCACCTGCATCTCGACCGGGCGGATTTCGACCACCGGGTCCAACAGCCCGGTCGGGCGGATCACCTGTTCCGCAAAGACGCCGCCCGCTTGCTCCATTTCCCATGCGGCGGGGGTGGCGGAAACGAACACCGATTGCGGGCGCATCGCATCCCATTCTTCAAACTTCAGTGGGCGGTTGTCCATGCAACTAGGCAGGCGGAACCCATGCTCGGCCAGCGTCATCTTGCGCCGGAAGTCGCCCTTGTACATGCCGCCGATCTGGGGCACTGAAACGTGGGATTCGTCTGCAAAAACAATGGCATTGTCGGGGATGAATTCAAACAGGGTGGGGGGCGGCTCGCCGGGGGCACGCCCCGTCAGATAGCGCGAATAGTTCTCGATCCCGTTGCAGACGCCCGTGGCCTCCAACATCTCCAGATCGAAATTGGTCCGCTGTTCCAACCGCTGCGCCTCCAGCAGCTTGCCCTCGGCCACCAACTGATCCAACCGCTGGCGCAACTCTTTCTTGATGCCGTTGATCGCCTGCTGCATCGTGGGGCGCGGGGTCACATAGTGGCTGTTGGCATAGATGCGGATCTGCTTGAACGTGTCGGTCTTGGCCCCGGTCAAGGGATCAAATTCCAGAATGGATTCAAGCTCTTCGCCAAAGAACGAAAAGCGCCATGCGCGATCTTCCAGGTGGGCGGGCCACAGTTCGACCACATCGCCGCGCACCCGGAACGACCCGCGCTGAAAACCCTGTTCATTGCGCCGATACTGCTGGCCCACGAATTCGGCAATCACCTTGCGCATGTCATAGCTTTGGCCGACGACCAGATCCTGTGTCATGGCCGAATAGGTTTCGACCGAGCCGATGCCATAGATGCAACTGACCGAGGCGACGATGATCACATCGTCACGTTCCAGCAGCGCCCGTGTGGCCGAGTGGCGCATCCGGTCGATCTGTTCGTTGATCTGGCTTTCCTTCTCGATATAGGTATCTGACCGCGCCACATAGGCTTCGGGTTGATAGTAGTCATAGTAGGAAACGAAATATTCCACCGCGTTATCGGGGAAAAAGCCTTTGAATTCGCCATATAATTGCGCGGCCAATGTCTTGTTGGGCGCCAGAATGATGGCCGGCCGTTGGGTTTCTTCGATCACCTTGGCCATGGTAAAGGTCTTGCCGGTGCCCGTGGCCCCCAGCAGCACCTGATCATGCTCTCCTGCCAGTACCCCTGCGGCCAATTCCGCGATGGCGCGCGGTTGGTCGCCTGCCGGTTGGAACGGCGTCTGCATGACAAACCGCCTGCCGCCCTCTAACTTGGGCTTGGACAGGACGTCCGGGCGTTCGGTCAGGGCGTTGGTATTGTTGTGCGGCATTGGACGATTCCCTTGCAAGGGCGTAGATTTGATCCGTTTTTGTTCTGTTTCAAGCGCCAATACCGGAAACCGGGGCGGTGCGGCGCCTTGGTGCTTGAACCATCCCCCCCTTTTCGCCCATATAGGCACAGCTTTGTCGGAGAACACCATGCGCGCCCGTATCTATCAGCCCGCCAAGACAGCGATGCAGTCTGGCACCGCCAAGACCAAGACTTGGGTTCTGGAATTTGCCCCGGCCTCGTCGCGTGAGGTTGATCCGCTGATGGGGTGGACATCGTCGGATGATACCCAGGCCCAGGTGAAACTGCGCTTTGACAGCGCCGAGGCCGCCGAGGCCTATGCCAAGGCCAAGGGCATCGACTATGATCTGGTTCAACCCAAGGCGCGCAAGGCGATCATCCGTCAGCGCGGCTATGGCGAGAATTTCGCCACAGATCGCAAGGGCGCCTGGACGCACTGACGCTGTAAATCCGGATAAAGATACCACGGAATCCGGGTAAAGATTTCGCGAAGGGCCCTTTGGCAGGTGCTTACGGCAACTCATGTGTATTTTGCGACATCTGATCAAAGCTCAGCTTGCCGCACCGAAGAATGCAAAGGGTCGCCGCCGGGCGGCCTTGTTCTTTGTTCATGCACGCAAGATCTTGCCGCTCTAAATCCCGAAGAGTGCAGAAAGGCCCTGCGAACCGCCACAGGCGGTTAGGGGCGGAAAGCGGCCGTTCGCTGTGGGATCGACGGGCGGCCCCTTAGGGGTCACATCCGGACTACCATCTGTTAACGCTGGATTGTGGAAAGCGATCCTCCTTCGGCAAGCACGACAGTGTCCGCTCTCCTTGAGTCGGCGTACCACTCAAAACGCCGGCCAGCGCGACACAGGTTACACCATGTATCTGCCCTTGCTTGCGCAGCGCCTCCTTATCCCTGATATTCAGCCGATTAGGGGAGAAGCTTCCATGTCCTTCGCGGATCAACCTGTTGAGCAGTTACAGTATGATTTTGGCGGCACCTTTGCCGCAACATTCCCGAGTTCGATGGACTCCCGATGAACCGAGACGACCACCTCAACAATATTGCCAAGTTTGCCGCGCGCATGATCCATGAAATCAGGGCGCTTAACGCCATCGGGCGCTTCGACATCAATTCGGTTACTGAAGACTTCCTGATCCCTATTGTTAAACTAGTGTTCGATTGCCCGGATCTGCAAAACATGAACCGAGTCCAAGTCAACTTTCCGGCTGTAGACCTCGGCTGTACGACAACTAGGATTTCGTTTCAGGTGACCAGTGACGGGTCAAGCGGAAAGATATTGAAGACGGTCGAGAAGTTTCACGAGCACAGCTTGAGTAAGACTTTCGATCGCCTTTATGTGATTGCGCTGACTGGGAAGCAGGCCTCGTACACGGCAAAGTCGCTGGAACGAGCAATCGCGGCGCTCACGATTCAATTCAATCCTGCAGCGCACGTGATCGATTTGGACGATGTCCTAGTGCGGATGCGGCATCTTGAAACCGCCAAGCTCGAAGCTATCGATCATTATCTCGCGTCGGGCTGGGCGAAGCGCGACAGCCAAGTGAAGTTCCGCGAGCAGCTCGACAAATTTCTCGCCTTCTCAACAGAGAAGATCGAGGTTGAAAAGACGTCGCGCAAATATATCCCCACGATCTTCGTGGAAACGCACTCCACCAAAGAGCAGATGAGGCTGTTCGCCAACCCGTTGTTCTTCTATCGCAAGATACAGGATAAACTTCGAAATTTCGGCTATGATCACCTCAAACCCAGCCTTAGAATTGCCCGCGAGCCAGAGCTGGTTTCGGAGTTCGATGTCGGCTTGCTCAGCGCTGCGCCGGCAACCTTCGCCGAATTGGGCGTTTGGCTCGACCAGGTTGACCAAGCGATCGGCGTCGAGTTGGCAAAGGTTCGCCCACTGTCGTGGCGGCGCGAGACCGGCGAGGCTCGCTACGAACCTGTGAACCCAGAGTCGGCGGGATGGAAGATCGCGCAGTTCCGGCTCGAGAGTGCCGCCAGCGGGCTAACATCGCGATTGATCGATGCGCGCGCACTGATCAGCCTCATCCGCAACAAGATTTTCTTGATCACCAGTATGGCCGGACAGGGAAAGACCAATTTCGTGTGCGACTTGGTCGAGAACCAGTTTCGGCTTTTCGAAATTCCGTGCCTGTTCATCCCGGCGCGCCAACTTAATGGTTTCACGCCGGGCACCCGGCTGTTTGACTACATCAAACACAACCGATACGCGCCCGACGGCACCAAACTGCACGATTATCTGACGCTGTTCGAACAGGTGGCGCACGACGTCGAAAAGCCGTTCATAATTGTCATCGACGGCATCAACGAAGTTAACGACCTCATATCGTTCAACGAAGAACTCAAGGCATTTTGCAGCGCAGTTTCCCAATATGAATGGATCAAGCTTGTAATCACATGCCGAAGCGAATTCTTCGATGAGCGCTTTGCAACGATTCTGGACGAGCCATTTGCAGTGCACATCCACCGCGTGAACGACTTGCGTTCGGAAATGACCAAGCATAGCAAGTCACGACTCTTGAACGCTTACTTCGCGCATTTTCGCATCAGCGGTTCGTTGCGGGGGAGCGCGAAGGCGTTCCTTGCGAACGACTTATTGCTGCTGCGGATCTTCTGTGAACGCCATGAGGGCAGCGATGTCGGACACGTGACCGACATCTACAAGGGCGATCTGTTCGTCGACTATCTCCGCAAGAAGATCGACTCCTTCCCTCTAGAGCACAGGACGAGTGCCCTGCCTACCTTGTTCAAGATTGCGGCGTCGATGCTTGCAGCGGACGATTTTTCCAAGCTTTCGGTGCGCAATTTTACTGCCCAAGAGCAAGAGGTCGTCCGGCGCTTCGTCGAGGACGACGTAATCCTACGGCAGGAAGTCGATAGCGAGGGCCTCGCGGGAGTGGGCAATCTCGCCATCTCGTTCACCTATGACGAGCTGAGGGACTTTATCATCGCCTATCAGTTGGTCGATCTTGCCGATGCCCAGCAGGCCCGAGCATTGACCGAAGCGTTGGCCCACTTGCCCGGCAGCCCGGTTTATGAAGGCGTCTTCCGCTATTCCTATCTGCTCGCGCGCAGAGCGAACAAGGCCGCCGCGATCGCGGCTTGCGAGGCCGCAGCGAACTTTGCCGAGCATTTCAGTCTCAACGTCCACCTATTACCCCCCGCAGTGCAAACAAGCGAAGACGTTGCGCGCGTTAAAGCCATTCTATCGGACGCTAGCTCCGCTCGGCGGCGGCGGCGCGTCGCTCTGTTTCTGCTTCACCGGCACAACACAGCCGAGTCGCTAAACATCGCTTTGCTTATCGCCCACTTGAACGACCTCGAAGACAAGGGGCACGTCGCCTTCATTCAGGATATCTTCGGCGACCTTCGCGACTACGACCCGCTTGCGTGGCGGCGACGTGTCGATAAACTCGTGACCGATGTTGGGGGGGACGAAGGCAGCCGCGGCCTGATGCAACACACACCGGAATGGCTCGCGTTCTTCTTGCACGCCGCCACGCACGCCGGCTGGATGGAACGCGAACGCACCTCCGCCCTATTCCGTGAAGCAGGGGGCGCAGTCAATTCCGCCAAAGCATTGATGCTTGTTGGGCCGGCCAGAGCCACGGCAGTGCAACTGCTTCTAGCAGACATCGCAGCATCCGAGGTAGCGATGGTATGAATGATAGATTTCTAGTCCTGCCTGTGCGCCGGATTCCGCCGCTCGGCGAATTTCTCCATGCCTTGAAGATCAAGCCGACCGGGCTCGCCGCGCAGCTGTTCACAGGTGTCTACAACCAACTGTTCGTTTGGTCGGACGACTTGCGTGCGCAGTATGACCAATATTATTGCGTGGAGTATCCGACGCTCGCGGCCTATCTTGAACTAACGCGCGAAGTTTATCTGGACCCGGCCGAACTCGAAAAGACGCACATCCTTGCGGTTGAATCACTCGGAGGCGTGCTCGAGGAAGCCTATGACGACAATGTCTGGGACACAGTTGTCGCCTGCATTCGCAACCTGGAGGACGGCCATGAAGATTAAGATGGATTTCGTCTCGAACAGTTCGTCGACTTCGTTTGTCTATATCGCGCGGGACATGCTGTCGCGCGACGAATTCTTCTCGGCGGCCGGGGTCGGTCCCGACAGCCCTGTGGCACCACTCTTCGAGGCCATGTTCGCTGAGCTCAAGACCCAGATCGACCGCGGAACAGTCCTGACGCGAGTCGAGGATGTCGACACAACGGAGAACCGGCAACATTTTACGCCGGAGGTGCTCGATCGTATGAAGCAGGGCATCGTAAACGGCGATACGGTCACGATAGGCCGCTTTAGCAGCGAGAACAATCTGGCCGAGATGACGCTTTGCACTGAGATTTTCGAGATCGAGTCTGAAAGGTTCTTTATCAATGCCTATGACAACTATTGGTGAAGCGCGCTTGCGCGTCAATCGTTACAAAGATCTCGGCTATTCGACCTTCTTTAACGCGCGAACCGGTTTCTTTGCCCGCGTCCCCGATCCCGGTAAGCGCGAGCCATTCTGGTCGCCGCACGGCCCCGAGCTTATGGACATTTCAATTACCAACTGGTGCGACAAGGGTTGCGTGTTTTGCTACAAGAGCTCTACCCGGCATGGGTCGCACATGGCGCTCGCTGATTACAAGCGCGTGATCGACCAGGCGGCCGAGATGGGGACTTTCCAAGTCGCGCTGGGCGGCGGCAACCCCAACCAGCACCCCGATTTCGTCGAAATCCTTGACTACACTTGGGCGAAAGGGATCGTCCCAAACTACACTACCAACGGACGCGGACTGACCGACGAGGTATTGGCTGCGACCCGTCGCAATTGCGGCGCAGTGGCGGTCTCTGCTTACGCTCCTTATCACGAGACAGCTGAAACCATCGGCCTGCTGACTGATCACGATATCAAGACCAATGTGCATTTCATCATCGACAGCGACAGCGTTGACACGGCGATCGACTGGCTCCGCAATCCGCCCCAGTTCCTTAGCAAGATCAACGCGATCATCTTCCTTAACTACAAACCCTCGGGGCGAAAGGTCTTTGAGGAAAAGATGCTCCGTCATAGCGATCGCCTCGATGAGTTCTTCGGCCTAGCCACCGCAACTGATGCGAAGCTCAAGGTCGGGTTCGATGCATGTTGTGTAAGCGGGGTGTTCGCCAGAACGGATGCCAACAACGCGCTAGTGGATGCCTGCGATGCAGGACGGTTCTCTCTATACGTTTCCGAAGACATGAAAGTTTATCCCTGCTCGTTTCAGAGCGGCCTAGTCGAAGGCGACACGCTCGATGAAGACACTTCGCTTCTGGACATCTGGCACGGCTCGGAAAACGTTCGCTCATTTCGACGTTACTTTTCCTCCAACCGCTGCGGCGGCTGCTCGCACAGGCCAACCTGCATGAACGGTTGTCCGATATTCGATCAACTCGTTGTCTGCGGAAACCGCTAGGCGAAAAGCTGTCGCTCCTTGCTCAATGCAATGTCGATTGTCCATTCGGTCCAGTGCCAGGCCAAATGAATGGCAGCTTTTAGGGCAGCAAGCAGACAGACCATACGAATGCATAGAGGACGGGGCGTTAGCGCACGCTCGAAGCCTGTCGACGGTGGTTATGGGCCGGAATTCCCCTTTCAGCTTTGACCGCCGTCCTACGACCATTCCACATCCACGTTCCGCACCACTCTATAGCGGTAGGGCATTCAGGTCTGCCCGGATCTGCCGCCAACCCGGCATTTGATGATCCAAGACGGCGATGAAGGCATCGTCGTGCTTTGGCGAGATGAAATGCGCCAGTTCATGTAGGATGACATAGTCCAGCGCGACGAGCGGCTTTTTGGCCAGGTCGAGGTTGATCCAGACCATACCATGGGCCGGATTACAGCTTCCCCATTTGGTTTTCATGATCCGGATACCCCATCGAGGCACGGACAGGCCAAGTCGCTCTCCCGAACCGCATCTTCGCTGATCGCAGGTGGCGCGGCCACGCGCACGCGGCCGGCTGGGGGATAAACGCCGATATGCAGGTTCTTGATCGGCTTGCGCACGAGTTCGACCGAGATTCCTGCGATTTCAATGGTTTCAGTATTCATCATGCGCCCGGATGATTTCCATGATGCGATCGACCTCTTCGTCGGTGCCGAGGGTTTCTCTGAGTTTTCGGCTCAGCATCCGCTCTTTCATCTTGTTGCCGCGCCAACCCGTCTGGGCGGTGCTGCGAATTGCATCGTCGACAGCCAAAGCGGTCACTTCATTCTGGTCAAGGTTATCGTAAAGCGCCTTACGCCCTGGAGACGTCATCGTCGGGGGATAGGCTCCGCCATGCCCAGCCTTCACGGCCCTGACCAGCTCCGCAATCTTTTCCAGATATTCCGCATAGGCGAGAGCATCGTCTTTTCGCTTCTTCACCAGGTCCGTCAGCAATTCAGACATGCGCTCGTAGAATTTCGGGTTTACGGGCGTTTCATCGATGATCAACCGGCGTACATTGTTTTCGATGGCTTCAGCGACGTTTTCGCGCTTCTTCTTCAGAGAAGCCGGAAGGGCACCTTCAACCTCTGCCCCTTTGGTGGCAACAAGGTCAATCAGGCTGATATCGTCCAAGTGTGAGATCACCTCGGATTCTTCGGCTTTGATATAGGTGTCAATCAGGTGTCGCATCGCAGGTTCAAACTGCTTCATGTCGACGGCATCACCGCTGTGCAATCGCACGGCATCACGTAGCGATATCGCCCGATCGACCTCGCCCCGATATTGCGCCAGCTGAAGGTCATTCACGC
The DNA here is from genome assembly GCF_036553525.1 of Pseudotabrizicola sp. L79. Lineage (NCBI taxonomy): Bacteria > Pseudomonadati > Pseudomonadota > Alphaproteobacteria > Rhodobacterales > Paracoccaceae > Pseudotabrizicola > Pseudotabrizicola sp. L79. Next base: position 268,786 of record NZ_JAZHDA010000041.1, on the reverse strand, counting down.
CGGAGGAGGCCGGATCTTCAGCCACGGAAGCAAATGCCCGGGCATAGGCTCCTGCCAATCGGTACATGGCCTGCCGTCGGCGAGCCTTTTCATCGGCTTGAGGGTCTACCTCCCATCCTCCGGGGCTGGAGAAATAGGCAAGGATCTGTTCATCGCCCTTGGGTTGCTCGACAGGGTCCAACAATCCGAACCAGGCATCTCGGGCGGTCATCAGGTCGAAACCCGCCTGTTCCGCCCGCGACGAGATTAGCCCTTCGACATCGGCCGCATCAAAGGCGTCGAAGGCGCCCGAGGTGTAATCCTCGACGGCTGTTTCGATGTTCTTGAAAAGGTCCTTGTAGTCGACGACATAACCGTAATCCTTGTCTTCGCCATCAAGGCGGTTCACCCGGCAGATCGCCTGGAACAGCCCATGGTCGCGCATCTGCCTGTCGATGTAGATGTAGGTCGCGGTCGGCGCATCGAACCCGGTCAGCAGGCGGCTGACGACGATCAGCAGCTTCATCTGCGCCGGTTCTTTGCGGAATTTCCGCAGGGCCTCGGCCTCGTAGGCCTCTTCATCCGAGCCCAGATCGGTCATCAACCGGTCATAGACACGATAGACGAATTGTTTCTCCGTCTCCCCCATCCCAGCCTCTTCGCCGGTCAGTTCCGAGGCATTGCGTGTGTAAGAGGTGACGATGGCGCATTTGCCGGCGAGATCTGAACCGGAGTTGCGGAAGATCTCGTACAGCCTGCACGCTTCGGGGATCGACCCCGCCACCAGCATGGCGTTGCCCCGCCCGGCCTTCAGGCGAGGCTTGACCTCCATATCCATGATGATGTCACTGGCGATTTGCTGCAGCCGATCCTTTGAGGAAAGCACCCTTTGCAAGGTGCCCCAACGCTGTTTCAGGGTCGCCTTGGCCACCGGGGTCAGGCCCCTGGTCTTGGCTTCGAACCATTCGTCGATCTTCTTGGGCGAGGCGACGCGCTGGTCGATGTCGCGGGCTTCATACCGCAGGTCCAGAACCACAAGGGGAGCTGCAACCTTTGGAAGGAACTACGTCAAATCTGCCGACATCCTTGGGCTTCACGTCTCTGAGGAGGATATGCTGCCTGAGCGTATTCTCTTTGCGGAGCATGGACAGGTCGGGAAAAGCATCGGGCTTGCAAAGGAAATCTTGCGTGCGGCTCTGATCAGGAAGCAAAGGAATGTCACGCTTGATGCGGCTGATCGGGTATTCCGCAAATCCTATGGAGGCATTGACCGTACCCCCTTCGAGAATTCTGATTGGGCTTCCGTGAAGTCGGAACTTCTCGCTATCGGTTGGGGGCAGTGATGGCTCTTTGGCCGCCCTTTCCGCTTGATCCGGAAGAGACGCTTCTTTCCTATGCGGACCGCCTGTCCATGTTCCACACGGGCGATGGCATGGATCGCCTCCTCCGCGATTTCGGCATCAACCGCCAGCACTTCGTGTCTGGGCATGAGGAGAGCGTGGACGGCTTCGCCGAGGCTGTCGGCCTGCCTTCTCAGGCCCTGCAACGGGCGTCCGTTCGGGTGTCCCAACGGGGTGCGCGTTTCCGCGGGGAGGCCATCTCAAAGTCTTTCCTGAGCCAGCAAGCAAACCGCTACTGTCCGGCTTGCCTTAATGAGGATGGCGGTTTGGAGAACTATCGTTTCCGCCTGATCTGGGGCTTTCGCCATGTCTCACGCTGCGATCGCCATGACATTTGGCTCATGGATGCGGCCAATGCTGGCCAAACGAATTTGCGCCTTGGTCTGGCTGATCGCGTGCTGAGGATGGGCCTCGATGCCGAAGCTGAAGGCGTGGCATACTTGCCTTGGCTTCGTGATCGGCTCGATGGAAGAAAGATCACCGAAAAGACCTGGATGGACGGTCAGACCATCGAGCAGGTCCTCGATGCCTCAGAAATGCTGGGCGCCATCTTGCAGCATGGCCATAAGGTTGCCATCACGAAGTTGACAGCCCCCGAGACGGAAGAAGCGACCGATATAGGCTTTGCCATTTACAGTGATGGCCCTGAGGCAATCGAAGAGGCCCTCGACACCATTCGCGGCAGTTCTTCCGCAACGGCGGTTCAGGCAGGATCGCTCGCGCAATATGGTCAGCTTTTTGATTGGCTGGATCGTCGTTGCAACGCGCTTGATCCGGGACCCATCCGCGACATTCTTCGCGACCATATCATCAAGCATTCCGCTGTAGAGCCGGGGACCAGGGTCCTTGATGTCGAAGTGAACGAGAGGCGGTATCATAGCCTTTATAGCCTGTCCGCGACCCTTGGCATTGAGCGGCCACGTTTATCACGCATTCTCCGGAAGATGGAGGTCATCTCGGGCAATGCCACTGAGAAGGACGTCGGAAACATGGTCTTTGAGGTTGCTCGGACGGTTCCACTGGTCGAGGCTTTTGCAACGGCAATTCCCTTGCGGGATGTCCCAGACTACCTTGGGGCGACCAAGCGGCAAAAAAAAACTCTATCGGGAGGGCCTTGTCCAGCCTTTGATCCCGAGAAATGCGCCCGGGTCCGTCCGCCAGGTCCTCTTTGGCCGTTCCCATCTCGACGAGATCCTCGAGGCACTCGCCAGGCTTCCGGACATCCCGGAATGCTCCGACAACCGCCTTCATCCGCTTTCGTATGCCAGCCAACGTGGTGCCGGGCGGTTCGATCTGCTTTTTGCGGCAGTTCTCAAAGGAAGCATTTCCGCCTTCCGAAATCCGGAGCGATCGGGCATTGGCGCGATTTACGTCGATGTCGGCTCTCTGATTTCCGCGAAAACGGTGGCCTGACCAACGCCACAAGAAACAGTCAATGGCCCGCTTCGGCTTGCCTTTTTCTTGCTGCCTTCTTAAAGGTCGATAAGGTTTACCGATTTTCGTGGGATCTTTATGCCGGTCTCACATGGGTGAATTGTAATGTTCTGATTTATATGCGATATCATGGCTTCATCGCGGCAACTTCAGCCCGATCAACAGCCAGCAAACTATGTGCCGGGGCGTTGTCACAGCACCCTTTCGCAACATTCAGGCCGTTGGGCCAAACCACTGAAAGCAGGCCGACTGCATGAAGCCACAGTATCTGGTGACACATTCCGGCGGCTTTCATGCGGATGAGCTGTTAAGCTCGGTCATTCTGACCCGGTTGTTTCCAGAGGCGTCAGTGGTGCGCACCCGTGCGCCAGACTGGATTACCCCGGCCGCCGATCGGGTGATTTATGACGTGGGCCGCGATTATGATCCGGCCCAGGCGATCTTTGATCACCACCAAAAGCCGGCCCCCTTGCGCCCCGATGGGCAGCCCTACAGCTCTTTCGGGCTGATCTGGCAGCATTTCGGGGCCGATTATCTGCGCAGCATGGCCGTGCCAGCCGATCATCTGGCGGCGCTGCACGCAGCCTTTGACCTCGATTTTGTTTTGCCTGTTGATCTGCTGGACAATGGGGCGCTGGATCCATCGGCTGCGGGCCCGCTGGTGGGGCTGACGCTGCCGGTTTTGCTAGAGCGTTTGAAGCCCCCCTATGATGATCGCAGCACAGCGGCGGAAGATGCAGCCTTTGCGCAGGCCATGCCGGTGGCCCGTGCCTTTGTCGATGCAACGATCACCCAATTGCTGGCCAAGTTTCGGGCAGAAGATGTGGTTCTGGCCGCCATCGACAATGCCGGGCAGTCAGCCGTGCTGGAGCTGCCGATGGGCATGCCCTATCGCGCGGCGATTGACCGGGCAGGGGCGTCGCATCTGCTGTTCGTCATCCACCCCCGTGACGAAGACTGGGCGCTGAACGGTATTCGCGTCAGCGAGGGCAGCTTTGCCCTGCGCGCCGATTTGCCTGCCGCCTGGGCCGGGCTGACCGATGCGGCACTTGAATCGGCCAGCGGGGTGGCGGGGGCCAAGTTCTGTCACAACGGCCGTTTCATTGCCGTGGCCAGCACCCGCGAGGCGATTTTGCGCATGGCCGACCTTGCCGTGGCTGATGCCTTGGCAGGCTGAGGCGGGGCTTCGGCCTTGCAGGGCCGATGGTGCGGGGCTAAACGAGGCGCAGTGAAGGAAAGGGAACCCCCATGTCCATCGATATCGACACCGCCCGCAAAGTGGCAAAACTGGCCCGTATCCGGGTTGAAGACGCCGATCTGCCCGCCTTGGCGCAGAAATTGTCGTCGATCCTTGGCTTTATGGAACAGCTGAACGAAGTGGATGTGACCGGGGTTGACCCGATGACCAGCGTCACGCCGCAGCGGCTGAAGCGGCGGGCCGATGTGGTGACAGATGGCAACATTCAGGACGCTGTCCTGAAAAACGCGCCCGATGCGCGCGAAGGGTTCTTTGCAGTGCCGAAGGTGGTGGAATGAGCGCGAATGGCTGGACAATCGAAGCGGCGCGGGATGCGCTGAAAAAGGGCGAGATTTCGGCCGTTGATCTGACCATGGCCTGCCTGACGGCCATGGATGCGGGCGATGCGCTGAACGCCTTTGTGCATAAAACCCCTGAAATGGCGCTGGAACAGGCCCGCGCGGCGGATGAGCGGCTGAAAACCGGCGAGGCCCCCGCAATGTGCGGCATTCCGGTGGGCATCAAGGATCTGTTCGCCGTCAAGGGCGTGCCGACGCAGGCGGGGTCGAATATTCTGGCTGGCTTTCGTCCCGAATACGAATCGACCGTGACCTCCAAGCTGTGGGAAGCGGGCGCAGTGATGCTGGGCAAGCTGAACATGGATGAATTCGCCATGGGTTCGTCCAACGAGTCGTCCTGCTATGGCCCGGCGGTCAACCCTTGGCAGGTCGATGATCGCAAGCTGACCCCGGGTGGGTCTTCGGGTGGGTCTGCGGCGGCGGTGGCGGCGGATCTGTGCCTTGCCGCAACGGGCACCGATACCGGTGGCTCGATCCGCCAGCCAGCTGCTTTTTGCGGTATCACGGGCATCAAGCCAACCTATGGCCGCGTCAGCCGTTGGGGTGTCGTGGCCTATGCCTCCTCGCTGGATCAGGCGGGGCCGATGACCAAATCGGTGCGCGATGCGGCGATCATGCTGGGCGCGATGGCCGGGCATGACCCCAAGGATTCGACCAGCGCCGATATTGCCGTGCCCGATTTCGAAGCCGCCCTGACGGGCGACATCCGGGGCAAGAAAATTGGCATCCCGCGCGAATACCGGCTGGATGGCATGCCAGCCGATGTGGCCGCCTTGTGGGACAAAGGCATGGACATGCTGCGTGACGCAGGGGCCGAGATTGTCGATATCAGTCTGCCACACACCAAATACGCGCTGCCTGCCTATTACGTCATCGCCCCGGCCGAGGCATCGTCGAACCTGGCTCGCTATGATGGCGTGCGCTATGGCCATCGCGCCAAATTGGCGGCAGGGGATGGCATCACCGAGATGTATGAAAAGACCCGTGCCGAAGGTTTTGGCCCGGAAACGCAGCGCCGCATCATGGCGGGCACCTATGTGCTGTCGGCTGGGTTCTATGACGCCTATTACAATCGCGCCCGTCGCGTGCGCGCGCTGATCAAGCGTGATTTCGAACTGGCCTTTGAGGCTGGCATTGATGCGATTCTGGCCCCCACCACGCCGTCGCCAGCCTTTGGTCTGGGCGAAAAGGGCGGTGCAGACCCGGTTGAGATGTATCTGATGGATGTCTTTACCGTTACCCTTAATCTGGCGGGTTTGCCGGGGGTGGCTGTGCCGGTGGGGCAGGATGCCAAGGGCCTGCCCATGGGCCTGCAACTGATCGGCCGGCCCTGGGATGAGGCAAATCTGCTGAATCACGCCTATGTGCTGGAACGTGCCGCCGGATTTGTGGCCAAGCCACAAAAATGGTGGTAATGGCCGCGCTTAACATCTTGAACGGTTCAAATCGACATGCCTGTGTCCGCCCGACTGCCCAGCCTTGTGACTGCATCCTTGCTTGTGCTTGCCTCTTGTGGGCCAACAGTGCCGGACAGCGGGGCAGGGGCGGGTTACAGCGACTATAACTCCTATCTGCGTCAGCGTGAGGCGGCGGCAGCGGCCCGCCCGGATCCGATTGTTCCGCCGGGCTTTTCGACCGATGTCGTGGGGGCCGCGATTGACCGGGCCGATGGCGCAGCCGTAACACCGTCGCAGCCATCGACGGCCGCCGCCGTGATCGGCGCGGCACCGACGGTGCCGTCAACCGCAGCCTCGCGGCCGCGCGGCAATGCGCCATCGAACATCCGCGAAGAATCGGGCGAGATGGCAGCGGTGAACCCCAGCATTTCGGATGAGAACGATTTTCAGGCGGTGTCGCAGCGTGAAACGATTGAAAGTGATCGGCAGCGCATCGAGCAGAACCGCGCGCAATATGTTGTCATTCAACCCGGCGCCTTGCCAACCCGCCCGGGTGAGCAGGGGCCGAATATCGTAGATTACGCACTGGCCACCACCAACCCGGTGGGCACTCAATTGTATCGGCGGTCGTCCTTTGGGGTGGGCAGCTCGGCGGCCAAATGTGCCCGCTATGCCTCTCCTGATCTGGCGCAGACCGAGTTTCTGGCCAAAGGCGGGCCCGAGCGTGACCGTTTGGGCCTTGACCCCGATGGCGATGGCTATGCCTGCGCGTGGGATCCGTCGCCGTTCCGGCTGCGGTGACACTGCCGTCGCCGAATTTTTCGGAAAGGCGTGGCGGTGCCAAGCCATCGTTGATTGTCATTCACTACACGGCCATGGAAAGCTGCGCTGCGGCGCGGGATCGCCTGTGTGATCCTGACGCCGAGGTTTCGGCGCATTGGCTGATTTCTGAAACTGGTCAGGCCGAGGCGTTGGTCGATGAATCCTTTCGCGCCTGGCATGCCGGGGCGGGCGAATGGGCGGGGATTACCGATGTGAACAGCCATTCCATCGGTATTGAACTGGCCAACCGCGGCAACCATCCGTTTCCCGAACCGCAGATGGTGGCGCTTGAGCGGCTGCTGCGGCAGGTGATGCACCGCTGGGCCATTGCGCCCGGTGGGGTGATCGGCCATTCCGATATGGCCCCGGCCCGCAAATCCGACCCCGGCCCCCGGTTTGACTGGCAGCGGCTGGCGCGTCAGGGGCTGGCCCTTTGGCCATCACTGCCCCTGCCTGCCGCCCCCCAGCCATCGCAATTTCGCCCGCTTGCGCTTGCGCTTGGCTATGCCACCGACCTGCCTGATGATCTGCTGCTGCGCGCCCTGCGCCTGCGCTATCGCCCTTGGGCCACGGGGCCGCTGGATGCGCGCGATCTGCAAATCCTTGCCGCTTTGACCGTTGACGCCACCCCGGCCCAAGCGTAAGCCCGGTTTCGCGCGGATGGCTGGATGACCGCGTGTCCCGCAAGGGGCGCGAGGAAAGTCCGGACTCCATGAAGTAAGGGTGCCGGGTAACGCCCGGCGGGGGCAACCCCAGGGAAAGCGCCACAGAGAACAGACAGCCTCGCATGCGGGGCAATGGTGAAACGGTGGGGTAAGGCTCACCGCGGTTCTGGTAACAGGGCCGGCACGGCAAGCCCCACCCGGAGCAATGCCGAATAGGGGCCTTGTGCGGAAAGGTCTGCGGCTGCCGAAAGGCGACAGCAGAGACCTCCGCAGGGACACTTCAGCCCAGAGGCCCGGGTTGGCAGCTAGATCCCGCCGGTAACGGCGGGGGCAGAGGAATGGTCATCCAAGGGGGCGGTCGCAAGGCCAAACCCCGGACAGAATCCGGCTTATAGGCCATCCGCGCAATTTCCTGTCGAACGTGGCGTTTCGCTGTTGACTCTGACCCACGCCCAAGTAAAAGGCGGCTTCAAGGATTTTCGCGGGGGGCTGTGGCCCCTCGATGCAGGAGAACGACTATGGCGAAGCCGACGACGATCAAGATCCGTCTGAACTCGACGGCGGGCACCGGGCACTTCTATGTGACCAAGAAGAATGCCCGCACCATGACCGAAAAGATGACCGTGCGTAAGTACGATCCGGTCAAGCGTGAGCATGTCGAATACAAAGAAGGCAAGATCAAGTAAGATCGCCTGCCTTTGATGCGATAGGGCCGCCCCTTGGGGCGGTCTTTTGCATTTGGCGTGTCTGGCCCCGTTGATGGGCCGGTCAGTCGTCATAGGGGCTGTTTGCGGGCTGGCCTGCGGCACTGGTGTAGTGGCGGGTCTGTGACGCGCGATCAAACCGCAGCACGCGGTCATGGTCGGGATAGGTGACCACATCGCTGGCCGCGCGCGTGCCGACGACCAGATAACGCGCCTCGGCCGTGCTGTGGTTTTCAAGGCAATGGCCGATGGGCGTGCCGGCCTTGAAGGTGGCGGTGTCGCCTGCCCGCATCACTGTCTGGCTGTCGCCTTCGCACAAGGTGACCACTCCCGCCAGCATGTAGATCAACTCATCCTCGGCCGCGTGCCAATGCTTTAGCGCCGATCGAGAGCCGGGTGGCAGGATCTCGATAAAGGCGCCGAATTGCGTCAGGCCACCGGTGTCTGACAGCAGATGTGCCCGGTAGGGGCCGCAGGGGGTGCCGGTGCCATCGGAACTGTCTTGTGTGATCTGGTCAGGGGTGAAATGCGGCATCGGACGCTCCTTTGGATGGGGCATCATTTCATCTTTGCCGCAAAAGAAAAGGGCCGCCCAAAGGCGGCCCCAAGCTTTGTTCTGGTGCGTTGATTATTCCCGGTTGCCGAGGAATTGCAGCAGGAACATGAACATGTTGATGAAGTCGAGATACAGCTGCAGCGCGCCCATGATGGCGGCCTTGCCCAGCCATTCCTGATCCATCGCCATCGCATGTTCGATGTAGGTGTTCTTGATGTTCTGCGTGTCATAGGCAGTCAGGCCCGCAAAGATCAGCACACCGATGACCGAGATGGCAAAGGCCAGGGCCGACGAGGCGAGGAAGATATTGACGACCATCGCCACGATCAGGCCAATCAAGCCCATCATCAGGAAGGTGCCCATTCCCGACAGGTTCTTCTTGGTCGTGTAGCCGTAAAGCGACAGGCCCGCGAAGGCGATCGAGGTGATCAAAAAGGTCTGGGCGATCGACACGCCGGTAAAGGCCTTGAAGATCCAGGCCAGCGACAGGCCCATGACAGCGGCATAGGCATAGAAGAACAGCTGCGCCGCCGCGACGGACAGGCGCTGCAGAACTGCACCAAAGGCAAACACCATGATCAGCGGGGCAAACATCACGATCCAGCCCAGAATGTTGGGCGACAGCGTGACCGGGTCACGGAAGATCGACAGCAGGGCATCCGAGGTGCCAACAGCCCAAGCAACGCCGCCCGTCAGCAGCATGCCCACGGACATCAGGCCGTAAACCTTGTTCATGTGGGCGCGAAGGCCCACGTCAATTTGTGCGGCGGCCTGCGCGCCTGCGCCGGCCGTGCGGATCGTGTTATACTCAGCCATATAAAGCCTCCGAAGTTGAACCGTTGCCCCTGTCTGACTGATCAGACCAAGGCTCGGGTTCAATATCGGAAGCCTGTGGGGCTATTTCAAGCGGTTTGGCAGAAAACTCGCGTTTTGCGGAACAGATTTCTGCGGCCGATTCTTAAAGGGCCCAAGCGCGCGTGGCGGCTGGCGGCACTTCCCAAAGCGGGCGTTCAGCTTCGACACTAGCTTGCATCCGTGTCAGGCCGATATCCATCAGCGTGCGGTCATCAAGCCGGGCCAGAAACTGGCGCTGGCGGCGCGCGGCAAGGGCAGCACGCACGAGCGTCAGAAGGCGCGGGGCGCTGCCAACCGACTGAACCCGCCGGGTGGCCAGCGTCGCGGTGTGGAGCGAGGCAAACATGGTCTTTTCCTTTCAGAGGTCTTGCAGCGCGCGACTCCATCGGGCGCCTGCATCAATTTCCTTGCACGATATAGGGTGTCGCGATGTATAAGTGAAGTGAATGGTTTTGAAGTCTGGAATCAGGAATCTTGATATGCCGCGCAATCTCGACATGGTCGCCCTTCGGTCTTTCGTGGCCGTGGCTGACGCGGGGGGTGTGACGCGCGCTTCGGGCTTTTTGAACCTGACGCAATCCGCCGTTTCGATGCAGATCAAGCGGCTGGAGGAGATGCTGGGCGTTGAATTGCTGGATCGGTCAGGGCGTCAGGTTTCGCTGACGGCGGCAGGCGAGCAATTGCTGGGCTATGCCCGCCGCATGTTGGCCCTGAATGACGAGGTGATGGGGCGGCTGACGCGTGACCCGCATGATGGCGAGATTGTGCTGGGGGTGCCGCATGACATTGTTTACCCGGTGATCCCGCAGGTTTTGCAGCATTTTGCGCGAAATTATCCCAAGATGAAGGTGACGCTGATTTCTTCGTTTACCCGCGTGCTCAAGGCGCAATTTGGGCGGGGCGAATGCGATATCATCCTGACCACCGAAGATGGTGTGGACCCGGCCGGGGAAACCCTGGCCGAGTTGCCGCTGATCTGGGTTGGGGCCCCCGGCGGCACGGCATGGCGTCAACGCCCCCTGCGGCTGGCCTATGAACATAACTGCATCTTCCGTCAAAGCGTTCAATCGGCGTTGGATGTGGCGGGCATTCCCTGGCAGATGGCGGTCGAGAGCGACTCGACCCGGACCATTGAGGCCAGCGTCAGCGCCGACCTTGCGGTGCATACCGTGCTGGCGGGATCAGAACCGCCTTATGTCGAAAAGGTGACCCACGGGGGGGCCTTGCCTGAACTCAAGCGGATGAAGGTGAATCTGTATGTGGCCCAGCCCGTGCACAGCCCGACTGTGACGGAACTGGCGGGATTGATCCGTCGGTCTTATGCCGCGCGGGCGGGCAAGCCTGCGCTGGTGGGTCAGGCGATCTGAATCACCACCTTGCCGGTGGCCTTGCGGCTGCGCAGCATCTCCAGCCCCTCGGGCAGCGATTCAAGGGGCAGACGGGCCGAGATATGCGGGCGCAGGCCGCCCGCCTGATACCAGTCGAACAGGGTGGCCAGGCTGTCAGTCAAAAGCCGGGGCGCAAAATGCAAGTATCCGCCCCACCAAAAGCCCATCACATCAACATTCTTGACCAGCAGGTGATTTGCCGGAATTTGTGGCACGCTGCCGCTGGCAAAGCCGATCACCAGCATTCGGCCACCCGGCCGCATCGCGCGCAGGGCGGTGTCAAAGGCGCTGCCGCCGACCGCATCATAGGCCACATCTATGCCGCCAAGGTCGCGCAACTGCTGCTTCAGATCGGGCGCGTCGCTATCAATGACGCTATCGGCCCCCGCTTGCATTGCGATGTCCAGTTTCGCCGGCCCGCGGGCCGTGGCAACAACGCGCGCGCCCATCCGCTTGCCCAACTCTACCGCGGTCAGTCCAACACCCCCTGCGGCCCCCGAAACCAGCAAAGTCTCACCAGGTGCAAGCCGGGCCTTGTGCGACAGCGCAAGATGCGACGTGCCATAAGCCACCAGAAAGGCCGCCGCATCATCAAAAGGCATCACGTCGGGCAGGGGCAGCAATCGGTCGGCCGGCAGGCAGGCATAATCGGCCAGGCCGCCTTGGCCTGCGTAACAGGCAACACGGGTGCCGATCGCGGGGCCTGCGGTGTCAGGGCCAAGGGCGGTCACGACCCCCGACAACTCAAGGCCGGGGACAAAGGGTGTTGGCGGTGTTTCCTGATACTTGCCTTGTGCCATCAGCAGATCGGCAAAGTTCAATGCGCAAGCGTGAACCCGCACCAGTGCCTCGCCAGCCTTTGGGGTGGCGATGTCACAGGTTGTCAGTCTGGGGGCGTCATTGAAATTTTCGATCAACCATCGGCGCATAATTTCACCTTTCCTGTCAATACTGCTTTCTAGCTGGACATTTTCTTGCGCGCAAAGCCAAACAGTTGTGCAGAATGCGAGGATGCGCCGAGAATCGTTGCAAATTGCATTGCAAAAGGAAATACTCGTTTTGCGCGTGTCAGGTGAGCGTCCTGCCTCTTTTGCGTGAAGGTGGATTGTGATTCACTTGTGCAACAGCATCGACTGGATTGGGTGAAAATCGGTCCGGATTGAGCAGTGAGTGGCGCCAATTGGAAACAATTCCATAATTGGCACGCTTGTTGCATGTTACAGAATGAATAACTTGGTACGGAGCAAATTATGAAGCACCCTGTCGATGCCCATGTTGGCAAGCGTATTCGCCATCGTCGTTGGATGGTTGGCATGACCCAGCAGCAACTGGCGGACAAGGTTGGAATCAAATTCCAGCAAATTCAAAAGTATGAAACCGGCATGAACCGGGTCAGCGCCTCTCGGCTTTGGGATATTGCTCAGTCCCTTGGGGTGACGATTGCCTTCTTTTTTGAAGGGTTGTCTGGCGAAGGTGCTTCTGCGGCGGCCCCCGGTGGGGATATGTTGGCCGATAAAGAGGCATTGGAACTGGTCCGGTCCTACTACGCCATCCCCGAGGCCCAACGGCGGCGCCTGTTTGATCTGGCGCGCGTTCTCAGCGACGTGGCGTGACGCATTTTTCTTGACCTGCGCGGGGGGCGGCGTTAGCGCCCCTTGCGGGGTGTCTTGCCCCATTTTTGCAAGGTGAGCAGATGCCCGGACTTTCGCCTGAAACCATTGATCAGCTTGTATCCACCGCCCACGCCTTGGCCGATGCCGCGCGTGAGGCGACGTTGCTGCATTTCCGCACCGCCGGTCTGGATGCCGATACCAAGGAAAGCGACCGCTTTGATCCTGTTACGGTGGCGGATCGACTGTCTGAACAAAAGATGCGTGACATTCTGGCAGAACGGCGCCCGATGGATGCGGTTTTGGGAGAGGAGTTTGGGGCAGTTGCGGGCACATCGGGGCTGACATGGGTGCTTGATCCGATTGATGGCACGCGCGGCTATCTGTCGGGCACCCCCACTTGGGGCGTTCTGATCTCGGTCGCCGATGCCTCTGGGCCGATTTATGGCCTGATCGATCAGCCCTATATCCGTGAACGCTTTGAGGGTGGTTTTGGCCGTGCCCGAGTTGTGGGCCCGTCAGGTGAAGCCGCGCTGAAAGCCCGGCCTGCAAGGCCGCTGTCGCAGGCCATCTTGTTCAGCACCTTTCCCGAAGTGGGCACCGCCGCCGAGGCCGAGGCCTTTCGCCGCGTTTCGGCGCAGGCCAAGCTGACGCGCTATGGCACGGATTGCTATGCCTATGGCCTGATTGCCGCCGGGATGATTGATGTCGTCGTCGAGGCTGGCTTGCAGGCCTATGATGTGCAGGCTCCGATTGCGGTCATCGAAGCGGCTGGTGGCGTGGTCACCAATTGGCAGGGCGGCCCGTGCCATCAGGGTGGGCAAGTGCTGGCCGCCGCCAATCGCACCATTCATGCCGAGGTTATGGCGCTGCTGAACGGCTGACAGCCGGTTGCGCGTCGGCCCTGTGCTGGCTAAGACTTGATCTGCGGGCGCGGTCCTTTCCCCTTCTGTCGTCCTGCGGCAGGTACCAGCGAAGGGGGGCAGGGAACCACCGATGGCCGATACCTTGATCAGACAAGCGGATGTCATCGTCACGATGGACGATGACCGTCGCGAACTGCAGCGGGCTGACATCCTGATCCGCGACGGGGCGATTGCAGCGGTTGGTCATGGCTTGCAAGCCTCTGGGGCGGAAGAGATTTTGGCCCAAGGTTGCGCGGTGACGCCGGGCCTGGTGAACACCCACCATCACCTTTACCAAACTCTGACCCGCGCTGTGCCCGGCGGTCAGGACGCCTTGCTTTTTGGCTGGCTCAAGACCCTGTATCCGATTTGGGCCCGTTTCGGACCAGAGGAGATGTTCGTCAGTGCGCAGGTCGGGTTGGCTGAACTGGCGCTGTCTGGCTGCACATTGACGTCAGACCACCTGTATCTTTACCCAAACGGCAGCCGGCTAGAGGATACAATTCACGCCGCCGCCGAAATTGGCCTGCGTTTTCACCCCACCCGTGGCGCCATGAGCATTGGCGAAAGCCTTGGTGGGCTGCCGCCTGACAGTCTGGTTGAAACCGAACCGGCGATCTTGAACGACATGATCCGCGTCGTTGACGCCTTTCATGATGCGCGACCGGGGGCCATGGTCAGGGTTGGATTGGCCCCCTGTTCGCCGTTTTCGGTCAGCCGCGATCTGATGCGCGACGCGGCGCTTTTGGCCCGCGACAAGGGCGTGATGTTGCACACGCATCTTGCCGAAAACGATGAGGATATTGCCTATAGTCTGGCGCGATTTGGGGTGCGTCCGGGCCAATATGCCGAAGATCTGGGCTGGACGGGTGCTGATGTCTGGCATGCGCATTGCGTCAAACTGGATGGGCAAGAGATCGATCTGTTCGCCCGAACCGGAACGGGTGTGGCGCATTGCCCGTGCTCGAATTGCAGGCTGGGCAGTGGCATCGCCCCCGTGCGGGCGATGCGGGATGCGGGTGTCAAGGTTGGTCTGGGGGTTGATGGGTCGGCCAGCAATGATGCCGGCAACCTGATGGCCGAGGCACGGCAAACCATGCTGCTGCAACGTGTCAGTCTGGGTGCCGACGCCATGGGCGCGCGTGAGGCGCTGGAGATTGCCACCCGTGGCGGGGCGCAGGTGCTGGGGCGGGACGATTGCGGCCAGATCGCCGTGGGCAAGCGCGCCGATCTGGCGATCTGGGATCTGTCGGGCATTGAGGCTGCGGGGCACTGGGATGCGGTGGCGGCGCTGATCTTCTGCGGCCCGATGCGGGTGCGCGATCTGTTGGTCGAGGGGCGCAGGGTGGTTGCATCGGGGCAGGTGGCTACGATAGATCTGCCCCGGGTCATCGAGCGCCAGACCGCATTGGCCGGAAAGCTTAGGAAGTGACATGAAACACGATTTTGATGGCCAAAAGCGCGAGACGTTTGAAACCTTTGACGAATTGAAAAAGCTGGGCGAAACGCTGCCCGACCTTTCCATTCTTGAGGTTTACCTGCTGGCCGAAGGGGCAGACGCAAATTGGGGTGCGGCTGAAAAAGCCCTGTCAGCCCAAGGCTTCAAGACCGAGCGTGACCGCGAAGGCGAGACGTTGATCGTGGCCACCAAGTCCGCCATCCGCATGACACCCGATGCGATCTGGGAGGTTGAGCGGCAGATAAGCGAAATCGGGCTGAAGTTCGATTTCGTGCCCGATGGCTGGGAATTTGGCTTTGACTAAACCGGCCTGTCAGCCGCGCACGGGTTTTCCGGCCACCCAGACCTGACGTATCGCCCGATCATCCCCCATCATGATGGTCGGGAAAACCGCTTGCCAGATATCGGTCGCCCGTCTGCTGGCCTGTTCAATGGCGGGGGTCGAGGCAAGGTCGATCACCACCAGATCTGCCTCGTGCCCCGGCGCGATGTTGCCGATCAGATGATCCGCACGCAAGGCGCGGGCCGACCCGACAGTGGCCAGCCACCACAGCGCGGCCGGATGCAGGGCCGTGTGCGACAGCTGCGCCACCTCATAGGCGGCGGCCATGGTGCGCAGCATGGAAAAGGAAGATCCGCCGCCGGTGTCCGTGGCCAGGCCGATGCGGTGGCCCGCCGATTTCAGGGACGCCATGGCGAAGAGGCCCGAGCCGATGAACGTGTTAGAGGTGGGGCAGTGGATCAGGCTGGCATCAACTTCGCGCAGGCGGTCTTTTTCCCGATCTGTCAGCCAGATTGCATGGCCGAAAAGCCCGCCCTTGCCCAACAGGCCGTGGCGTTCATAGGTGTCCAGATAGTCGCGCGCGGTGGGGAACAGCGATTGCACCCATTCGATTTCATCGACCTGTTCCGAAAGATGCGTCTGCATCAGGCAGTCAGGGTTCTGTGCCCAAAGACTGCCAAGGGCAGCAAGTTGATCTTTGGTAGAGGTGGGGGAAAAGCGCGGGGTGATGACATACGAGCCGCGACCAACCCCGTGCCATTTCGTCAGCAATCGGGCCGAGTCGTCATAGGCCGATTGGGGCGTGTCACGCAGGCCCTCTGGCGCGTTGCGATCCATGCAGGTCTTGCCTGCCCAGATGCGGCTGTTCGTGCGCGCGGCAGCGGTAAAAAGTGCATCCACGCTTTCGGGGTGAATGGTGCAATACGAACTAAAAGACGTCGTGCCATTCGAAAGTGTCAAATCCATATAGCGATCTGCCACGTCTTGCGCATAAGCAATGTTCGAAAAGCGCATTTCTTCGGGAAAGGTATAGCTGTTCAGCCAGTCGATCAGCCGCTTGCCCCAAGAGGCGATGATGGCGGTTTGCGGATAGTGCACATGGGCATCGACAAAGCCTGCACTGATCAGCGCCTGTCCATGGTCAATGATTTCGGCCTGCGGATGATCCGCACGCAGGCGCGCAGAGGGGCCGATGGCGCGGATTTTGCCCGCCTCGATCAGCACAGCCTCATCCAGCCGCGCGGCACTCGGCCCATCGACAAAGGGATCTGACGTGAAATGGAGAACCTGCCCAAGAAGGAGTTTCATGCCTTGCCCTTTCGCCCTGCTTGCCCGCAGTGTATCTGGTCTAGGCTGCGGGGTAAATTTGCCCGGTCGCCTTGTTTTCCCGAAACTGCTTTCGTCAGGGTCCGGGTAATGCTGGAGGGATAATGGCCGACGACATTCTGGAAAGAGAAGAAGAAGGCCTGGATGTGCGCCGGGTAGAGGCCGTTCTGGATGCTGTCGAGGCGGGCAATGCCGCCCTTGTGGCCGAATTGCTGGAACCCCTGCACGCTGCTGACATCGCCGACCTTTTGGAACAGGTGTCGGAAGATGATCGCCGCGCCCTGTTGCGGCTGTATTCGCTGGAAATTGATGGCGAAATCCTGTCGGAAATCTCGGATTCGATCCGCGAAGAGGTGATCGAATCCCTGCCGCCAGAGGTGGTGGCCGAGGCGGTTCGCGATCTGGATACCGATGACGTTGTCGATATTCTGGAAGACCTTGAAGCCCCGGCACAAGCGGTGATCCTGTCGGCGCTGGAATCGGCTGACCGCGTTGCCGTGGAACGGGCGCTGTCTTACCCGGAGTATTCCGCTGGTCGTCTGATGCAGCGCGAGGTGGTGGTTGCGCCCGAACACTGGACGGTGGGCGAGATGATCGACCATCTGCGCAGCGCCGATTTTCTGCCCGACCAGTTCTATCATGTCATCCTTGTCGACCCTCGGATGAAGCCGGTGTCTTATATCACGCTGGGGCGGCTTTTGTCGGCCCGGCGCGAGGTCAAGTTGAAGGATATTGTCGAAGACAGCTTTCGCACGGTCGAGGCGACCGAGCCAGAGGCCGATGTCGCCTATCTGTTCAATCAGTATCACCTGATTTCCTGCCCGGTTGTGGATGAAAACGATCGTCTTGTCGGGGTGATCACCATCGACGACGCGATGAACGTGCTGGATGAAGAGCATCAGGAAGATATCTTGCGGATGGCCGGTGTGGATGATGAATCCAGCCTGTCAGATACGGTGCTGGAGGCGGCCAAGGGCCGGGCGCTGTGGTTGTTCGTAAACCTGCTGACGGCCATTCTGGCCAGCGTCGTGATCAGCCTGTTCGCCGAAACGATCAATGAAATGGTGGCGCTGGCGGTGTTGATGCCCATCGTGGCCAGCATGGGCGGCAATGCTGGCACGCAGTCGATGACGGTTGCGGTGCGGGCGATTGCCACGCGCGATTTGACCGCGCAGAACGCGCCGCGCGTCATTCGGCGCGAAGTTGCCGTGGGCGCACTGAACGGGTTGATCTTTGGTCTGGTCATGGCCGGGGTGGCGGCGGTGTGGTTCGGCGTGCCGGTTTTGGCCGCAGTGATCGGGCTTGCCATGGTATTCACCTTGATGGCCGCGGCGCTGGGCGGGATCGTGATTCCGATGGTGCTGGAGCGGTTCAACATCGACCCGGCGCTGGCTTCGGGGCCGTTTGTCACCACGGTGACGGATGTGGTTGGGTTCTTTACCTTTCTGGGGCTTGCATCATGGATGCTGTTGTAACCGAACAAAAGGCCGCAGCGCGCCGGGCGGCATTTGCGGCCCGCAAAGCCGCGTTTGCCGCAGGGCAGGGGCAGGCGGCCGAAATTTTGGCCGATTTTCTTGCCCCTTTTCGCGGCAAGGTCTTGGCGGGCTATATGCCCATGCGCACCGAGATTGACCCCCTGCCTGCCATGTCTGCGCATGATGGGCCGGTGGGTGTGCCAGTGATCATCGGCAAGGGGCAGGCGTTGAAATTTCGCGAATGGACACCCGGTTGCGCGATGGAAGAGGGGGCTTTTGGCGCCCTGATCCCGGCGGATGGGGCGTGGCTGGATCCCGACGTGCTGATCGTGCCTTTGGTTGGCTTTGATGCGCGTGGTTATCGGCTGGGCTATGGCGGCGGGTTCTATGACCGCACGCTTCAGGGGCTGCGGGCACGGCACAGCACCTTGGCCGTGGGTTTCGCCTTTGACGCCCAGCAATTGCCCCAAGTGCCGATCGAGCCGACGGATCAGCAGTTGGATGTGATCATCACCGAAACCGGGGTGCGTCGCCCGCCGTTCTGACGGGCGCGCCGATTATTTGGCGATTTTTTCGTCTTTGACGAACATATTGGCCCAAGCCCGGTCGATAAGATCGGGCGTCATCTGATAGGGCAGGCCCTCAAAATCACAGATGGCCATCATCTGATCGATCAGGAACACCGGCTGATAGTTGGCAAAGATGTTGTTGATCGTCGGATATTTGGTTTTCAGCAGGTGCAGCAGCGCGCCTTCGTTCAGCGGCATGCCCTTTTTGCGGGCCA
Organism: Pseudotabrizicola sp. L79; assembly: GCF_036553525.1. Classification (NCBI taxonomy): domain Bacteria; kingdom Pseudomonadati; phylum Pseudomonadota; class Alphaproteobacteria; order Rhodobacterales; family Paracoccaceae; genus Pseudotabrizicola; species Pseudotabrizicola sp. L79. Next base: position 250,148 of record NZ_JAZHDA010000041.1, on the reverse strand, counting down.
CCATGGCAAAGATGCGCAGGAACATTTCCTGCGTCGGGCCATCGACCTTGATCTTGAAAAAGATCCGCCGCAGGGCCGCGCCGTCAAAGATTTCATTCGGGTGGAAGTTCGTTGAAAAGATCACCAGCGTATCGAACGGCACGGTGAATTTTTCGCCCGATTGCAGCGCCAGAATATCGCGGCTTTCTTCCAGCGGCACGATCCACCGGTTGACCAGCTTTTGCGGCGGTTCGGCTTGACGGCCAAGGTCATCGACGATGAAGATCCCACCCGAAGCCTTAAGCTGCAAGGGCGCCTGATAGGTGCGGGCAACCGGGTTATACTTGAGATCCAGCATATCCAGCGTCAGTTCACCGCCGGTGATCACCGTCGGGCGCTCGCAATAGACATAGCGGTTGTCAAAGCGGTTGCCGGTGCGGCGCAGGCTGTTGGGGTCGTCGGTCTGTTCTTCGGCGGCGGAATGCACGATAGGGTCATAGACCGTGATCACCTGCCCCGAATACTCGATCGCCCGAGGGATATAGATCTTGTCCCCCATGGCGGCGCGGATGCCGTTCGAGATCGAGGACTTGCCGTTACCCGGCGGGCCATAGAGCAGAATTGACCGGCCCGAGGTGACGGCAGGGCCAAGGTGGCCCAAAAGATCAGGCGGCAGGATAAGATGCCCCATGGCGCCCACCAGCTGATCGCGGGTCAGCTTGATGTCGCGCACAGACTGGCGCTTCATCTGTTGGCCGTAATCGGCCAAAGGCACGGGCATGGCCCCGTAATATTCCGATTGTGACAATGCATCCAGCGCGCGGGATTTGCCGCTGTCGGTCAGCTGATACCCCATTTCACTGCTTGATCCGGCGTGCAGGGTGCCCGTCGCCTCGACCAGCTTTTGTCCACGGGCAATGTCGATCAGTTCTTGCGTCAACGGCACCGACAGGCTGACGGCACGGGCCAGATCAGACACCAGACTCATGTTCATGCGGAACATGGTTTTCAGCAGGATGTCGCGCATCATCACCATCGACAGCCCAGTTTCGGCCAGCGACTTTGGCATAGGGGGGGCAAGCACATTCGGCTTTGGTTGCATATTCATGGCGATACCGCGTTAAGACCTGAAAGCTGTTGCAAACGGCCGCTGCCGGGGCAGGGCCAGAGGCTAGAATGTGCCCTGAATTATGAGCAAAAGATGGAAAATCAGTGTTCCAGACAGGGCCAATCCCATGGGAAAGTCCTTGTTCGTCCAACTGGCCCAATCAGAGGTCGCCGCCCGCAGTGGCCCGACATAGCGGGCCAACCGATGTGTGACCACAGCCCCCAGCAAGCAGGCCGCATACAGCGCCAGCACCAGCCGCAAATCTGCCGCGACGAAAAACGGCGCCATGGCGGCGGCGAATTTGGCATCGCCCGCCCCGACAAGGCGCAGCGTGCTGGCAACAAAGCCGATGGCCAGAACGATCCCTGCCAAGGCCCAGCCCCAAAGCCAGCCTTCCAATGAAAGGCCCGCCAAAGGCACGGCCAGCAGCCCCGGCCCCAACCAGACAAGGAACAGGGCGATCACCGCCTTGTTCGGGATTTTCATGAATTTCATATCGCTCCACGCCACCCAGATGCCAATCGCGCTGGCAAAGGGCAGCAAGGCAACGGCCGCGCCGGGGGTCATGCTTCAAGCGCCGCAAGGCTGCGGGCGGCTGTTTCAAAGTGCTGGGGATGGGTGTCTATGGCTTCGCGCAAAAGCTGCTTGCCCACCGAGACATCCCCTTGCTTGATGGCGGCAAGCCCCATCGTGTACAGCAGCTCGGCCTTTTCGGTTTGCGTCATCTTGACGACCGGCAGATCGTATTTGCGCTGCGCACCCCGCGCCAGAACAAGGTTGTTCTTGGTGGTGAACTGGTTGGGGTCAAAGGTCAGCGCCTGGATGAACAGCTTTTCAGCCCCTGCCGCATCGCCGCGCGACAGTTTGGAAAAGCCCCAGTTGTTATAGACGCCCGCGGGTTTGGTGGTCAGCCCCGCAGCGATTTCGTAAAAGCTGTCGGCCTTTTTCCACTGTTTCTTGCTGTCAGCAACCATTGCCTCCAGCCGATAGCGTTCAAAGGTTTCATGGGTGGGGGGCACTTTGTTCAACTCGGCCTCGGCCCCCTGCCAGTCATTTGACCGGATCAAGGCATCGGCCAGCGACACGCGATCTTCGTTATTGGCTTCGGGATGCGCAACGACCTGGCGCCAGACAGAGGCCGCTTCGGGTGCGCGGCCAGCCCGGATCAGGGATTTGCCAAGGCCGCGCTTGGCGTCGATCCGGTCGGGATTGTCGTTCACCACGCGACCGAAATAGGCCACGGCTTCGTTCGGGTCGCCCACCGTCAGCATGATGTCTGACAGGTTCGACTCGTCGATGACATTCACATCTTTCAGCGCACGCTGAACTTCTGCATCAGAGTTTTTTTGACAGGCACTCAGGGCAACCGTGCCGGTCAGGCACAGTGCCACGAAGATCGGTCGGCGCATTTTGCGTCCTCTTTGACTGCTCGGGCCCTTGCCCCGTCAAAGCTCGGACAGCAGTTCATAGGTGCTGTAGCCGCGCCGGACGAGGGTGAACCTCGGTGTTTCCTCGGGCTCAGCATACACGGCATCTTCGGTTTTCGCGATGGCACGCATCAGGTTTTCGCGAATCGCGTCCGTTTGGCCACTATCGGCAGCAAAAGCACGCTGGAAAAACAGCCGTGCATCGCCGTAATTGCCACGTTCCATCAAGACCACGCCCAGATTGTTCAGTGCAGGGACGAAATTCTGATCTTCCTCTACCGCTTTGCGCAGCAGATCTTCGGATTGGCCCAGCCGACCAAGGTGCAGATTGGCCGAACCCAGGGCCGAAAGCACATCTACCGTAAAGCCTTGTTCGCCTGCCGCCCGCAGATAGGCCTTTAGCGCCAGTTCATATTCCTTGGCCTGCATCAGGCGATGGCCGACCAGCAGCCCATCAACGCCTTGTCCCTTTGGGTCGACACCATAGGGCGTGTTGCGTTGTGCATTGCCGCCAAAAAGACCGCCGCCTGACGCAGTGCAGGCGGCGAGCGTAAGGCATGCCAGAACGAGGGCAACCAGAACATGGGCAGGGCGGGCGATGTCAGCCTCCGGTCATCTGCGCCGCGAATTTATAGAGTGACGGCCCGATCAGAATAACCAGAAGCGGAGGCACCGTGAAGAGCATTGTGCCCAAGGTCAGCTTGGTTGGAATGGTATTTGCCTTTTCTTCAGCCCGCATCACACGTTTGTCACGCATCTCTGAAGAATACACGCGCAAGGCGTCAGCGATCGAGGTGCCAAAGCTGGCAGACTGGATCAACGTCGTGGTGAACGAGGTGATGTCAGGCAAGCCTACCCGCTCGGACATATCGCGCAGCACCACCGCGCGCTCTTTGCCAGCTTTGACCTCATGCGCGACCATTTCAAACTCTTCCGAAAGGGCCGGATAGCCGGCGCGCGCTTCATTCGCCACGCGAATGATCGACTGGTCAAGCGACTGGCCCGCCTCGACGCAGACCAGCATCATGTCCAGCGCATCGGGAAAGCCTTCGGTGATTTCCTGCTGGCGGCCCTGAACGCGGCGTTGCACCCAATATTGCGGGGCATAATAGCCGATGGCAGCAGGCAAGATCGTATACATCACAAGGGTGCTGGCTGTCATTTCCTGCTGGCTGGATTTTAGCAGCGCCAAAATCAACCCGATGAACAGAATACCCAGGCCCAAGGCGAATTGCGCAAAGTGGAACATGCGCACCGCCCCCTTGGAGTGATAGCCCGCGCGCAACAGTTTCAGCCGCGTAGCCGAAAGCTCTTCGGCCGTTTTGGGTTCGAGATAACCGGCAAAGCGTTCCAGCTTGTCAGCACCGGCAGATTTTCCACCACGCCGCAGGGCCTGAACGGTTTCGACCTTGCCCATGCGCTGTTGGCGAATGCGCTCCAGTGGGTCTTTTTCGCGTTTCAGCATCGTGGGCAGGGCCAGCACGATCAGCAGAATACCCACACCGCCCAAAGCCAGCAGCGGGCCAGCGGGCCCCAGGGTATCAGTCAGGGTTTGGTTCAAGGCCTCAAACATGGTGGCGCACCCTTACACTTTGATATTCGTCATGATCTTCATATAGAAGACGTTGATCGTCAGCATCACGCCCACAAAGATCCCTGCTGGAACAAAAACCGGCGCATCTTTGACATCGACGTAGTAGTTTGGGTCAACCATGTTGATCGCGACCAGCGCGCCCAAGGGGAACCCCGACAGGAACATGCCTGACCATTTCGCCTCGGCCGTGATGGCCTTGACGCGGCGGAACAGTTTATAGCGGGCACGGATCACCTTGGACAAACCATCAAGGATTTCGGCCAGGTTACCGCCCGATTGCTGTTGAATGGCCACGGCCACCGCAAGAAAGCGCAAATCCTGGTTGTCCATCCGCTCGGCAAAAGACTTCAGCGCGTCGGCCACGTTCCGGCCATAGGCAGCTTCGTCTGCGATCACGCCAAATTCGGTGCCCAGCGGGTCAGGAACTTCTTTGGCCACAATGCCGATGGCCGAGGCGAAAGGGTGCCCCACGCGCAGGCTGCGCACCATCAGTTCGACGGCATCAGCAAGCTGTTCCTCCATCAGCGTGATCCGCTTCTTGGCTTGCTTGTTGACCCAGAAATAGACACCGCCCACGCCCATCACTACGGCGACCGCTGCACGCACGGGGGGCGTGACTTCAGTGCCAAGCAGCAGGCCGACATAGGCAATGCCCGTCATGGCCACCATGATCATGACCAATTGCTTGGGGGTGAAGGCGATGTTGGCCTTTTGCGCCTTGTCCGCCAAAAGCGAGTAAAGCGGGATCCCGCGTGAGGCGAGGTGCTGGCTCATTTCCTTGCGGAGTTGCTCCAGAACCTCCTCGCGGTTCGAGTTCTTTTGCATCAGCTGCAAACGGCGGCTGACCCGGCTGTCAAGGCTGATCGATTTGCCAAAGACCGTCAGATACAGGCCCTGAACGATGACCACAACGGCAGCAAAGATCAGCAGATAAATAAGTGGTGCGGCACTGATTTCCATCGCGCGGGGCCCCTTTATACAATGGGTTCGTAAATGGACGACGGCAGATCATAGCCCCATTGGCGGAACCGATCTGAATAGGCCGAGCGGATGCCCGTCGCGTTGAAACGGCCGATGATCTTGCCATTCGCCTCCATCCCGAGGCGTTCGTAACGGAAGATTTCCTGCATCGAGATCACTTCGCCTTCCATGCCCGTCACTTCGGTGATCGACACCATGCGCCGTGAGCCGTCTTGCAAACGACTGGCCTGCACGATCAGGTTCACCGCGCTTGCGATCTGGCTGCGCATGGCCTTGATCGGCATTTCAATGCCCGACATCGCGATCATGTTTTCCAGACGGCTGACGCCATCACGGGCGCTGTTGGCGTGGATCGTGGTCATTGATCCGTCGTGGCCGGTGTTCATGGCCTGCAACATGTCGATCACTTCCTCGCCGCGCGTTTCGCCGACGATGATGCGGTCAGGACGCATCCGCAGGGCGTTGCGCAAACAGTCGCGCTGGGTGACAGCGCCTTTGCCTTCGACGTTCGCGGGGCGGCTTTCCATCCGGCCCACATGAACCTGCTGCAGCTGAAGTTCGGCGGTGTCTTCGATGGTCAGGATCCGCTCGGTATTGTCGATGAAAGACGACAGGGCGTTCAGCGTGGTGGTCTTGCCCGATCCCGTGCCGCCCGACACGATCACATTCAGGCGGGTGGCCACGGCGGCCTGCAGATAGGCGGCCATTTCTTCGGTAAAGGCCCCGAACTTGACCAGATCCTGAATGCCCAGCTTGTCTTTCTTGAACTTACGGATCGACACCAATGAGCCATCGACGGCCACCGGAGGCACCATGCAGTTGAAACGTGACCCATCCGCCAGACGGGCGTCGCAATAGGGGTTTGATTCATCGACGCGGCGGCCCACGGCCGACACGATCTTGTCGATGATCCGCAGCAGGTGCTTTTCATCCTTGAAGGTGATGTCGGTCAGTTGCAGCTTGCCCGCGCGTTCGATGAACACGCGCTTGGGGCCGTTGACCAGAATATCGTTGACCGTCTCATCTTTCAGCAGCGTTTCCAGTGGGCCAAGGCCCATGACCTCGTCATACAGCTCTTGGTGCAGCACCTGGCGGTCGGCCGAATTCAAGGCGACGCTCATTTCATCCAGAGCTTCGGCGGTGATCGAGGCGATTTCGCCTTTCAGTTGCCCTTCAGAGGCCTTGTCGAGTGCTGCAAGGTTCAGGTTGTCAAGCAAGCGCTTGTGCAACTCGACCTTCAGCTCCTGCATCCGTTCACGCCGCTTTTTGTCCTTGTCTGACGCCACGGCCTCGGCCGGGGTTTTGGCGGGTGCATTGGGCAGGGCGCGCGGTGCGACGGCAACGGGCTTTGGCGTGGATGCGGCCACCGGCGCTGCGGGGGCGGCGGCGGCAACAGGCTTCAGACCGGCATTCGCCGGCATCGGTTCAGGTTTTTTGAAACGCGAGAACATGTAATCAGCCCCTCTTGAGTGTCTCAGCCCTTACCGGCCTCGACCCCCTTGTTCAGATCGTGCAAAGATTTCGCCAGCTTCTGGATTTCCCGGCGCAGCGGGTTCTTGGCGGCATTTTCTGACAGCGGCAGGCCATGGTCATTGGCCTGTGTCACCTGAACGCTACCATCGGGAAGCTGCAGTTCGATAGAGATGTCGAGGCTTTCGGCCATGCGCTTGACACGGCTTTTGCCCGAAAGATCGGTGAACTTGGGTGCGCGGTTCAGCACATAGCGCAGCTTTTCATGGGGCAGCGCCTCGGCTTTCAGGGCGCGGATCAGCCGCAGCACGTTTTGTGCTGACCGCAGGTCCAGCTCCATCAGCGCGAAATAGACATGGGCGCGGTTCAGCACCGCCTCGGTCCAGCTGACAATCGTCTTTGGCATGTCGATGATGACATAATCAAAGTTCGACGCCGCCATATCGACCAGCCGCCCGATGTCGTCAGGGCTGATGATGTCCAGCGGCAGCATGTCAGCTGGCGCGGTGAAAACATGCAGTTTTTCATTGAAGGTCAACATGGACTGCAGGAACGCATCGCTGTCGATCGCCGCAGTGTCGGTCAATACTTCAAAGATCATTTCCTTGCGCGGCAGGTCAAGATAGGTGGCTGCCGAGCCATATTGGAAGTCGAAGTCCAAGAGGCAGACGCGGGGGGCGTCTGTCTTGGAGATCGTTGCCAATTCCCAAGCGAGATTGACGGCAAAAGTCGAAGCCCCGGTGCCACCTGCCAGGCCGTGAACGGGCAGGACAACGCCTTCACGGTCGCCCTTTGCCTTGAACTTCGGCGCTGCGACCTGGTCCTGTTGGGCATCTTCGGGTTCGGGCGCGGGGGCGACCACAGGGGCCGGCATGCGAATTCGGGTGATTGCATCATGCAAAGCACCTTCGGGCAGGGGATACGGAACGAAGTCATCCGCCCCTAGCCGCAGCAGATGGTGCAGCGCCATCGGCCCCAATTGGTCGGCGATCAGAACCACCTTGATATCGCGCGCCTTGGCGCTGCGAATGATGTCGCTGATCCGGCCCAAATCGGCCTCATCCTCGGCATTTACCGCGATGGCCACGAATTCCAGGGTGGCCGCGTCGGGTTGGCCCAGAAATACAATGGCGTCATCAAAGGAAAGATCCCCCCAGCTTTCGCCAAGTTCGTTTTCCATGTCGTCAATAAGCAGATCAAAATTCTGTACATCACGCGAAATCGTGCAAGCCACGATGGGCGCCGGATCAGGTTGAAGTGTTGCCACGTTCGTCATCTCGCCTCACGTCCTCAATCCAAAGACGGCCAGTGGCAAGCAGGCTCCCTTCCGGTCTGGGATGCCTTGAAAAATGCGCCAATGTGCCGTGCGGGAAAGCCCCGCGACTGTTTCCATTGACGCCAAATTGCTGGTCAATCTTGGCAGGATTGGGGCCGAAAAACCGTGAAACTTTGATTTCTACGCGATTGGAAACGACGAATTGCGGCAATCGCAACAAAGAAAAGGGCCGGAGAACCGGCCCTTGGTTTTCGCAGTGCAACCTTTGGTCACCCGTTCGGATCAACCTGGGTGGGCAGCTTGGTGTTTTGCGGATGGTCGCGCGTGGCGCCATCGATATAGGTGCGCACGATCACGGCGGCGTATTTGCCGTTCAGCGGCGGGCCAAGCCGTTTGTGGAAGCCTGCAACCTCGGTCACCGTGCGGCGGTTTGCCTGTTCGGGGCCCTCGGTCGCAATGGCGGGCTGGGTTTCGCCATAAGAAACCAATGCCTGAAGTCGCGACTTGCTGATGCCTTGGCTGGCAAAATAGTTCACAACGGCCTGAGCCCGGCGTTTGCCCAAACCCTTGTTGTAGGCGTTCGACCCGACCAGATCGGTGTGACCATAGACCGAGAACTTCAGCTCGGGGAACTGACGGATCCAGTTGGCCTGCTGTGCCAGAACCTGCCGCGCCTCGGGCGTAAGGGTCGCACTGTTAAAGGCAAAGGTGATCGTGTTGGGCACTTCGCTTGCAAATCGGGCCGACAAGATCTGCGTTGCGTCGATTTCGCCGGCCATGATCGCCGAATTGGTGCGGGTCACCCCGCCAAATCCGCCTTCATCCACCTCATAGCCCAGCTGACGGTCAACCGCAGGGCTGCCGCAGGCGCCAAGGCTGGTGGCCAATGTGATGACAAGCAGTGTGCGTGTGCTCATTTGCATGGCCTTACTCCATCACATAGCCGTAAGAGCTGCTAAAGCCCTGACGCGCCACCTCGCCAGCGGCGCCCGTGGCGGGTTTGGCCACCGAACCGGTCAGGAAGAATTCGCGTTCCGTGGGCAGCCTGATCCGGTCCGTGGGCAGGGCAAAGACATCGCCTTGCACCGGCGTTACCAGGTGCGGGGTGATGATGATCACCAATTCGCTTTGGTTCCGCTGATAATCGGCGCTGCGGAAAAGGGTTCCCAGCACAGGCACATCGCCCAGCCACGGAATCTGGCTGTTCTGGTTGCGGAAGTCGTCTTGCAACAGGCCGGCGATGGCAAAGCTTTCGCCGTCGCGCATTTCGACCGTTGTCGATGTTTCGCGGCGCTTGAAGGCGTTGATGGTAAAGCCGCCGGCTTCGATCGTTGTCGTTGTATCAATCGACGAAACGGCTGCGTTGATTTGCAGGTTGATCGTGTCGCCATCCACCACTGTCGGGGTGAAGTTCAATTCCACACCAAAGGGTTTGTATGCAATCCCGACACCGTCAGAGCTGAGAACCGGGATCGGATATTCGCCACCACCCAGGAACTTGGCCTCTTGCCCGGAAAGGGCGGTCAGGTTCGGTTCGGCCAGGGTGCGAACGACACCCTTTGATTCCAACGCTTCCATCAAGACGGCGAATTGCACCGACCCTGCGGTAAACCCAAGCGCCAGCGCGCCCGCCGTGCCCGTTTCAACCTCGATCGGGTTTCCAATACCGTTGTCGCCGGAAAGCCAGGTTCCAGTTTCGCCAGAAACCCCGATTTTCGATCCGCCCGATGCGGCCAGCGACACACCAAGGTTCTTGGCGACCGACCGCTGCATTTCGGCAAAGCGCACCTTCAGCATGACCTGCTGGGTGCCGCCCACGCTCATCAGGTTTGACACCCGTTCTGGCGCATAGCGTTCGGCCAGATCAAGGGCACGATCCAGCTTGGCCGCAGAAGAAATCGTGCCCGACAGCACGATGCCATCATTGGCGGTGCGCACTTCGATCGGCTCACCCGGCAAAATCTGTTGCAAACGCTCTTTGAACTCGGCGACGTCAGGCGTGACCTGCACATCAACGTTCGAAATCAGCGTGCCGTCCGGTGCAAGCAGGGTCAGCGTCGTGCGCCCCGGAGTCTTGCCCAGAACATAGATCGACCTGTCAGACAGGGTCGAGATGTCGGCAATACCGGGGTTGGCGATCGAAAGTTCGGCAAAGGGTGTGTCACTTTCCACCACAACGGCGCGGTTCATCGGCACTTTCAACGGTGCCGAAACAGACCCTTGCATCACCCGAAGCGTCTCGGCCGAAACCGAGCCAGAAATCGTCGTTGTTGCTAAGGCAAGGCCGATCAGCCCAACCCGCAGAATACCGTTCATATGCATGTGACCTGCCCTTTCGATCACGCCTCATCTCGGGTCTGCTTGCCCGTCTTTTGCCAAAGGATGCCCGCAAAGGCCTTTATTTGCAAGAATCAAACGCTTATTGGGTGAAGCTTATGTGGATAACTTGCAACAAGCCGCAATCAGTCGTTAAAGAGGCAAGGGCGGACACCAGATACAGTGCCGCCCCGTCCTCATTTTCATTGATCAGTTCGTGCAGGGGATCTCAATTTCGACCCGTTCACCGCCTTTGGTCTGAAAGATGGTGCAGCGCTTTGCCTCTTCGGTGACGACAACGGCCTCTTGCGTGATCCCCAGAAGGCTGTTCTGGTCAACCTCGACAAGACCGTCGATTTCATCGGCTGACGCACCAACCAGCGACAGGGTCAGGCGTCCGGTGGCTTGCGCTTGGGTCAGGCGTGCCACTTGCGATGGTGTCGCGGCGACAATAACGGTGCGCGCCACTGTAGCACTTGAAGATGCCCCGGCCTGCTGATCGACAGCAATCACCTTGGTCGAGCTTTCGATCAACCGTGTCAGATCGCCGCTCATGCCATTGACGCTGCCAGTCCAGGTGATGTCAACGAAATCGCCCGGCTGCACCCATCCCGACACGCCAGAAACGGCATCGACCTTGACGGCAAAGGCGCGCATGCCCTTGCCCAACTGGCCCGTCAATCCGGGCGGTTCACCGGGTGCGGTAATCTTTACGGGCAGCACGGGTTCGAACTTCTCGACGGTGCGCAGCACATAGCGTTCTTGATTGGTGCCCGGCGGGAACAACACGGCGGCATCGGAAAATGCGCCTTCGGGCAACGAGTTCTTCGGCCAATAGACCAGTTCGACATCCTCGATGGTCAATGGCTCTCCGTAATTCTTCTGGTCCTTCATCACATAGACCTGCGTGATCGGACCCAGTTTGGCCAGCATCTGTTGTTGCTGTGCCAGCGCCGATTGCGTCTGGCCGATATATCCCTTGGCCAAGTAAACTGCGGATCCGGCGAGGCCGATCCCAGCAACCAGTACAAGCCCAAACATTCCACGCATGACTATACCCTTTTCAAACCCGGGGAATGAAAGGTTCCCCTCCTGATGCGCGCCTTAGGGGCGCGAAGCCGCATTGTTGATGTCCGTGGCGATCACAGTGGCGGCCTGTTCAAAGATCATCGGCGTCAATTGGGTGAACAAAAGCATACCGATGCCGCAGATGGCTGCTGTCATGACAACCCAGTCGACGGTGACAGCGCCGCTTTCGTTTTTTGCAAAACGCGCTATCGAAGATGTCCAAGTCTTGGCGAATTTCATCTGTCTTGCTCCGTCCCTGGTCCGCAGTCGATGGATCGCCGCAGAATGGTGTCTCTTGATCCGTCTTCGTCTTGTTGCAGTCAGCCAATTCAGCCTTGTGCCGAAAGGGAAAGGGCGCGGCCCGAAAGCCGGACCGCGCCCTTTATCACGCGGACAACATCGGTTGCCCTGCGCTCAATCTGGTAATTAGCGGCCCAGAGCGGTGGCGTTTTGCAGGTCGGTGGTGATCTGGGCGCCAGCAGCGTCGATTGCCGGGGTGATCTGGCTCATCACGAGCAGGCCCAGACCCACGACAGCAGCGGTCAGAACGACCCAGTCAACGGTCACGGCGCCAGATTCGTCTTTCGAGAAGTTCTTGAAGATGTTCAGCAGTTTCATGGTGTGTCTCTCTTGTTTCACGTGTTGCTTTGGTCGTTCCTACCGTCTGGCGTCTCTTTCGGTTTGGCCTCTGTTCCGCCCCGTCTGCCGTTCGGTATGACCCTCTTATCCAGTTCAATCGTGGCAACTTCTGGGAGGCGATCTGGTCTTTTTCTGGCATGCGAAAATAGTTGGAAATTATCGGTTAAGAATATGATTCTAAACGGTAATAATTTTCGCACTGGGCGAGGGTGGCGCTAAAGGGGCGTTCAATTGCGGCGAAACTGCCAGAATTGGGGGCAATTTGCGGGGGGAGGGATGGTTTTTTGCATGATTCCATGCCAGCCTTACCAAAAGAAAAATACACATGGGCATCGAGCAGCGATGCGATTCATCACAGGCGCTTTCATCGCGGGAATCATCTGCACGTCGGTTTCGGCGCAGGCCGAAGGTTTGACGGGCGAACGCGATTTCTCGTTCAAGCGCATCAAGGTGGGCTCTGCCGCAGGCAAACGCATCACGGTGCAGATCGACCCGGTCGAACAGGCCCGCCTTCTGGCTTTGGCGCCCAAGGTCAAACCCCGCGCGCCAACCGAGGACGGCACCCAAGACGTGCAGCCCGCCGCAGCCCCCGGTGCCACCCCTGCACCCAAGATGCCGGTCAAGACAGCGGCCTATGATTGGTTCTGGCAAACCGTGCCCACCAGCCGCAGCGCGGTGGCTGATCGCTTTCCGCTTGCGCTGGCCACCTTGTCGCGTGGCCCGGCGGGGGCCACTGTGGCGGCGCCGCGTATGCAAAAGATGCAGGAAATGGCCACGGCCCATGGCAAGGATATTCTGGCGGCCACCATTGGCACCAATGTTTCGCCGGCTTTGGTGCTGGCGGTGATTGCAGTGGAAAGTGCGGGCAATGAAAAGGCGCTGTCTAAGGCCGGGGCACAGGGGCTGATGCAACTGATTCCGGCAACGGCCGAACGCTTTGGCGTCTCTGACGCGCTTGAGGCCCGGCAGAACATCAAGGGCGGGGTGGCCTATCTGGATTGGCTTTTGGGCGAATTTGACCGTGACCCACTTATGGCTTTGGCTGCCTATAACGCGGGCGAAGGTGCGGTGCGGGCCAATGATGGCGTGCCACCCTATGCCGAGACACGGGATTATGTGCCCAAAGTGCTGGCGGCCTGGCAGGTCGCGCAGGGCCTGTGCCAGACACCGCCCGAACTGGTCACAGACCCATGTGTGTTCAAGGTCATCGCCTCGGGCGGCTGAACGGCCACATGATCTGTTCACACCATCCTTGGGCGCAGGTCGGCTTTTGCAAAAGGGGGGTGCATTGCCCCCCTCAGCAGCCCTTGGTCCACAGCGACAGCTTTGGCCTTAGTTTACCAGCGTCGCCTCGGTTGCGGCGCGCAGTTCTGCTTCGGTCACGCCATCGGCCAGTTCGACGATCTTCAGCCCGCCCTCAACCACATCCAGCACGCCCAGATTGGTGATGATCCGATCCACCACGCCCTTGCCCGTCAAGGGCAGGGTGCAGGCGCGCAGCACCTTGGACTCGCCGTGTTTGCTGGTGTGGTCCATCACGACAACCACGCGGCCCACGCCGGCCACCAGATCCATCGCCCCGCCCATGCCTTTCACCAGCTTGCCCGGAATCATCCAGTTCGCCAGATCGCCATTTTCCGCCACTTCCATCGCGCCCAGGATCGCCATCGCGATCTTGCCGCCCCGGATCATCGCAAAGGATTGTGCGCTGTCGAAATAGGCGGTTTGCGGTAGTTCGGTGATGGTCTGTTTGCCCGCGTTGATCAGATCGGCATCTTCCTCGCCCTCAAACGGAAAGGGGCCCATGCCCAGCATCCCGTTTTCCGATTGCAGCGTGACCTCGATCCCCTTGGGGATGTAATTGGCCACCAGCGTCGGAATCCCGATGCCCAGGTTCACATACCAGCCATCTTGCAACTCTTGTGCCGCCCGCGCGGCCATCTGATTACGATCCCAGGGCATTACGCTTGCTCCTTCTTGCGGGTGGTGCGCTGCTCGATGCGCTTTTCATGGCTGCCTTGCACAATCCGGTGCACATAAATGCCCGGCAGGTGGATCGTGTCGGGGTCAAGGCTGCCCAGGGGCACGATCTCTTCGACCTCGGCCACACAGATCTTGCCGCAGGTGGCTGCAGGCACGTTGAAATTGCGCGCCGTCTTGCGGAACACAAGGTTGCCCGACGGATCGGCCTTCCAGGCCTTGACGATGGCCAGATCGGCCACGATCCCGCGCTCCAGAATATAGTCGCGCCCGTCAAAGGTTTTCACATCCTTGCCCTCGGCAATCACCGTGCCCACACCCGTGGCGGTGTAAAAGCCGGGGATACCGGCCCCCCCGGCGCGCATCCGCTCGGCCAAAGTGCCCTGCGGGTTGAACTCCAGCTCCAGCTCTCCGCTCAGATACTGGCGCATGAATTCGGCGTTTTCGCCCACATAAGAGCTGATCATCTTCCTGACCTGCCGCGTTTCCAGCAACTGGCCCAGACCAAAGCCATCGACGCCCGCGTTGTTCGACGCAACCGTCAGGCCCTTGGTGCCGGCATCACGGATGGCGGCGATCAAAAGCTCGGGGATGCCGCACAGGCCAAACCCGCCCGCCGCAATGAACATCCCGTCAAACAACACCCCCTCCAGCGCCGCTGCCGCGTTCGGATATACCTTCTTCATGCTCTCTTCCCTGCAAAGCCGTGAGAACATAAAGGCAGGATAGGGAGCAAAGTCAATTGCCGCAACGCAGCGCATTTTGCTTGCGATGCGGGCCTGAAGCTCGGGCGAGCAGTCCGAAATTGCATGTTCCCCCTTTCGCCCCGCCGGCGCTGGGCTATGTTGTTGCGGGGGTCAAAAGGAGGAAACGACGCCTTCAGGGATTTCGCCCGGTAACGCATTGTTTTCATGCCTTCGCAGCGTTAATGGGGGGGGGGGCGGGCCGAAATGGCGCCCGAAACACGTCTTTGCGGGCGTGCTGGAATGGTAGACAGACCAGACTTAAAATCTGAGGGGCGTATGCCCGTGTGGGTTCGAGTCCCACCGCCCGCACCACTTGGCTGAGCGTGAAGCTGCGTCGCTAATGCGTGTTCGCTTGGTTGAACATGCAGGTTTGATGGTTTCTTGGGCAAGATCGACAGCGCCGAGGCCTTGGCTTGAACTCGAAGCTTGCCGGTTGATGGTGTCAGAAGTCGAGTCTTGCGGCGACTGTCATCAGGTGGTGGCGCATTGCTTCTTCTGCCGCCTCCGGTGCGCGGGCCGCGATCGCCGCAATGATGGTGTCATGTTCCAAGAAACTTGGGTGATCGTCTGGCGGTTTGGGCCCCGTTCGCTTGGCTTTTCCCCACGACACCATTCTATGCAATGCGCTGAGTTGATCAAACAGGACCAAAAGGGTGGGAGAGGCCGCAGCTATTGCCATGGCGCGGTGGAACTCTGCGTCGAGCAACTGATACTCACGCCATGTCGCGGCACGCCGAGTGCGTGAAGCCAGCACTTGCAGATGCGCAATGGTTGCCGCCGACGCATGCAGTGCAGCCTCGCGCGAGATTGACGGCTCAAACGCTGTTCGTGCCCGCATGACGTCGGCGGGGCTGATTTCCCGCGCAACAGCGATCAGATCATTCTGTTGGGGTTGCACCGGATTGTCGGCAAGAAAGGTTCCCTTGCCGACATGACGCCACAAAACCCCTTCATCAACCAAGACCTTAAGCGCCTTGCGCAGGGATGATCGGCGAAGACCGATTTCGGGGCCAAGTTGGCGTTCGGGGGGCAGTCTATCTCCGGCTGCAAAGCCACTTTCTGCAATGAAGGCCCGCAATTGTGAAACCGCTGCAGCATCTGACACATCATGCAGCTTGGCGTGCTTGCCACCCTGCGACTCTGAGGCGAACGCTTGGTCACTCAAACCTGTCTCTCCGCTGCACCGTCGCCACGTTACCGTTTCTGGCCGCTGGAATCAATGTGATTGCGCCAAATTGATCTTGCTGGCGTGTTCCGCGGTGCGTCTTCGGCTGGTCATCAGTTTGGCAGGGGCAGGCTTCCCTCCGTGGTTGGCGGCGTATAGTTGCGGTGCAGGGGGCAGGGGTGCGTTCGGCGCCTTAGATTGCTGTTGTTGCAACAGCAGGGGCTTTGTTGTCATTCTGTCGCCGCAGGCTGATCTGTTTCGATCAGATTTCGCCGATCTGGGTCCCGGATGGAGTTTGCAAACTGGTACTTGAAATGCCTTCAATATGGCTCATTATCGATATCATGGGGGATTAATCATGATTGATCTGAGTTTGAATGGCGGCCGGTTTGCCCTGATCTGCCACACTGTAGGTGTTTCGACATGACAAAAGCTCTACGTTTGTCGCTGGCCACTTGGGATCATGACCGTGTCATGCCAGTTCATGATGGTCGCGTTTCCGTTCCCGGTGTCTCTTTTGACTCGCATATTTTGCCGACCGGCACTCTTTTTCCGATTGCTGTTCAAGAGGCTCGGTTCGACATAACCGAGCTTTCCTTGTCGAGTCATATCCTGCAAGTCGCGCGGGGGACGGCGGCCTATGTGGCCATCCCTGCCTTTATCAGCCGCGCCTTTCGGCACAATGGCTTTTATCGCCGCGCAGGAAGTGGCATCGAAACGCCCGCAGATTTTGCAGGCCGTCCGATTGGTGTGCCAGAATACCAGATGACAGCAGCGCTGTGGATGCGGGGTATCATGGCCGACGATCACGGGGTGGCTGCCACAGATGTGACATGGCGCACGGGGGCGTTGGACAAAGGTATTCGTCATGAGCGACTCGCACTTTCTCCGCCTGCAAATCTGCACATAAAGCCGATCCAGGACGGTGAGACGCTTCAGAGTCTGCTTTTGGCTGGCGAGATCGACGGACTGCTAGCGCCTAATCCACCGAATGCGTTTCTGGTGGGCGACCCCCGGATTGAGCGGGTGTATCCCGATTTTGAACGTGTCGAGCAGGACTGGCACCGTCGAACCGGCTTCTTTCCGATCATGCATGTGATTGCGTTGCGTCGTTCGCTGGCTGATGCCCACCCTTGGCTGCCAAAGGCTCTTTACGAAGGCTTTACGAGCGCCCGCGACATGGCGCTGGAGCGCCTGCGCGATGTTTGGCTGGGGTCGGCCAACCGCATCAGCCTGCCGTGGCTAAATGCATCCATGGAGCGTGCGCGTACAGCGCTGGGTCCAGATTATTGGCCCTATGGTTTTGGTGGTGCGCGCGCTGAAGTCGCAGCCATGTGCCGATACTCTGTCGACCAGTTTCTTGCGCCGCGCCTTGTGTCCCCAGAGGAGCTTTTCGAGATATCCCTGCTTGATACCTGATGGGCACTGGTAGCCTTGCAAAGCAAATCAAAGAGTGGACTACAACGCTTCGACGATCGTTTGCGCGTGGAACTGGCGCACAGAACGGGGCCAAACTCTCCGAAGTTGCCTCCGCTTGGGGCATTCAGTCACAACTGGGCCCGCTTGACTGTACCGTTGGCGCTGGTGGTTTGCCTGCCGTCATGGTGCTTTCGCGCGAATTCTGAAGGACCGGGGCCTGGTCGAAAACCCGATTGTCGTGCAGAAGCGTGGCGGCGCTGGGCACCTGAATGCCTGCAATCGTGTTTTGGGTTTGCCTTGCGCTAAGAACATGCGTCTGATCTTGGCCTTGCCGTTTTCCAACCGCAGTTGCGCGTGGCATGCCTCCGGTGATTGATCAGATCACGCCGATTACTTTGCGGGCAGAATTTAGGCTGAACTGGCTGACGACACCCGATCATACATCAGTGCATAGAGCGATTTGGCTGCAGCAGAAATAGCGGCAGGGGGCATGTGCGTTTGGCTGGCGAACCGCGGGGTGGCAACGGCCATAAGCTGACCGGCCTTTTCGATAGGGCATCTTTGGCTGAGCCAGGTCGTTGAACTTTGGCCCGCCCGTTCCAATCCCTCGTCATTTCAGTAAAGATGGAAAGCGTGCCCTCTGGCCAGCTTCGCCATATCTTTCACTCATCAGAAGTGTTGCTTTCTTTAATGGAAAATCTGCATCGCACCATCAGACTTCTCTACACAGGGCAAAGCCGTAAAGCTCGGCGCTTTCGATATGGCTTGATTGTCTTTGACGCTCTGACAATCGTTTACTTCATCGCGACGGCGGCGCTTCCGTCTTCGTCTATGATCACGATGATGAACACCTTGCTAGGTTTGCCAATCCTGATCGATTTGATGGCCCGGCTGTGGATTTCCGAGAACCGGCGCCGAGATCTAACCAAGATCTATACTCTGGCGGATATCGCGGTGATCCTGTCGTTGCTTTTGGCCCCGCTGATTACCGAAAACCTTGGCTTTCTGCGCGTCTTGCGGGGCCTGCGCTTGATTCACGCCTATCATCTGCTGCGCGACCTCAGGCGCGAAAGCTTGTTCTTTCGTCGGCACGAAGATGCAATTCTGGCTTCGGTCAATCTGTTTGTCTTTATCTTTGTCACCACATCCTTGGTCTTTGTCGTAGCCTTCGATGAAGGTGCCGGTCTGACCAGCTATATCGACGCCCTGTATTTCACGGTGGCAACCCTGACGACCACAGGATACGGCGACATCACCATGACGACACCAGGTGGCAAGGTGTTGACCGTGTTTATCATGGTGGTGGGTGTCGCTTTGTTCGTGCAACTGGCCCGAGCCATTTTTCAACCGTCGAAAATCAAATACAAATGTCCGGAATGCGGGCTGAACCGGCATGACCTTGATGCGATACACTGCAAGCACTGCGGAGAGCCCTTGAAGATTGAAACCGAAGGTAGCGATAGCGGCTAGTGCACAACGACCGGACTTCGCTCTGTCGATTGCTACTTGCGACATGATGGTTCTGGCACGCAAGTCGGGGGTGAATCACAGGCAAGCGAAGGGGGCAGGGCCCTTACTCGTCGCTCGATGTCTGTGTGTGGTTTTGGGGCCGTGTGATCCAAGGAAATTGGTCTGGGCACCGCCCGTCCTTTGGGCGGCGGCTGCCGAGACAGAGCGATGTAAGGCGTCAGATCCCTTTCCGTTAACGTCGAGGAACAGACGGTGGGTCTGTCTGGCCACTGTCATAGCGGCCAGACGATCAGCAACAGTGGCAGGCTGATCGCGACGACCAGAAGTTCCAGCGGCAGGCCAAGTTTCCAGTAATCGCCAAAGCGAAACCCGCCGGGTCCAAGGATCAGCGTGTTGTTCTGGTGCCCGATCGGCGTCAGAAAGGCGCAAGAGGCGCCAATCGCCACGGCCATCAGAAAGCTGTCGGGATTGACGCCCAAGGTGTTGGATATGCCCAAGGCAATGGGGCACAGAACGGCGGCCGTGGCGGCGTTGTTCATCACATCTGACAAGAACATCGTGGTGATCAGCACGACGGCCAGTGCGGCAATGGCATTGCCCTGTGCCACGGTCTGCACCAAAAAACGCGCCAGCAGATCAGCGGCCCCAGTGGTTTGCATGGCGGCAGCCACGGGCATCAGGGCGGCCAGCAGCACGATCACCGGCCAGTCAATCGCGGTATAGACCTGACGCAGGGGCACGGTGCGCGCCACCATCGAGGCCAGCACCCCCAAGGTAAAGGCCACCGCCGCGGGCAACAGCCCAAAGGTCACAACGCCGACCGAGCCCAGCATGATCGCCCCCGCAATCATCGCCATGCGCTTGTCGGGGATCCGCAGATCGCGCAGGCCCAGCGGCACACAGCCGGTGTCGTTGGTAAACCCAGAAACGGCCTCGGCTTCGCCCTGCACCAGCAGCAGATCGCCAGAATTCAGCTTGAGTGTGCGCAGCCTGGTGCGGGGCGACCGCCCCTCGCGCGAGACGGCCAGCAGGTTCAGCCCATAGCGCGTGCGCAGGTGCAGGTCGCGGGCGGAACGGCCCACAATGGTTGAACCGGGCAGCACAGCCAGTTCGCGCAGCACGATCGCATCGGCCGCATCGCGGGGCGGGTCGTCTTGGCCTGCGTCGGGGTCTTCGGTGGCCATGTCCAGGCCAAGGGCCGCCTTTTTCGCGGCATCGGTCGGCTTTTTGACGACATGTTCTTCCAGCTTCATGCCAAAGGCCGACAAGACCCCGGCCAAGGCGTCAACCTCGGCTTCCAGCACCAGAATGTCGCCCGCGCGGATATGGCGGCCGCCGTGAGGGGCCGTCATCCGCACCTCGTTGCGCACAAGGCCCACGATCTGCGCATCGCTTTCCTCGATTTCGCGTTCAAAGTCGTTCAGCGTCAGGCCGACGGCCTTGCTGTCCTGTGGCACGCGCAATTCGGTGAAATAGGTTCCGGTTTCAAAGCCGTCGCCCCCGGCAGCCTTGCGGGCCGGCACCAAGCGCCACCCGACAAGCGCCACGAACAGCACCCCGCCCAAGGCCACGGCCACACCGACCGGGGCAAAATCGAACATGGCGAAATGGCCCAGACCAGCCTCGGCCCGAAAGCCCGAAACGATCAGGTTGGGTGGTGTGCCAATCAGCGTCGTCATGCCGCCCAGAATGGTGCCAAAGGCCAAGGGCATCAGCACCTGACCATTGGTCAGCTTCAGCCGGTCAGACAGCACCACCGCCAAAGGCATCAGCAGCGCCATGGCGCCGACATTGTTCATGAACCCCGACAGGGCCGCCCCAAGGCCCAAAAGGGTGATCATCCCTGTCAGCCGCCCTGCCGTGCGCGGCAAGGCGCTGCGGGCCAGCCAGTCAACCGCACCGGTATTTTGCAGGCCCTGGCTGAGGACCAGCACACAGGCCACGGTGATCACGGCCGGGTGGCCAAAGCCTTCGAACGCGCTGTCGGCGGGCACCAGACCGGCCATGACACAGGCCATCAGGGCTGCCAAAGCCACGATGTCATGGCGAAACCGCCCCCACAGGAACAGCGCCAGCGTGGCAGCAAGGATGGCAAAGATCATCATCTGGGGTGGGGTCATGAACATCCTGCCGCTGGGGCTGTCTTGGGGTTGGGGGCACGGCCAACAGGGGTCAGCCGGTTTCAGATCCGCAGGCTACACCAATTTCCATCAGCTCTGGCTGGGTTTCGGGGCAGGCCGCAAGCAATTGAACATCCGTGATAAAGCGCCGGCTGTCAAAGCCAGCCCGACCGCATGGGGGTGTAGGGCCCAGGTGCAGGATGGCGTTCTGCCGGGGTTACAGGCTGAACTTGAAAGTCAGCGAAAGGTTCCCCCCCAGAAAACCGGGGCCGGGGTCTGCACCGCGATTCCACGGCCAGCGGTTGTTGCTGTAATTGCTGTAAGACAAAACCCAATCGTCAGAAATGCGATAGCTGGCGGTATAGCTGTAGTCGGATTGATAGGTGTCTTGCACGCCCGGGGCGTAAAGTTTGATGGTGCCGCCGATGCGGAACCTGTCGGTGACAGCATAGCCACAGGACAGGCTGAGACTGTCCTTGACTGGGTTTGGCAGGCCAAGGCTTGCGGTGCAGGGCAACGACTTGCCGTTCGGCAATGTGAACACGGGCAGTTTGTAGTTGGCGCGCAGGTCGCCATCCTTCAGCGCGTCAAGGAAGTTACCATTGGCGCCGCTGAACTGGCCGCCGTAATTGCTGTAGCCAAGGTTCAGCGACTCGTTCAGCCGATAGGTGAAGGCATAGGTGAAATCGGGGTCGGAACTGCCTTGATCACTGGCATTGCCATAGCCAACCAGGGAAAATCGCAGCGACAGCCTGTCTGTCAGCTTGGTGTTGCAGCCAAGGCTGACGCGCGGTTTGGCAAAGCGCAGCGATTTGGGATTGGATGAGGCATCTTGCAAACTGGTGGTGCCCGTGACGGTGCAGGCCAGATCAAAGCCTGACAATCCGGGTGCGGGTTGGCTGGGGGCGACCTCGGTGGCGGGGCGTGGCGTGACGGGCAGGGTGGCCGATGCGGGCGCCGATGGCACGGCCCCTGGGCGGGCCGCTGGCGCGATGGGCCCGGCGGGCTGGCTGCACTCATTGGGCACGAAGGCCTCGGTTTCGGGGCAGGCTGGGTCGGTCAAGTTGGCCAGCGCCTCTGCCTTGGCCTCGGCAACGGCTTGTGCATCGGGGGCAGCATCGGCCACCTCCAGGGTGCCATCTTCGGCCAAAGGGGCCGGTTGTGGCAGATCGTCCCTTTCCGCTGTTGCCGTCGGGTCGGGCTGCCCGGCTTCGCCAGCATCGCCGTCGCTTGGATTGTCAGCGGCGGGCGGCTGGCTGTTGGGGGCAGAAGCTGTGGCCAAGGCATCGTCGCGCGCATCTGCGGCCGGTTCTGGTGCAGGTTCGGGTATCGGGGGCACAGGCCCCGTGCCGGCCAAGATCCAGCGGGCAAGATAGATCGCCGCCCCTTGAGCATCAGGGGCGGCGGGCACCGGGGGCTTGGCCTCTCGGGTGGCGGAAATGGTCAGGGCCTGCCCGGATTGGCCGGTAATCTGGCAGGCCACGGCTTTGACGCAAGTCAGTGTGACGTGAACGCTGGGCCGATCACTGCCATCCATCACCTTGGCCGAGCCATCTGGGTAAAGAACATAAGTCCAGTCCCCAAGGGTGCCCCGCTGATAGCGCGACCAGTGAAAGGCATTGGGGAGATCAACCAAAACCTCGGTGCCATTTGGCGTGGCCAGATCGCTGGTGTTCACAAAGCTTTCGGCCGGTGGGCTGGCGGGACTGGTCGTGAGGTCAAGCGATTGCGCAACGGCGGCCAGCGGGATCAGCACCGACAGGGTCAATGGCCAGCGCATGACGCCAGAGCGCTGGCGCGGATTTGGGGGGCAGGGCACAGTCTTTAAGGGCCGATCACTCACGTCTTTATTTCCCGGCCCGCCCTAGGAAAACAGGAGGACTTGCATGGCCTTGCACTGACAAAAGGAAGCTGAGTCACGGTTCAGGCCGCCCTGTTTTCGTGTCAACGGGCACACTTGCATCGTTTCACAGCTTTCTTCCAATTTATAGACCATTTTGCCAAAAAGATGAACGCCTTTGCCAGCTGAACCCGTGGTCGGGTCGCGAGGCACCCGTTATGCGACGCATTGGCGGGGAAAAGGAAGTTGCTCCTTACAAACGATGGCTGCACGACGGACAGTCTTCTGGGGTTTGCCTCGTCGTGGCGATGCCAAGACGAATTCGCGCCGCACGGTGCCTTCCATTCCAACGATAGGATCGCGCCGGAAAACCTTCTGATCAGACAGAAAGGTACGTCATGTGTTGTCGAGGGTGAGGCGCTCTCTCGGAAAGGTAAAGAAGCGCTTCTCCATCTTCGGTCCACAACGCACGGGTAATAAGGATCTCTGGCCCGGCACTACGGTTGTTGCCGTTGCCCACTTGGGGCGTGTTTTGACTGTTGCCCCAAGTGCCTGTTGCCCCAGGTCAGGTTCGGCATCCGCTTTCTGTCAGGGCCCCTTTGACGACCGGAAAACCATTTGGAGGGTCAACGATGACTTTGTGCACGCCTGTAATTCGGCGCATGCACGAATTGGCTGCGGCTTGTCCTGCCTGCCTGCCATCAACATAGATGTCGAGCCAAGGCATGCCGTTGCGACCGACATGGCAGGGGCCGAATTGTGGTGTCGGGCCATCGCCGCAGACATCCTCAACGATTGCATAGCGTTTCAGGGCTGGGAAGTAAAAGCGAGTGCCGGGCGGAAAATCCAAGACTTGACGGCCGGTGGCAAAGCTGTGGCCAACGGCGATTGTGATCGGATCATTGTATGTGCCCGTACCGCCTGCGCTTTTACGGAGGACTGGGCGCGCAATTGCCGCCGATCCCGGGGGGGTATTGTCCCAAAAACTGTACCCCGTCAAATAAACTGAAAAGGTTTGTCCAGGAGTCGTTTGATACGCTACAGGTATGGCGGTTGAAGTCGTCGTGGCGGAAGACGTTTCTGCTGTAACAAAAGGTGGTGCATGGCCGGACTGGGCCGCGCCTGCAAAAACGGGCATTGCAAAAAAGAGGGACGATACACAAATCAGGGCAATGGGTGTTTTACTCATGTCATGATGCCTTTCTTGTCTGGCTGTCTTTGCCTGACTGAGGATTGGCTTTTTTAATTGAAACATCGTTAATTGCGACGGCTCAAACGTTTCAAGTTTTAAGCGTATTGGAAACGATCTTACAGCTCATATGATCTTTGAGCCTTGGGTCTTTTGTGCAGCAATTAGCGGCCTGTAGGCACTGTCCAGGTTTATCTGCATTTCCAGGTGTAGACCTCGCCCCATGTGAAATTGAATCAAATCCTTTGAATTGTACCGAACGGCATTGCAGAGCATGACGCGAAGCGATTGTTTTGAGGTGCAATTCCTTAGGGCGACGCAGGATGATCACAGCTTTCAATCAGGCGGTGAACTGTGGAACTTTTACAATCTTGGATTGAGCGACGCATTTTTGACTTGGGGTATTTCATTTACAATGCTCTCAAATCCTGATGATTGATTTGTTGAGGAATACAGTTTGACAAAGATTCTACTTATTTTCGCCCATTGTGATGACAACACTGCTCCATCAGCGCTATTCTTCCAGTGCAGCGGCCATACTGAAGGAGAGTCATGCTTCCGCCCGGCTTCAAGCTGAAAAGCGAAAAGGTCGCAGTCAACCCGGTCTTCGAAGATCGTGGCGGGCGACGTCGGCGTGTCCTTGTGCTGTCGATCCTGATCGCTTTTTTGTTCTCTCTGGTGTGGATGAGCGTTTTTGGATCTTTAATCCTGCGGCCAAGTTCAAGCGGCCAGGCTCTGGCGGTCGATGTGCCGCGACCCGATCTGCAACGCATGGATGAAAACGATGCGGCCTTTGTCTTGCCACCCGTGCTTGGTCACAGTCATCGGCACGGCAGCGATCTTTCCTCCGTTATCAACGCTTCGGCAGCCGGATCTTATGGTGCAGGTGAGGGGGGCGCCTTGTCTGGGGGCATGTCTGCACCTTGCTCGATCCCGCGTTCCGGGCCCGGCACGGTTTCGGCGGCCTATGCGGCAAGCGGCGCTGCGCGTGTGTTTGCCATCATGCCGCAGTCTCCAATTGAATCGTTTCTTTCCTTGGTGCGAAACTGCGCCTTGATTGACGTGCTTGTGCCTGAATGGTTTGAGATCGATGCAAAGGATTTTGCATTCAAGAAGATCGATGGCGACGCCGAGATGTCGCAGGTCGTGCAGGGCATTCTTGCGAACAAGGCGACAGCTCCGTTGGTTATGCCAATCGTCTCGTTAGCCTATGATGCGCATCCGGCCCGTTTTGCAGCAAAGCTTGAAAGTGCGACTTACAGAAACGCTCTTGTGACCCACATCACTGAGGCTGCGGAGAAAACACAGGCAGTTGGCATCTGTCTTCGCGCTCCTGGCCTTCGACTGCGTTATCAGGCGGCTTTGGCTCCGTTCCTGCAAGAGTTGCGGGCGAGGCTTGGTGAGGCGGGGCGCAGTCTGTGCGTGATCACGCCACCAGACGATCTGCTGTGGCGCAGCCCCGAGATCGTAGGCGCGGTCGATCAGTTCGTTGTCACGATGTATGATGAACCTTGGCTGGGGTCGCTCCCCGGGCCCTTGGCATCAGAGCCGTGGTTCGAGGCAACGGTCGTCGAAATCGCGAGGCGGGTCGGCAAAGACCGCCTGATCGTGGCGCTTGGCAGTCGTGCGGTTGATTGGAAAAGTGGTCAGGCCACCCCTGAAACGATCAGCTATGCCGAGGCTATGTCCCGGATCAGCCGCTATGGTGCGTCTCCTCAGTTCGCAGGGACGAGTCGTAATAGTACGGCCAGCTATACCGACGAGAGTGGTGTACGACATCGAATTTGGATGCTTGATGCGGTGACCACCCACAACAGCCTGAGAATTATTGAAAAGCATGGCATCCAGAATGTGGCACTTGCCACGATGGGAGAAGAAGACAGCAGCCTTTGGACCCTCTTTGACAAGGCTGCGGCTTTGCCGGCCGCAGAGCGCCTGAAAACGGTCACTTTGCCCGATTACGTTGCCTACAGGGGTGAGGGGTCGTTCTACCGGCTGGTGCAAAAGGACGCGCCCGGCACGCGGGTGCTGATGACAGATCCGATCTCAGGTCACATCGTCTCTGCAGATTACTCGGTCCTCCCCCGGCCAAGCCAGATGGAGCGATTTGGTATCAGCAAGACGAACCAGGTTGCACTTACTTTCGACGATGGGCCTGACCCGGTGGCGACAGCGCAGATCCTTGATGCACTGCGCGACACTCAGACCCCAGCCAGTTTTTTTGTCGTGGGCCGGGCGGCGCTCTCGGCACCCAAAATGTTGGAGCGCGCGGCCGAAGAGGGGCATCTGATCGGGTTGCATACCTTCTTTCATCCAAGGATGGAGGATGTCACGCCGTTGCGCGCGCTGACCGAGATCAATGCCGTTCGTAACCTTGTGGAAGGCATGACCGGCTTCACGCCCGTCCTCTATCGCCCGCCGTACGGGCGCGGTCCGGGGCCAATCGAGGGGCGCATCGCCTCCAGCTTTGCGATGGTCGAGTCCGAGGGGCTTGTCATTGCGGGCGCCGATATCGTGCCCCCCGATTGGAACGGCATCAGCGCGGATGCCATGGTGCAGCAGGTGCTGACCGAGCTGGATAAAGAGGGCGGCAATGTCATCGTCTTGCATGACGGTCGCAGCGAAGGCATGCATACGGCCGAAGCGGTGCGCAAACTGGTGCCGGCCCTGCGCGCCGCAGGCTATGAAATCGTGCCGCTGGCAACCATTCTGGGCACCACGGTCGAGGCATTGATGCCACCCGCCGAGCGCATTTCGGCGGCATTCAACGGCACTTCCTTCCGGTTTATCGGCGGCGTCTTCGGACTGGTGTTGCTGCTGTTCTGGTTAACGCTGATCGCCAGCTTTGTGCGGGCCTACATCTATCTGCGGCTCGCCCGCCACCGCGACTTGTCCTTGATGCCGCCGTTGCGCTCTTTGCCTTCGGTCACCGTTGTGATCCCCGCCTTCAACGAGGAGGTGGTTGTTCTTCAGTCGGTACTGAACGTGCTGCAATGTGACTACCCTGATCTCAAGGTAATCGTAGTGGACGATGGCTCTACTGATCGGACAGCCGAGCTGGTCAGTCGGCATTTCGGCCAGCACCCTCAGGTGAGGCTGATTAAGCAGGCCAATCAAGGCAAATGGCGGGCGTTGAATGCTGCCCTTGCGATGATAGAGACCGAGATCGCCGTCTGTGTTGATGCCGACTCGCGCATTGCACATGATGCGCTGCGGCATCTGGTGCACCCGTTCCTCGATTGGCGGGTGGGCGCGGTTGCCGGAACAGTCGTTGTGGCCAACCGCTACAATCTGCTGACCCGAATGCAGGCGGTTGAATATACCACAGCCCAGCAGATTGGGCGGCGCGCCCACGAGGTTCTGGATGGCATCATGGTTGTGCCCGGGGCTTTGGGGGCATGGCGGGTTGATGCCCTGCGCGATGTCGGGGGCTATTCGAACGAAACCCTGACCGAAGACGCAGACCTGACACTGACGATCCGCCGAGCAGGCTATCGCGTCGCCTATGCCGAAGATGCCCTGTCGTACACAGAAGCGCCGTCAGACGTGCGGTCGTTCATCAAACAACGGCTGCGCTGGTCACTGGGTAATTTGCAGACCCTGTGGAAGCACCGTGGGGTCTTTGGTGAGTGGGGGCCGCGAAAGCTGTTCTCGATGGTTGATATGATCCTGTTCGGATATGTGCTGCCGCTGTTGGCACCACTCCTCGACATCATGTTCCTATGGTTCGCTTTCGTGTTTGGCTCTGCCTGGCTCAAGGGGGAAGCCCTCGAAATCGGGCATATGCCCCCCTATGCTTTGGCCGTTCTAATAGCCATTCCGTTTGTCGATCTGTTTGTCGCATGGCGGGCCTTGCGCTATGATGGCCGTGAAAAGCTTAGCCTTTTGTTCGTGGTGCCGCTGATGAACTTCGCTCTCAGGCCTCTGCTTTACATCGCTGTGTATCGCGCGATGTGGTCAGCTGTGTCGGGGCGTCTTGCGGGGTGGAACAAGCTGCGCCGTCAGGGGTTGGCGGCGCCCAAGGCCAAGGCGCCGGTGTGAAGCGCAGGACGTTCATGACCGGTTTGGCGGCTGCGCCCGCCTTTGCCGCGCCACGCACGTCCTTTGGCTGGGTCGCGCCCAAGCCTGTCAGAACCCTTGTCGCCCTGACCGATATTGGGGTTTCAACGTCGCCCGAGGCCCTTGATGCGGTTCTTGGCATTTTCACGGTCAAGGGGCTGCCTGTGCATTTGATCGTGGCACCAGAGGCTGCGGAGGGACAGGGGTTGCAGCCAGATCATCCGGTTTCCGCATTGCTGCGCCGATACCTGCTGGCCTTTCCTGGTCTTATCGAACTTGTCGCTTTTTCGCCAGACCTTGCGCGGTTGCGCCCTTTTCAGGTGGCCCGCTCTGCTGCCCAAGCCCGTCACGACCTTGTGCAAGCCATCTGGCCCAAGGATGCGCGAGATGCATCGCTGGCCAGACTTGGAACGATTGCCTGCGGCTTTGAGGCTGATCCGAAGCCGGTTGCCAGCGTCAGATCGGCAGGGTTCAGGAATGTTCTGGCGATTGGCGAAGACAGGCCGACCGAAGTGATCGCACGAATGTCTGGTGTCGGGGTGCTGTCGCTGTCTGGCGGCGAGCGTGTAAGTCTGCAAAAAACACCCGTGCTTCCATCGTTTTCGGGGCGAACAGCACAGCATCTCGTGGCGGTTTCGGCCGCATCTCTTGCCGCTGCCCCAGCCGAAACCGTAGCAACTCTGGCAAGCCGGTTTGCGGATGAAATGCTTTTGGCCGAGATCGATGAGCGCATTGCTCTGCCGCTTGCCCGCGATTTACAAATGCGGATTGATGCCAAATTCCGACGCCACCTCGCGCTTCATTTGCTGACACCGCCCGATGGGCAGGATTCGGGGATGGCCGCGTTTCACGCAATGCTTAGCGCCAAGGGGGTGCCGTTCAGCCATGGCCCAGCCATCGGGACATTCCCGCAGGCGGAAACGTATGGCGATGCCTATTGGATTGCGGTGTCCGACCCGCTGGACGGTGTCGGGCCTGTTCGTGCCCCCGCGATTTCAACCTTGCGGCGTGGCAACCCGGCAAATGGCAATCGCTGGATTGCACAAAACATGCTGCCGACAGGGCAGGTGGTTACCCTCAACCCCGATCCGACTGCGCAGCGTGGGTTTGATTCTGCTGCTACCCTGCATCTGCCATTGTTGGCCTATTTCGACGGCCCCCTGATGACCGGCACCACCCTTCTGAAGGCGATTGACGATGCCGAGGACGGCGTGGTTGTCATCTCGCCACAGGCTGTTGCAACGGCGGCCATGCGATCGGGCCTGATGGCCCTGATCTCTCCAGTCCATGCGGCAACGGGGACAGCCATTCTCCCCTTGGACCAGTATGTCAGGCGTATTTTGCCCGGTGATGGCTTGCTGCCAGCCTTTCTACGCACCGAAGCTTTCATCCATCGCTCGGCGGCTGCCCTGCAAACGATCACCAGTGCCGAGCGAGAGGAGTTGATCGGCGATGCGCAGGTGGCGTGGCGTTACTTCGCCGAAGGCACACATGCATCCACGGGGCTTTGCCCGTCAACCTTGCGCTATAATGGGGGGTTCGACACCGATTATACCTATTCAACGATGTGGGATGTCGGAAGTCAGATCAACGCCATCATGGCTGCATCAGAACTGGGCCTGATCACCGAGCAGGATTTTTCGAGGCGGATTGACAAGATTCTTGCAACTCTCGCCCGCGCCACGCGCAGCGGCCTGAAGCTGCCGCCTGAGGAAATCGACACGGCCTCGGGTCGGGGACGGCGACGCTTCAACTCGTTCGATACCGGCCGCTTGTTATTGGCGCTTGATCATCTCCGCCGTTTTCAGGTGCCGGTCGATGGTGTGGAAGACCTTGTGGCCTCGTGGAACTTTGACAGTGTCGTGGTCGATGGCCGGTTCAACTCGATTCAAGGTGGAAAGCTGGTCGATGATTATCGCTCGCATTACACCAGCTATGCGGCTGCGGGTCTGCGTGCCTGGGGCATTACGGCGGTTTCCCCGTATGACCCACTCACCGCCGAGGGTGGGGCCGATGCCAAGATGGAATTGCTGGATGTGGTTTCGACCCTTGGTCCCATTGGGGCAGAGCCGGCTTTGCTGCATCTGCTTGATGTGGGCGATCAGTTCGCGGCGAAATACCTTAGTGATGTGTTGATGGCTGCGCAGCAGACAGAATGGACGGCGCGCGGCAATCTGTTCGCCCCCTCTGAAACACCAATCGACCGGTCACCTTGGTTCACCTATCAAGGTTTGGGCTTGAACAGGGGGCCCGATGCTTGGGCGGTGGATGCCGATTTTGCCAATGAAACGCAAAGGGCGCCGGAGTTCCGGGCCTCATTGCGGGCCACCAGCAGTAAAGCGGCGTACTTGTGGCGGGCTGTTCGAAAGGACGAATTTACAGATCGCCTTTTGCACTTCGTGCGCCGCAACGCGCGAGTCGATCAGGGCTTCAAAAGCGCGATCTACCATTCGTCAGACATCCAGATGTCTGATTATTTTGACATAAACACCAGTGGCATCATCCTGCAGTCGATTGCCCGCATCCTGTCAGCCAAGGCCAACTAGCGCTCTTTGGGGGCAAGCTTCGCCTTATGCCCCGGCTGCCATCGGGGATTTGCCCGCCCGGACAGCAAGGCGGAACGGCCATAGGATCGATGCTCAAGGGCATCGGCAAGGATAAAGCCATCACACTTGCCCAAGAACCGCCATCAGGCGACGAACGAACGGGGCCGGGCAACGCCGCCCTGATCAAGGCTGGGCGCGGAAGCCGGGGGGCTGCCGCATTCATCGGCGCGGCGAAAAACTGGGGTTGATCAGATGGATGGGGTCGCCCGCCGCAAAGGCATTCACCTGATCATAGATGTCAGCGAATTGCAGATCGAACTCGTCTTCCGTGACAAAGCCGATGTGGGGCGTTGCGATCACCCGAGGGTGCGACAGGATGGGATCCTTCGGGTCGGTGACAGGTTCGGTGTCAAACACATCCAGCGCGGCCATGCCGGGGCGGCCTGCATTCAGGGCAGACAGCAAGGCGCCGGGGGCGATCAGCCCCGCCCGCGCCGTGTTCACCAACACCGATTGCGGCCCCATCGCCGCCAGATCAGCGGCGGTGATGATGCCGTTGGTGGCTGGCGTCAGCCGCAGGTGCAGGCTGACCACATCGGCCGTCGCAAAGAACGCCTCGCGGCTTGGCGCCACGATCTCGCCCGCCGCTGCGGC
Organism: Pseudotabrizicola sp. L79; assembly: GCF_036553525.1. Classification (NCBI taxonomy): domain Bacteria; kingdom Pseudomonadati; phylum Pseudomonadota; class Alphaproteobacteria; order Rhodobacterales; family Paracoccaceae; genus Pseudotabrizicola; species Pseudotabrizicola sp. L79. The sequence continues at coordinate 219,102 of NZ_JAZHDA010000041.1, read as the reverse complement.
CTGCGCGCGCCCTGCGTCTGACCCCCACCAAATCACCTTGCAGCCAAAGGCCCCGGCATAGCTGGCAACCAGCCGACCAATGCGGCCATAGCCGTAGATGCCAATGGTGCGCCCCGCCAGCGTGCGCCCCACACCACCCTGCCACTGTCCCGCCTTGGCGCGGGCCATCTGGCGGGGCAGGTCGCGCATTGCCGCCAGGATCAGCGCCCAGGTCAGTTCGGCGGCGGCGCGGTTTGGCGTCTCATCCGGTTGGCGCGACGCAAAGGCCACCCCCCGCGCTGAACAGGCCGCCACATCGACATGCGGCCAGGCCCCGCGGCCAGAGATCAGGCGCAGATTGGGCAGGGCGTCCAAAAGATCGGCGGTAATCCGGGTGCGCTCACGGAACAGGCAAATCGCCTCGGCCCCTTGCAGCCGCCGTGCCAGGTCGGCCCCTTCGGCCCGATCTGTCCAGACCGTCACCTGATGCGGGCTTAGGCGCGCAAAGCTGGGCAGGTGGCGCAGGGTATCTGACCAGTCGTCCAGAATGTGAACCTTCATGTTTCCCCCCCCGCCGATGCCGAACCGCCCGCCACGCGCCATTCAGGCCAAAGCGTCAGGCCGGGTCAAGCCTGACCTGCGCCCTAGCAAAGGCTAATCGGGAAAGGCCCAGCCCCTGCGGCGCGGCACCCGCACGGCCAGCATCGGTTTCAGCACGGGCTGACGAAAGCGGGTCAGATCCAGCGCCTCATGCATGCCAAGGCTGGTTTCGCCGTCGATACGGGTTTCAACCAGCGCGCGCGCATAAAAGGGCGCATCCAGCAGCGACAGCGTTTGCCGCGGGGTAAAGCCCGCATCGGCGCGGCTTTCCCGGCGCAACGCCCACAGGCTGCGGCGCATCGGGGTCAGTGGGGGCGGGGCGATTTCGTGCACCTGACCTGACTTGTCGATCTGCACCCCCAGCGCCAAGGTGCTGCCATCGCGCCGGATGGCATCGTAAAAGCAGACCGTCCTGTCCCGCAGCGGAAAGCGCCCCCATGTCCAGAACCGGAAATCCTGCTCTAGCGGGCGGGTGCCGGAATTGGCGTCGAAATAGCCATGCCCCGACCAGCGCGTGCCGGGGCCCAGATCAACCTCGATATCGGCAATCGGCGCAAAGGGCCGCCACAGGTGATGCCCGTCAGGTGTCAGCGCCACTTCGGCCGCGGTGATCGCGGCGGGTGTCAGCACGATGCGCCCCCGCACCGGGGCCACCATCGGCAAAGCGCCCCATTCGTTGATCTCGATCACCAGTTCACGGCCCGTCCAGTGCATCTGGCTGGGGCCAACGGTCAGGCTGTCGCGGCTTTGGCGCAGGGCTGCGGTGCCCCGATCTGTCATGGTGAACCGCCCGTTCAGGCCCGAGGTGACCACATTGATGCAGCAGTGATTGCTTGGGGTGGCGCGTCCGCTCCAGCCATACCAGGGCGAAAAGACCGATCCGATAAACCCGATCACCGAGACGGCGCGCGTGTGGTCGTCCGAGATGCCGTCGATATACCACCACGCATAGCCGCCGGGGCCGACCTTGATCCGGAAGTCGGGGCCGCCATTGCGGCCGTCGCCGCGTGCTGGCCGGATAACAGCGCCATCGGCACCCCCGCCCCCGGATGTGTGCCCCCGCCCGCCAGATACAGCCCCGCCAAACCCGTTGTCGCCAGTGGTCGCCTGAACGCGGCCAAGCCCCCCTCGGGAGAGCCCCCGTAAATCGCCCCCTGCGAGCCCGGAAAGCTTTGGGCCAGCAGGGCTGGCGTGGTCAGTGCCGCCCGGTCCGGCAGGGCCGAAAAGGTCAGGCCCTGCGCCCTGAGCATCGGGAAAGTTCTGCTTTGGCATGCCATATCCTCAGAGCGGAAAGAAGGATGGCCCGCAGGCCCATTCATGATGATCTCGAACCGTTCGATCGCGGGCGGCGGTTGGCCCAATTCGCGGTCTTGCGCACAAACGTAAAGCGTGGGCGCAAGCGGCATTTGCCCCTGTCCGATGGGGCCGAATTCCTGCGCCGGGTCGGCGGTGAAAAAGACATTGTGATGGGCCAGATCCACCCCCTGTGGGCGGGCGGCAAAGGCCCAGACCCAAGCCGACAGGCTGGGCGGCATCCGACCTTTTGGCAGGGCGTCGCGCGGGGCCTCGCCCAGCAGGTTGTCTTGCAGCGCCGCAGGGTCGCCGTTGAAAATGCAGATCTCGCAGGGCAGGGTGCTGCCCTGGTCCAACTCGACCCCGGAAACCCTGTTGTTCTGGCGCAAAATCCGCCGTGCCTTGGTGGCATAGCGAAAGCGCACGCCCCGTGCCGCCGCCACCCGCGCCAGTGCCGCCGCCAGCCCATGCATGCCCTGCCGCACCGCCCATACCCCGGCGGCCTCGGCCTGCCAGATCAACGACAGCACGGCGGGGCTGTGGCTGGGCCTGCCGCCAACATAGGTGGCATAGCGCCCAAAAAGCTGCACCAGACGCGGGTCGCTGAAGCGACGACGCAGAAACCCGTCCAGTGTCAGGCCGGGCAGCAGGGCGGGCCAAAGCGCGGGCCTTTGCGCCGCTGTCACCGCAATGCGCGGCAGCGATGGTTTGGCCGCGCGCATCAGCGGCGCGTCAAAGGCCTGAAACAATGCGCGGGTCAGTCCGTCAAAGCGGCGAAAGGCCTCGGCTTCGCGCACCGAACTAAAGGCGCGGATCGCATCATACGAGGCCTCGGGGTCTGCAAACAGATCCAGCGTTGATCCATCGGGCCAGAAGTGCCGGGCCAGACGGGGCAGGGTGATCAGATCAACTTCATCTTCCATCCGTGTGCCGCACAGGGCAAACAGATCATCCGCCACATGGCGCAGCGTCAGAACGGTGGGGCCGCAATCAACCGGCCCCGCCACGCTGGGCACGGCGCGGGCCTTGCCGCCGGGGCCATCGGCCATCTCGATCACGGTGACAGCACAGCCCGCCGCATTCAGCCGGATGGCAGCCGCAAGCCCACCCATCCCGGCACCGATCACCACGACTTTCCGCTGGTCGGTCACGCCGAGACTCCCGTATGTCATCTTTAACTTACATTGCACTGTAAGTTTAAGTTTACACATGCCGGGCGAAATGCCAAACTCAAAACAACGGTCACCGGCTGGAAAAGGGGCGCACATGCCGCAGGATGGACGCATCGAGACGGCTTTGGCGCGCGCGCTTGCCTTGGCCAAGGCCGAGTTTTCCCCGCCTCTGCTGGCGGCGGCGCTGCCTTACGCGGTGTTTCCGGGGGGCGCGCGCATTCGGCCAACGATTCTTCTTTCGGTGGCGCGGGCCTGTGGTGATGATACCCCGGATCTGACCGATGCGGCGGCTGCGGCGCTTGAACTGATTCATTGCGCCAGCCTTGTGCATGATGATCTGCCCGCCTTTGACAATGCCGACCAGCGCCGGGGCAAGGCCAGCATCCACCGCGCCTTTGGCGAGCCTTTGGCGGTGCTGACCGGTGACAGCCTGATTGTGCTGGCCTTTCAGGTTCTGGCGCAGGCGGGGCAAAGCGCGCCCTTGCGTGCGTTGCAGTTGATTGCCGCGCTCTCACAAAGCACCGGTGCAGGCCGGGGCATCTGCGCGGGCCAGGCGTGGGAAAGCGAGCCGCAGGTCAATTTGCACGCCTATCACCTGTCGAAAACCGGAGCGCTGTTCATGGCGGCGACGCAGATGGGGGCCATCGCTGCCGGCCATGAGGCCGAGCCGTGGGAAGATCTGGGCAAGCTGATCGGTGAAGCGTTTCAGGTGGCGGATGATCTGAAAGACGCCCTTTCGCCCGCCGAAGCCTTGGGCAAGCCCGCTGGTCAGGATGTTGTTCTGCAGCGCCCTTCGGCCGTGCGGTCGCTGGGGGTAGATGGCGCGCGCAAGCATCTTGAGGATATCCTCTCTGGGGCCATCGCGTCGATCCCGTCCTGCCCTGGCGAGGCGGCGCTGGCACAGATGGTGCTGGCCTATGCGCGGCGGATCATGGAAATCCCGTCGGCTTCGGCGCGGGGCTGACCCGTGGTAGATACGGCGCAGCCTGATCACCCGGTTCCTGATCGTCCAATCCTTACGCGCCGACCGGGGCTGTTGACCCGTCTGGCGCTGTCGCCGCGTTTTCATGCCCTTGCCGAACGGCTGCCCTTCCTGCGCAGCCATGCGCGGGCCGAGGGGCGGGCGCTGTTTTCCATTCTGTCGGGGTTTGTGCAGTCGCAATCCCTGTTGGCGCTGGTCGAATTGCGGCTGCTGCACCGTCTGGCCGAAGGGCCTGCCGATGCGGCCACTTTGGCGCAAACAGCCCAGATGCCGCTGGCCCGGCTTGGGGTGCTGATGCAGGCCGGGGCGGCGCTGCGGCTGGTGCGGCACAGGGCTGGTCTGTGGCATCTTGCGCCGCGCGGGGCAGCTTTTCTGGCCGTTCCGGGGCTTGAGGCGATGGTGCGCCATCATCCGGTGCTGTATCGCGACCTTGCCGATCCGGCGGCGTTTTTTCGGGGCGAAACCGTGCCGGAACTGGCGGGATTCTGGCCCTATGTCTTTGGCGAGTTGGCGCAGACCGATGCCAATCTGGCCGCGCGCTATTCGGCCCTGATGTCGGACAGCCAGGGCCTTGTCGCCGCCGATACGCTGCGACTGGTTGATCTGTCAGACCGAAAGCGTCTGATGGATGTGGGCGGGGGCACGGGGGCCTTTCTGCGGGCGGTGGCGGCGCGCTATCCATCGCTTGACCTGTCGCTGTTCGATCTGCCCGCCGTTGTGGCCAAGGCTGATCCGGCGATTCCACGGTTGACGGTGCATCCCGGCAGTTTTCGCGACACGGCACTGCCAAATGGGGCAGATGCGATCAGTCTGGTGCGGGTTCTGTATGATCATCCTGACACTGTTGTGCGTCACCTGATGCAATCCGCCCATGCAGCCTTGCCCCCGGGTGGCCGGCTGATCGTGTCAGAACCGATGTCGGGTGGCGATCGCCCCTGCCCGGAAACCGACGTGTATTTTGCCGTCTATACCATGGCCATGCATACCGGCCGCACCAGATCGGCGCGGGAAATATCTGATATCATGCAAGAAAACGGCTTTGCGCCCAGGCCGATGCGGCGGCCGATGCGCCCCTTTGTCACCTCGGTGGTCGAGTCTGTCAGGGCCTGAGGTCAAGTCAGCGTCCAAGGTTTCTTGCGAATACTGTCTATTCAAATTGACATACCAGACTGTAAGTATAAAGTTACACATGGGCGCCATCGCTGTCATCGGGTTGATCCGAATGCCGCGAGTCGCAAGGGAGAAACGATGCACACCCAAGCTGTCATCCTGTCAGGCCCCAAGGCCATCGCCGTTGACTCGGCGCTGCTGAAGGCGCCGGTGGCAGGTGATTTGGTGGTGGATATCGCCTATTCCGGCATTTCGACCGGCACCGAAAAGCTGTTCTGGCAAGGCTCGATGCCGGCCTTTCCGGGTTCGGGCTATCCGCTGGTGCCGGGCTATGAAAGCTTTGGCGAGGTGGTCGAGGCTGGGCCTGAAACGGGCTATCGTCCCGGCGATCGGGTGTTTGTGCCGGGGGCGAATTGCTTTGACGGCGATTTGCGCGGCTTGTTTGGCGGCGCGTCCCGGCGTCTTGTCACGCCTGCATCGCGCGTCTGCCACCTTGACGCGGGCATTGGTGCGCAAGGGGCGCTGCTGGCGCTGGCGGCAACGGCGCGTCATGCGCTGGCCGGGTTCAACACGGCCTTGCCTGATCTGATCATCGGCCACGGCACCTTGGGCCGTCTGTTGGCGCGGCTGACCTTGGTTGCGGGCGGCCCGGCCCCCGTGGTCTGGGAAACAGCGCCCGCCCGCCGTGACGGTGCCGCAGGCTATCAGGTGATCGACCCCGCCGATGACGAACGCCGCGATTACCGCGCGATCTATGATGCCTCGGGCGCACCCGATTTGCTGAACAGCCTGATCCCGCGCCTGACCCGCGGCGGCGAGATCGTGTTGTGCGGGTTTTACACCCAGGCCCTGAGTTTTGCCTTTCCGCCTGCCTTTATGAAGGAAATGCGCCTGCGCATCGCCGCTGAATGGCAGCCCGCCGATCTGGTCGCCACGCGGGCGCTGATCGAGTCTGGCGCACTGTCGCTGGACGGTCTGATCACCCATCGCCACCCCGGTGCCGATGCCCCAACGGCCTATCGCACTGCTTTTGAAGACGCCACCTGCCTCAAGATGATTCTCGACTGGAAGGACGCCGCATGACCCTCGACATTCCGAACCTTAAGGAATTCGACGCCCGTTTGCGCGACGAAGCCGCCGAGGAACCCACACTGGAAGTGCCCGCCGATCCGCCGTCGAAAAAGACGCAGATCATCGCCATCTATGGCAAGGGCGGCATTGGCAAATCCTTCACCCTTGCCAACCTGAGCCACATGATGGCCGAGATGGGCAAGCGGGTGCTGCTGATCGGCTGCGATCCGAAATCCGATACCACCAGCCTGCTGTTTGGCGGCAAGGCCTGCCCGACGATCATCGAAACCTCGACCCGCAAAAAGCTGGCGGGGGAAGAGGTGAAGATCGGTGATGTCTGTTTCAAGCGCGGCGGTGTGTTCGCGATGGAGCTGGGTGGGCCGGAAGTGGGCCGTGGCTGTGGTGGGCGCGGCATCATCCATGGCTTTGAGCTGCTGGAAAAGCTGGGCTTTCACGATTGGGATTTCGACTATGTCCTGCTCGACTTTCTGGGCGACGTGGTCTGCGGCGGCTTTGGCCTGCCGATTGCCCGTGACATGGCGCAAAAGGTGATCGTGGTCGGATCGAACGATCTGCAATCGCTGTATGTGGCCAACAATGTCTGCTCGGCGGTGGAATATTTCCGCAAGCTGGGCGGCAATGTCGGCGTGGCGGGCCTTGTGATCAACAAGGATGATGGCACGGGCGAGGCCAAGGCCTTTGCCGAAGCGGTTGGCATTCCGATCCTGGCCAGCATCCCGGCAGATGATGATCTGCGCCGGAAATCGGCGAATTATCAGATCGTTGGCAGCAATGCCACGCAATGGGGGGCCTTGTTTGAGGAACTGGCGGGCAATGTCGCCGATGCGCCTCCGTTGCGCCCCAGGCCTTTGACCCAAGATGGGCTTCTGGGCCTGTTCAGTGCCGAAACCACCGGCAAGGATTTCGTGCTGGAACCCGCAACCGATACCGACATGCGCGGCAAATATGCGGGCGAAACCGTCAGCCTGGAAGTGGTGTATGACAATGTGTGATCTGGACGCCCTGAAGCGGATGGAAGAGGCGCTGCGCCAGATGCAGCGCGGCGGAGGGCGGTCATGACCGAGTCCCCCGAAACCGGCGGCGTCAATGGGATGGGGTGCCATGCCGGCGCCCAGGCTATGACGGACGCTGCGCGGGCTGCGGGGAATTCCGAGGTTTTGGACCGCTATGCCGCCGATTACCCGCAAGGCCCACATGACAAGCCGCAAAGTATGTGCCCTGCCTTCGGCAGTCTGCGCGTGGGTCTGCGGATGCGCCGGGTGGCCACGGTGCTGTCGGGCAGTGCCTGCTGCGTCTATGGGCTGACCTTTGTGTCGCATTTTTACGGCGCGCGGCGGTCGGTGGGATATGTGCCGTTCAACAGTGAAACGCTGGTGACGGGCAAGCTGTTCGAAGACATCCGCGACGCCGTGCATGAGATGGCAGACCCTGACCGCTATGACGCGATCGTGGTGACCAATCTCTGTGTGCCGACAGCCAGCGGCGTGCCGCTGAAGTTGTTGCCAGATGAGATCAACGGCGTGCGGATCGTGGGCATTGATGTGCCGGGGTTTGGCGTGCCAACCCATGCCGAGGCCAAGGATGTTCTGGCCGGGTCGATGCTGAATTATGCCCGCAAGGAAGTGATGGCAGGCCCGGTGCAAGCCCCGGCGGCAGGCCGAGCGGACCGCCCGACCGTAACTTTGCTGGGCGAGATGTTTCCGGCTGACCCGATGATGATCGGCGCGCTGTTGGCGCCCCTTGGGCTGGCCGCGGGGCCGATGGTGCCGTGCCGCGAATGGCGCGAGCTTTATGCGGCGCTGGACAGCAAGGTGGTGGCGGCGATCCATCCGTTCTACACCGCCGCGATCCGCGAATTTCAGGCCGCAGGGCGCAAGATCGTGGGGTCAGCCCCCGTGGGCCATGATGGCACGATGGCGTGGCTGGCGGCGATTGGTGCGGCCTATGGGGTAGATTCTGAACGGATCGCTGCGGCACAAGCCAGTTTTGGCCCGGCCATCAAGGCCGCCCTTGCCGCCAACCCGATCAAGGGGCGGATCACGCTGTCGGGCTATGAGGGCAGCGAGCTGCTGGTGGCGCGGCTGCTGATCGAAAGCGGCGCCGATCTGCCCTATGTCGGCACGGCTTGCCCGCGCACCCCGTGGAATGCGGCGGATGAAGACTGGCTGAAGGCGCGCGGTGTGGCCGTGAAATTCCGCGCCTCGCTGGAAGATGATTGTGCCGCGATGGCGGCCTTTGCCCCGGATCTTGCGATTGGCACCACACCGGTGGTGCAAAAGGCCAAGGCGGCCGGAATTCCGTCGCTGTATTTCACCAACCTGATTTCCGCCCGCCCCCTGATGGGGCCAGCGGGGGCCGGAAGTCTGGCACAGGTGGTCAATGCCGCCATGGCCAACAAGGGCCGGATGGAGGGGATGAAGGCCTTTTTCGAAGGCGTCGGCACCGGAGATACGGCTGGCATCTGGGAGGGCGCGCCGAATCTGCGCCCCGATTTCCGGGCGGCCCATCAGAAGAAACTCGACAAGCAGGCGCGTGCTGCACAGGCGGAGGCGATGATATGATCTGCCTTCACATGGACACCGCACCTCTTGGGCCGACCCCCGGGGCGCTGCCCCGGACCCCGGGATATTTGAGAACAGATGAAGTCCGGGAGGGTTTTGAATGCTGATTCAAGATCATGACCGGGCCGGTGGGTATTGGGGGGCGGTTTATGCCTTCTGTGCCGTCAAGGGGTTGCAAGTGGTGATCGACGGCCCGGTGGGCTGTGAAAACCTGCCTGTCACCTCGGTGCTGCATTATACCGATGCGCTGCCGCCGCATGAATTGCCCATTGTCGTCACCGGCCTTGCCGAGGATGAAATGTCATCCGGCACCGAAGCCTCGATGGCGCGGGCCTGGAAGGTGCTGGACCCGGCGCTGCCCGCCGTGGTGGTGACGGGCAGCATTGCCGAGATGATTGGCGGCGGTGTGACGCCTGCGGGCACCAACATCCAACGCTTTTTGCCGCGCACGATTGACGAAGATCAGTGGCAGGCCGCTGACCGCGCGATGACGTGGATCTTTTCCGAATTTGGCATGACCAAGGGCCGGATGCCGGTGGAGGCCAAGCGTGCCGAGGGTGCGGCGCCGCGCGTCAATATCCTTGGGCCGATGTATGGCACGTTCAACATGGCATCGGATCTGCACGAAATCCGCCGTCTGGTCGAAGGTATCGGGGCCGAGGTCAATATGGTGATGCCGCTGGGTGCCCATCTGGCCGAGATGCGCAATCTGGTGAATGCCGATGTGAACATCGTGATGTATCGCGAATTTGGTCGCGGTCTGGCCGAGGTTCTGGGCAAGCCCTATCTGCAGGCCCCCATCGGGCTGGACAGCACGACACGGTTCCTGCGCACCCTGGGCGAGATGCTGGGGCTGGACCCCGAGCCGTTCATCGCGCGCGAAAAGCATTCGACGCTGAAGCCCCTGTGGGATCTGTGGCGCAGCGTGACGCAAGATTTCTTTGCAACCGCCAGCTTTGCGGTGGTGGCGAATGACACCTATGCCCGTGGGATCCGCCATTTTCTGGAAGAGGAGATGGGCCTGCCTTGTGCCTTTGCTGTGTCGCGCAAGGCGGGGGCAAAGACCAATAACGAGGCGGTGCGCGCCGATCTGCGCCGCACCCGGCCCCTGATCGTGATGGGGGCGATCAACGAGAAGATGTATATGGCGGAAATGAAGGGCGGGCATGGGCCTGCGCCATCGTTCATCGCCGCGTCTTTCCCGGGTGCTGCGATCCGCCGGGCCACAGGCACGCCGTTCATGGGCTATGCCGGCACGGTCTGGATCTTGCAAGAGGTGTGCAACGGGCTGTTCGACGCGCTGTTCCACATTCTGCCCCTGGGGTCCGAGATGGACAGTGCCGCCGCCACGCCCACCACCCTGCGCCGTGACATGCCGTGGGATGCCGATGCGCAGGCCGCATTGGACCGCATCATTGCAGAACACCCGGTTCTGACCCGAATTTCTGCGGCCCGCAATCTGCGGGACGCGGCCGAGAAACATGCGCTGGACCAAGGGGCCGAGCGTGTTGTCGTGGAAGATGTCGAGGCGCTGCGTGGCATAACCGCGCCCGCCCCCCAACCCAAAGGAGTTGCGACATGAGTGACCAAACCGCCGGCAGTGGGCATGAACCCCGGACTCATTACCCCGCGCGCACCCCGCGTGCCGAGTTCTACACCTATTTCGCGCTGATCTTTCTGGCCGCGATCCCCTTTGCCGCCGTGGCGTGGCTGTGGGCTGTGGCGCGCGATCGTCAGCTTCCTGTGCATGGCCCACTGGCCCGCGCCTGGCGCGAGGCCGAGGCCCTGACGCCCACGATTTTCCGGCCCTGATCGGGCCGCAATACCCCGACGCGGTGCGCCCGCCCGTCAGGTGAACCAGTTCGACATGGCCCCGGTCACAGGGGGCATGGCGAAAAACGCGGAATGGCATGAGGCCAGACCGTGACCCGGCCGCAGGGGATGCGGCGTCAGTCTGCCCATCCGGAGGATAGTATGGCTGATAAATCCGACCTGAGTTTCACAGGTCTCACCGACGAGCAGGCGCAAGAGCTGCACTCTGTCTACATGAGCGGGCTTTGGCTGTTCTCAGCCGTTGCCGTTGTCGCCCATTTGGCGGTGTATATCTGGCGTCCGTGGTTCTGAGGAGGATCGAGACATGTCAAAATTCTACAAGATCTGGCTGATTTTCGATCCCCGTCGCGTCTTTGTGGCACAGGGCGTATTCCTGTTCCTTCTGGCGGCGATGATCCACCTCGTGCTGTTGTCGACACCGGCCTACAACTGGTTCGACATCGCGGCAGCCAAGCATGGCTACGTTGCAGCCGAGTAAGCCTCGCGCACAGGTCGCGGGTGGGGTGCGTTTCGCCTTGCCCGCGACCAAACCGACCTTCCTATAAACCCTCGGCACGTTCCCGCGCCCCGCGCCCGGCAAAGGACCGTCCCGCAACAGCGGAGACAAGAGCATGGCATTGCTCAGCTTCGAACGCAAATACCGCGTGCCCGGTGGCACTTTGGTGGGCGGGAACCTTTTCGACTTTTGGGTCGGGCCTTTCTATGTGGGCTTTTTCGGGGTCACCACCTTCTTTTTCGCCGCCCTTGGCACGCTTTTGATCCTGTGGGGCGCTGTCCTGCAGGGAACCTGGAACCCCTGGCTAATTTCGATCAACCCGCCCCCTGTTGAAATGGGTCTGGCGGCGGCCCCGCTGCAACAGGGCGGATTGTGGCAGATCATCACGATCTGCGCGATTGGCGCCTTTGTCAGCTGGGCGTTGCGAGAGGTTGAAATCTGCCGCAAGCTGGGCATGGGCTTTCATGTGCCCGTGGCCTTTGGTGTGGCGATCTTTGCCTATGTGACGCTGGTGGTGATCCGGCCGATCCTGATGGGGGCCTGGGGCTATGCCTTTCCCTATGGGATCTGGACGCATCTCGATTGGGTGTCGAACACGGGCTATACATACGGGAATTTCCATTACAATCCGGCGCATATGATTGCGGTGTCGTTCTTTTTCACGAACGCACTGGCCCTGGCCCTGCACGGGGCGCTGATCCTGTCGGCGGCCAACCCCGAAAAGGGCAAGGAGATGCGGACACCGGACCATGAAGATACCTATTTCCGCGATCTGATCGGCTATTCGGTCGGCACGCTTGGCATTCACCGCGTGGGCCTGTTGCTGGCGCTGAATGCCGGGTTCTGGTCGGCGATCTGTATCGTGATTTCGGGGACGATCTGGTTTGACCAGTGGGTTGTGTGGTGGGACTGGTGGCTGCAGCTGCCGTGGTGGGCCGATATCGCGGGAGGCGTCAATGGCTGAGTATCAGAACATCTTTACCCAGGTCCAGGTTCAGGGCCATGCCGAGATGGGTCTTGTCGAAGACGTGGATCTTAGCAACCGCAGCAAATCGGCCACCTTTTCCACGCTGATGGGCTGGATCGGCAACGCCCAGCTTGGCCCGATCTATCTGGGGGCCATGGGCCTTATCTCGCTTGCGTCGGGCGCGATCTGGTTCATGCTGGTGGGGGCCTGGTATTGGTATCAGGCGGGGTTCAACCCTGCGGTGTTCCTGCGCGATCTGTTCTGGTTCAGCCTTGAGCCGCCGGCTGAAGAATACGGCTTGGGCTTTGCCCCGATTGCCGAGGGTGGGCTGTGGCTGATCGCCAGCTTTTTCCTGCTGGTCAGCGTCTGTGCCTGGTGGGTGCGCACCTATCTGCGTGCCGTAGCACTGGGGATGGGCAAGCATGTGTCCTGGGCCTTTGCCAGTGCGATCTGGCTGTTTCTGGTGCTGGGCCTGTTCCGCCCGATCCTGATGGGGTCATGGAGCCATGCCGTGCCCTATGGCATCTTCAGCCATCTTGACTGGACCAACCTGTTCAGCCTGACCTATGGCAACCTGTTCTATAACCCGTTCCACGCGCTTTCGATTGTCTTCCTGTATGGCGCGGCGCTGCTGTTTGCGATGCATGGGGCAACCATTCTGGCCGTCAGCCGATTTGGCGGGGACCGTGAACTGGAACAGATCGCCGACCGCGGCACGGCCTCGGAACGCGCTGCGCTGTTCTGGCGCTGGACCATGGGGTTCAATGCAACGATGGAAGGCATTCACCGCTGGGCCTGGTGGTTTGCGGTGCTGGTCACGCTGACGGGCGGTATTGGCATCCTGCTGACAGGCACGGTGGTTGATAACTGGTTTGTCTGGGCTCAGGAACATGGCTATGCGCCGCTCGACTAAGGAGAAAGTGATGTCTGACGATTATTTCGACGAAGGACGGACGGCACGCCTGACCTATTGGGGCCTTGCCCAGATGCTGAAAGGCGCGGGCTATGCCGCGGCTTTCCTGCTGGCCATCGGGATCTTGCTGGGGGCGATCTATGCGGTTGGCCTGCTGCTGCCCGAAGAAAGCAAACAGGCCCCGTCACCCTATGGCGCGCTTGACGCCCCGCAGACGGTGCAGGCGCACCGGCTGGCCTGATCTTACGGCCACGGGCGCGGGCATATGCCCCCGGCCGTGGCGTCTTCATTCGGGCGCACGCCTGCCCGGATCCTGGGCGTAACCACAGCCCGGTTCCCTTCCTGCTGGCAACAGGCTCCTGGTGCCGTGTCGGCCCTGCCGCACGGCACCCCTTTTCACCGACCTCATCGCAAAGGATGCAGCCATGAGCGACGGCCCCCGCGAGATCAGCCCTGATACCCCGCTGTTGAACCGTGTGACCGGCCCTGCCGATCTTAAGGTGCTGGCCGATGATGAACTGGCGCGATTGGCCCATGAATTGCGTGCCGAGACGATCCGCGTGGTCAGCCAGACGGGGGGGCATCTGGGGTCGTCTCTGGGGGTGGTTGAACTGACCGTGGGCATTCACGCGGTGTTCAACACGCCGCTGGACAAGCTGATCTGGGATGTGGGCCACCAGTGCTATCCGCACAAGATCATCACCGGGCGGCGTGACAGGATGCTGACCCTGCGCCAAGAGGGGGGGCTTTCGGGCTTTACCAAGCGGGCCGAGTCGGATTTTGACCCGTTTGGTGCGGCGCATTCGTCAACCTCGATCAGTGCGGCCCTTGGCTTTGCTGTCGGGCGCGAAATGGGCATGCCCGTGGGCGATACCATTGCCGTGATCGGGGATGGGGCCATTACCGCCGGCATGGCCTATGAGGCGATGAACCACGCCGGCCACCTGAAAAGCCGCATGTTCGTGATCTTGAATGACAACGACATGTCGATCGCCCCACCCGTTGGGGCCTTGCAGCGCTATCTGAATACGATTGCCGAAAAGGGCCCCTTGGCCAAGCTAAGGGCTGTGGCCGATGGGGTCGAGGCGCATTTGCCCGGCCCGATGCGCGAAGGCGCACGGCGGGCGCGGGCGATGGTGACGGGTATGCCGGGTGGCAGCACCTTGTTCGAGGAATTCGGCTTTGACTATATCGGCCCGATTGATGGCCATGACATGGCGCAGGTGCTGACAACCCTGCGCGCCGCGCGGGCGCGGGCCACGGGGCCGGTCTTGATCCATGCCGTGACGGTCAAGGGCAAGGGCTATGCCCCCGCCGAAGGGGCCGATGACAAATATCATGGTGTGGCGAAATTCGACATGGCCACGGGCCAGCAGGTCAAGGCCAAGTCAAACGCCCCAAGCTATACCGCCGTCTTTGGCCAGCGCCTGACGGATGAGGCCGCGCGTGACCCGCGCATCGTCGGGATCACCGCCGCGATGCCGGGGGGCACCGGGCTGGATGTGATGGCCGCGCGCTTTCCGGCGCGGGTGTTCGATGTGGGCATTGCCGAACAGCATGGCGTGACCTTTGCGGCCGGGCTGGCGGCGGCGGGGATGAAACCCTTTTGCGCGATTTACTCCAGCTTCTTGCAGCGCGGCTATGATCAGATCGTGCATGATGTGGCCTTGCAAAACCTGCCAGTGCGCTTTGCCATAGACCGGGCCGGGCTGGTGGGGCAGGACGGGGCCACCCATGCCGGGGCCTTTGACATCTGTTTTCTGGCGAATCTGCCCAATTTCACCGTGATGGCCGCCGGGGATGAGGCTGATCTGTGCCATATGATCGCCACTGCCGTGGCGCATGACAGCGGGCCGATTGCCTTTCGCTATCCGCGCGGCGAAGGGCGCGGGGTCGAGATGCCAGACCGGGGCACGGCCCTGCCATTGGGCAAGGGGCGGGTGCTGAAATCCGGGTCGGATGTGGCGCTGTTGTCCTTTGGCGCGCATCTGGCCGAGGTTCTGGCCGCCGCCGAGGCGCTGGAGGCCGAAGGCATTTCGGCCACGGTGGCCGATGCCCGCTTTGCCAAGCCCCTGGATACCGCCCTGATCGAGCAGTTGCTGGACACCCATACCGCCCTGATCACCATCGAGCAGGGGTCAACCGGCGGGTTCGGCGCCTTGGTGTTGCACCATCTGGCTGCCCATGGGCTGTTGGCGCGGGGCCGCCAGATCCGCACCATGACTCTGCCCGATTGCTTTATCGATCAGGCCAGCCCGGCCCGCATGTATGCGGCTGCGGGCCTGTCGGTGGATGATATCTGCCGCACCGCGCGTGGCCTGTTGGGCGCGGGCCAAGCGTCAAATATTGTCAGGATGAAGTGACATATTGTTCCGGTTTCGCTCAAAGGACTTGCGAAAGTGTAAACTTGCGTGACAAAACTGTGCAGCGGCCAAAGGGGGGCCGCGCATTTGCGCAGAATTCGGACGGATCGTTGAAGTTCCAACAGGTCTATTTTGTATTGGATACGGAATTCCGTTTGCTCTGGATCGGGGGCGAATGGGATGAGTTTGCACTGTCAAACGCCGGAGAGGCCGCGCGCTCGAATGAAGTGCTGGCCACATCCTTGCTGGATCACATCGCCGATGAGGAAACCCGGCGCATCACCCGCACCATCGTCGAAACGGTCGTCGAGATGCAGGAGGCGTTTCGCATCGATTACCGCTGCGACAGCCCGTCGATGCTGCGCCGGTTTCACATGACGGTGCAGCCGATGAAGGACAGCCGTGTGCTGGTGGTGCATGACTTGCGCGATGCGCAATCTTTCCCCGCGCCCCTGAAAGTCTGGGTGCACACGCCCGAGGCCGAGGATCAGAAATGCACCTTTTGCCATGCTGTAAGACCCGCCGGGCAAGAGTGGATCACCGCCGATGATCTGGGAGAGGCGCATCCGGCGCGTGTCGCCTTTACCGTCTGCGCCAGTTGCAACGGGCTGGTCGAAGAGGCGCTTGCCGCACTGCGGGCGCGTAAAAAGCCGACCGGGGCGCTGACGGCAGGGTTCGGCCCCAAGGCCGAGCGGTCGTAAAGCTGGCCCAAACCGCGCGCGCCAAACCGCCCGCCTCAAAACCCGGGACGCGCGGCCCATCATGCAGGTGTCAGGTCTTGTGCGGCAGCGTCGAAGGTGCGCCGCCCTCAAACCGGTTGCCTTCGGAATAGTCGCAAGGCGCCTCTTGCATCTGAAGGTGCAGGCCGTTGCCGTCATAGGGATGGGCGCGGGCCACATCTTCGTCAAACTCGATCCCCAGGCCGGGGGCCTCGGGCGGCAGAATATAGCCGTTTTCCCATGTGATCGAATTGCGGATCAGCTTTTGGTGGAACGCGCCCCCGGTTTCGATTGTCTCGGCAATCAGCAGGTTCGGGATCGAGGCGGCGAAATGCACATTCGCCGCCCATTCCACCGGGCCCGCATAAAGATGCGGGGCCATTTCGGCGTTGAAGATTTCGGCCATGGCGGCGATCTTCTTGGCCTCCCAGATGCCGCCCACCCGGCCAAGTGCGGGCTGCAAGATCTTGACGCCACCTGCGCGCAGCAGGGTGCCAAACTCGGCCTTGGTCGTCATCCGCTCGCCCGTGGCCAGCGGCACCCGCACCGATTTCGCCACCTCAGCGAATTCCAGCAGATTGTCCGGCGGGATCGGTTCTTCATACCACAGCGGGTTATAGGGTTCCAACTCGCGGCCCATGCGGATGGCGCCGGGGGTGGTGAACTGGCCATGGGTGCCAAACAGCAGATCCACCCGGTCGCCCACGGCTGCACGGATCGCCTTGCAAAAGGCGACCGAGCGGGTGATGTCGCTCATCGCCGGTTCATGGCCGCCGCGAATGGTATAGGGGCCGGCCGGATCAAATTTCACCGCCGTAAAGCCCAGATCCATGAACCGCACCGCCGCCGCCGCCGCGGCATCGGGATCAACCCAGAAATCAGCCGATTCCTGCCCCGGTTCGGGATAAAGATAGGTATAGCTGCGAATCCGCTGGTTGATCTTGCCCCCCAGCAGCGCCCAGACCGGGCGGTTGCGCGCCTTGCCCAAGATATCCCAACAGGCGATTTCAAGCCCCGAAAACGCCCCCATCACCGTCGGATCGGGCCGCTGGGTAAAGCCTGACGAATAGGCGCGGCGGAACATCAGTTCGATGTTTTCGGGGTTTTCGCCCTGCATGTGGCGCGAAAACACATCTTCGATCACCGCCACCATGGCCTTTGGCCCAACGGTCGAGGCATAGCATTCGCCATAGCCCACAATTCCGGTATCCGTGGTGACCTTGGGGAAGATCCAATAGCGCCCGCCCCAGCCCGGAAAAGGCGGGGCCACGATGAAGATTTCCAGATCCTTAAGCTTCATGGGCGGCCTTTCGCAGGTTGAAACCGGGCTGAGTGGGCGATGCCCGCGCAGGCACGCCCCATCTTCCCCGTGGGTATTTTCCGCCACGATACTGGTCGCGGCCACAGGTGCAAACCGGTTTGCGACAGGACGTGGCGCAAATGGGTGGTCAGCGCCGCAGATATCGCCCCAAGCGCGGGCCCAGCACATGCAGGGCAATGCAGATCAGCATCAGGGCCGAGGCAAGCAGAAAGGGCGCTCCGGGGGCAAAGACCGGGGACTCGGGTCTGGTGAAATGCTGAAATGTGCCGGTCATGATCAGGGGGGCCGCGATCATCGCCAGCGCATTCAGGCTGGCCAGCACGCCTTGCACCTGTCCTTGCGCATCGGCGGGTGCCGCGCGTGAGGCAAGGGCCTGCAACGCCGGGGTCACCGCCCCGCCCAGTGCCGTGATCGGGGTCAGCATCAGAACGGCGACGGGCGAGGTGACAAGGCCGATGGCGGCCAGAGTGGCGGCATCGACCCACATGCCGTAATGCGCGGCGCGGTGTTCCCCCCAGCGCCGGATCATCGGGCCAACCAGCAGCGCCTGACCAAGCGCATAGGAAATGCCATAGATGCCCAAGGACAGGCCGATCATCCCCGAATCCCAGCCAAAGCGGGCTTGCCCGTAATAGGCCCAGACCGAGGGATAGACATTCATCGCAATGCCAAGGATCAAAAAGCACGCTAGTGTCAGCCGGGTGCCGGGCAGATCGGCCATGGCGCGCAACGCCCCCAACGGATTGGCGCGCGACAGGCGAAACGGGCGGCGCAGCGCGGGGGTGACGGTTTCAGGCAGAACCAGCGCGCCAAAGATCAGATTGGCAAAGGCCAGCCCCGCCGCCACCCAAAAGGGCGCGCGGGTATCCACCCCGGCCAGCAGGCCCCCAATCATCGGCCCCAACACAAAACCGATGCCAAAGCCCGCGCCGATCAGGCCAAAGCGGGCCCCGCGCTGCTCGGGCGGGGTGATGTCGGCGACATAGGCGGTGGCCGTGGCATGGGTGGCAGCGGTGATGCCCGCCACAATGCGGGCCGCCATCAACAGCCAGATCGTATGGGCCAGCGCCATCACGATATAGTCGATGGCCATGATCAACAGCGAGGCCAGCAGCACAGGGCGGCGGCCGAACCGATCCGACAGCGCGCCAAGAATGGGGCCGAACAGGAATTGCATCACCGCAAAAGACGTGGCCAGCAGCCCGCCCCACAGGGCGGCATCGGCGATGTCATTGCCCGTCACCTCGCGGATCAGGTCGGGCATGACCGGAAAGATCAGGCCAATGCCGATGGCATCAAGCGTGACCGTGGCCAGAATGAACGCAAGCGAGAGGTGGGGTTTTTGAAACATCGGGATGCCGTGCCCCGACAGGGGGCGGCGGCCACCCTAGGCCGGGCTCAGGCCCTGCGCAATCTCGCTTAGCCGTTGGGCCAGCCTGTCGGGCATGGAAAAGAACGGAGAATGCGACGAGGGCAGGGTGGTGTGATGGTCGGGCGGGAAATCTGCGGCCATCACCTGCTGATACTCGGGGGGAATGGTCCGGTCTTGGGTGCAGCGAATGTAGTGGCGCGGCAGGCTTTGGCTTTGTGCGGTCAGCGTCAGCGCGGTTTCCTGCGGCACGATCGGCTGCGGCGACAGGCACAGCGCGGCCAGGGCCTGCGCCTCGGCATCGCAATCGTGGTAGAACAGATCGTTCACCGCATCCGGGTCAAAGCCAAAGGCCGTGCGGGTTTCATCCACCCGGATCGCCCCGGCCAGCGGTTGGCGTGGCCCGGCCCGGCGCATATCGGCCAGCGACAGCCCCGAGCGGGGCGCATAGGCGCACAGATAGACCAGTGCCGCGATCTGGCTGGCATCACGCTGGGCCGCTGCGGTGATCGGATAGCCTGCCATCGAATGGCCCACCAGAATGGTGGGCACGCGCAACGCCCCGGTGATGGCGGCGGCATAGCTGTCTAGCGTGACCTGATCCAGCGGGGTGCGGTCGCGCCCGTGGCCCGGCAGGTCGATGGCGCGGGCGTTGTGGCCAAGGCGCTCTAGCGCCGGGATCACCCGGTGCCAGCACCATGCCCCGTGGCCCGATCCGTGGATCAGCAAAAACTCAGCCATGGCCGATGCTTTCCAGAAAATCGCGCAGCACCGTTGCATATTCGACGGGCTTTTCCGCCGTCGGCACATGGCCCGCCCCCCGGATCAGATGATAGCGGCTGCCCCGGATCAGATCGGCGGTTTCGCGCACCAGATCGGGCGGGGTGGCCGCATCATTGGCCCCGGCAATCACCAGCGTGGGCAGGGTCAGCGCGGCGGTGGGGGTGTAGAAATCGGTGCCCGCAATGGCTGCGGCCCCGCCCATCCAGCCCTCGGCCGCAGTGGCCCGGAACATCTCGCGAAAGGTGGGCATTTCGGGCAGATCGCGCCATTTGCGGCCAAACCAGCGCTCCATCGTGGCGTCTTCGATGGCGGCAAGGCCACCCTGGCGCACCGTCTCGATCCGGTCGCGCCATTGGCTGGCAGTGCCGATGCGGGCCGCGGTGTTCGACAAGACCATGCCGCGCACCAGATCCAGCCGCTTGGTCGCCAGCCCCTGCGCGAGCAGCCCGCCGATTGACAGGCCGACAATCACCGCCTCTTTCATCGCATGCGCTGCCATCATGCGTTCGACATCATGGATCAGCGCCCCCATGCTGTAGGGGCCATCCGGCACATCTGACAGGCCATGACCGCGCATATCCAGCCGCATCAGGCGGTTCTTGGGCAGATGCGGCACCACCTCGTCCCAGATGTGCAGCGATGTGCCCAAGCCGTGCAGAAACACCACAGGCGGGCCGTCCACAGGGCCAGAGATTTCGGCATTCAGGCGCAGGTCGGGCAGAAAGGTCAGGGGCATGGGGCCTCAGGCGTAATGGGCAAGGGTTTCGCGGAACAGCGCGGGGTCAACATTGCCACCGCTGGCGATGGCGATCACGCAAGGTGATGTGTCGCGGAACAGGGCAGCAGCCAGCGCCACCGCCCCGCCCGGTTCCAGCACGATGCGCAGATGGGTATAGGCCAGCGCCATGGCCCGCTGCGCCTCGGTGTCCTTGACGGTCAGCCCCGGCCCGGCAAGGCGCTGCAAGATGGGAAAGGTCATCTCGCCCGGTGCAGGCGTCAGGATCGCATCACAGATCGACCCGGTGGCGGCCGTGTTCGCCTGCCGCTGACCACTGGCCAGCGAGCGGGCCATGTCATCAAACCCAACCGGTTCACAGGGGTGCACGCGCAGGCCGGGGGCGCGGTCGGCAAGGGCGGTGGCAATGCCCGCCGACAACCCGCCGCCCCCGCAGCAGACCAGCACCTGTGCCTGCGTGATCCCGGCCTCGGCGGCCTGATCGACAAGTTCCAGCCCCACGCTGCCCTGGCCTGCGATGACCTGAGCATCATCAAAGGGCTTGATCAGATGCAGGCCACGTTCGGCGCAAAGCCTGTCGCCAAGGGCATCGCGGTTGGCGGTGGCACGGTCATACAGCACCACTTCGGCCCCATAGGCGCGGACATTGGCAATCTTGATGGCGGGCGCATCGGCGGGCATGATGATCACGCAGGCCAGCCCATGCCGCGCGGCGGCCAGTGCCACGCCCTGGCCGTGATTGCCCGAACTATAGGCCAGCACCCCGGATACACCGGGGGGCAGCGCCGAGACCGCCGACCACGCGCCGCGAAACTTGAACGATCCGGTCAGTTGCAGGCATTCGGCCTTGACGAAAATCCGCTTGCCAAAGGCCGCATCCAGCAGGGGCGCGTTCAGCAGGGGCGTGACGCGGGCATGGCCCCGCAACCGGGCGGCGGCATCCTTGATCATCTGGGGTGTCATGCGCAGGCCTCCAGAAAGGCGCGAATGGCCGCGACAGATTCGGGTTCGTCCAGAAAGGGAATATGGGCGCGGTCGGGCACTTCGGCAAAGATCATGTCGGGCCGCTGGCGTCGCATCTCGGCGGTTGTCTCGGGCGACAGCAGATCGGAATTCGCCCCCCGGATCAGCGCCAGGGGCAGGCCCGCCGTGGCCTGAAACAGCGGCCAAAGGTCCACGGGCGGGCCCTCGAACGCGGCCAGAAACGCGGTGCGCAAGGCCGGGTCATAGGTGATCTTCAACCCGCTGTCGGTTTCGCTATAGTGCCGCTTGGCCTCGGCCAGCCAGCGGTCGGGGGGCACATCGGCAAAGCCGGGCGAGACCTGGGGCAGGGCGGCAGCGGCCTGTGCATGGGTTTTCCACACCGGATTGCGGCCGACATAATCAAAGATACGATCCAGCCCCGGCTTGTTGATCTCGGGGCCGACATCGTTCAGCAACAGCCCCTTCAGCCGGGTATGGGCCACGGCGGCCAGATACATGCCGATCAGCCCCCCGCGTGAGGTGCCGATGATCGCCGCCTGTTCCACCCCCAGATGGTTCATGAGATCAAGCGCATCCTTGGCCTCTTGCGGCACGGTATAGCTGGCCGCGCCCGTCCATTGGCTGGCCCCCCGCCCGCGATAATCCATGCGGATCAGGCGGCAGGGGGGCAGATGCGGCACCATATCGTCAAAATCGGCCATGGTGCGGGTCAACCCCGGCAGGCACAGAACGGGCAGGCCCGCGCCCTGATCGCGAAAGGCCAGACGGGTGCCATCTTCGGCGGTGAAGAAATCAGTCATCAAGGGGCCTTTTCACAGAAAGTCGGGCAAAGGGGTCAGGTCTGGCAAGATATGGTCAGGCCGGTGCGGCAGGCGGTCAACCGGGGCCTTGGCACGGTTCATTCAAGCTGTCTGAAACCCAAATCCCGCCGCCCCTGCAATATCCCAGCCGTTGGACGATACGAACATAACTTGCGCAGGTGGCACGCCCAGATGCGCCTCGACCAGGGCATAAACGCTGTCCGCGGGTTTGTAGATGCCCACCTCTTGCACCGAAATCGCGCAGTCGATCAGTGGCACGATCCCAGCCGCGCGCATGGCCGAGGCCAGCATGGCAGGCGTGCCGTTCGACAAAATGGCGCGCGGCGCGCCCCCGTCTTTCAGCGCCTGCAAGACGCCGGGCACCTCGGGATAGGCGGCCAGTTCATCATATAGCGCCAGCAGGCGGGCGCGCAGCGCGGGGTCGTCGGCCAATCCTTGCGCCTCTAAGGCCCAATCCAGCGCATCGGCGGTGACTTGGGCGAAATCGGCATGCCGGTTCATGATCGCGCGCAGCCAGGTGTATTCCAGTTGCTTGCGCCGCCAGTCCTCGGCCAGGCGGGGCCAAAGCTGGGCCAAGGCCGCACCACCCGGTTCGGCGGCGGCAAGCCGCGCGGCGGCGGCCACATCAAACAAGGTGCCATAGGCGTCAAAGACAAAGGCAGTCGGTCGCATCATATCGTCCCCCTGCCGGCGACCGTGGCACAGCCCGGCGCGAACGAAAAGGGGGCGCGGCAATCGCGGCGCTTGCCCCATCGCGCCGAACTGCCTAAACCCATGCGGCGCAGAACAGGACGGGGCCGCAAGGCCCGACAGACGGGGAAAGACTGCATGGCACCGACCGACGCAAAGACCGAAGATCGCGCCCGCTCGAAAAAAGTGGGGGCGTTGGGGGGGCTTGTGCCGTTCCTGAAACCCTATCGCACCTTGCTGGGGCTGGCGATTGCGGCCCTGGTTCTGACGGCGACGGTCAGCCTGATCCTGCCCATGGCCGTGCGCCGGGTGGTCGATAATTTCAACGCCGAGGCCGAGATTCTCGACCTTTATTTCACCGCTGCCATCGTGATCGCGGCCCTGTTCGCCTTTGGGTCGGGCCTGCGCTACTACCTTGTCACCCGTCTGGGCGAGCGTGTGGTGGCCGATATTCGCCGCGCGATGTTTGATCGGGTGATGGGCCTGTCGCCCGCCTTTTTCGAAAAGCTGCTGACGGGCGAGGTTCTGTCGCGCATCACCACCGACACCACGCTGATCCTGTCGCTGATCGGCTCGTCCGTTTCCATCGCCCTGCGCAACGCCCTGATCTTGCTGGGCGGCATCGTGCTGATGTTCCTCACCTCGGCCAAGCTGACGGGGCTGGTGCTGCTGATCGTTCCGGCGGTTGTGGTGCCGATTGTCATTCTGGGCCGCCGCCTGCGCCAGTTGTCGCGCGAAAATCAGGATTGGATCGCCAGTTCCTCTGGTTCGGCCTCTGAGGCGCTGTCATCGGTGCAAACCGTGCAGGCCTTTACCCACGAAGGCCCCACCCGCGCGGCCTTTGCCGATGTCACTGAAAAATCGTTCCTTTCGGCCAAGACCCGCATTCGCACCCGCGCCATCATGACGATCATCGTGATCTTTCTGGTGTTTACCGGCATTGTCGGTGTGCTGTGGATGGGCGCGCGCGATGTGCGCGGCGGGGTGATGAGTCCGGGCGAGCTGATCCAGTTCGTGATCTATGCCGTCATGGTGGCAGGGTCGGTCGGCGCCCTGTCGGAAATCTGGGGCGAATTGCAGCGCGCAGCGGGCGCGACCGAGCGTCTGGTCGAATTGCTGAATGCCGAAGACCCGGTGAATGACCCAGCCCAGCCAAAGGCCCTGCCACGCCCGGTGCGCGGCGACATCGCCTTTGAAGGGGTGACGTTCCGCTATCCCGCCCGCCCCGACACCTCGGCGCTGCAAGAGGTGTCGCTGCATGTTGCCCCCGGCGAAACCATTGCCCTGGTCGGCCCATCGGGCGCGGGCAAGACCACGATCTTGCAACTGCTGATGCGGTTTTATGATCCGCAACAGGGGGCGGTGCGTCTGGATGGCCATGATCTGCGCGATCTGGCCCGCAGCGATTTTCGCCGGGCCATTTCGATGGTGCCGCAAGATCCGGTGATCTTTGCCACCTCTGCGCGTGAAAACATCCGCTTTGGCCGCCCCGAGGCCAGCGATGCCGAAGTAGAGGCCGCGGCCCGTGCGGCGGCGGCCCATGATTTCGTGATGGCATTGCCGCAGGGCTATGACAGCTATCTGGGGGAACGCGGCGTGATGCTGTCGGGGGGGCAAAAGCAACGCATCGCCATTGCCCGTGCCATTCTGCGCGACGCCCCCGTGTTGCTTCTGGACGAGGCGACGTCGGCGCTGGATGCCGAATCCGAACGGCTGGTGCAGCAGGCGGTCGAAGAACTGGCCCGCGGTCGCACCACATTGGTGGTGGCGCACCGCCTTGCCACGGTGAAACGCGCCGACCGGATTGTGGTGTTCGAGGCCGGCCAGATCGTCGCCATTGGCAAGCATGACGATCTGGTGGCCCAAGGCGGGCTGTATGCGCGCCTTGCGCGGCTGCAATTCACCGACGGCGCCGCATAAGCCCGGCACGGCGACAGATCGGGTGTTGCCGCTTTGACGTTGCGTTCCGCGCGGCGTTCGGCGGGCGCAGATGCCTTGGCAAATGCCTGTTTTATGCCCATCTTCATGCGACGGGAGAAAAGGCCCCCCATCAACGGGGCCATCAGGGGAGGTTACCATGAAAGATTTCGCGAGCGCCGCGGATGTCAAAGCCATTGAGGCCGAGATGTCCTGGGCCGATCGGCCAGTGGCACGGACGATGTATGAATTCATCAGTCAGACCACGGCCAAACATGGGGCCCGTCCGGCAATCAGCTATCAGCTTCTGTCTGATCCCACCTCGAAATCGCTTACCCTGTCGTGGAAAGACCTGCACGCCAAGGTCACACAGGCGGCCAATCTGTTCCGCAGCCTTGGCGTGAACGAAGGCGATGTGGTGGCCTATGTGCTGCCCAACAGCCTTGAAACCGCCGTCACGCTGCTGGGGGGGGCGGTGGCGGGTATCGTGAACCCGATCAACCCCCTGCTGGAACCCGAACAGATCAGCGCCATTCTGCGCGAAACCAAGGCCAAGGTTGTTGTCACGCTCAAGGCCTTTCCGAAAACCGATGTGCCGCAAAAGGTGGCCGAGGCCGTGCGCCACGCCCCCAATGTGAAAACCGTTCTGGAGGTCGATCTGGTCGGCTATCTGTCGGGCGCCAAACGGTTCATCGTGCCGCTGATTCGGCCCAAGAACCCGCTGCACCATGCCGCGAATGTCAAATCGTTCAATGCCGAACTGACCAAACAGCCCGCCGACCGTCTGACCTTTGAAGACAAGCACGCCGACCGCGTTGCTGCCTATTTCCACACAGGCGGCACCACCGGCATGCCCAAGGTCGCCCAGCACAAGGTGTCGGGCATGGTCTATAATGGCTGGCTGGGGCGTGAACTGCTGTTCACCGAACAAGACAGCATCATGTGCCCGCTGCCGCTGTTCCATGTCTTTGCGGCCTATCCGATCATGATGTCGGTCATCGCCTCGGGCTGTCATGTGGTGTTTCCCACCCCGGCGGGCTATCGCGGCGAAGGCGTGTTCGACAATCTGTGGAAGCTGATCGAGCGTTACAAGAACACCTATCTGGTCACCGTGCCCACGGCCTTGTCCGCGCTGATGCAGCGCCCGATCAATGCCGACATCTCGTCGCTGCGAAATGCCTTTTCCGGTTCGGCCCCGCTGCCGATCGAGCTGTATAACCGGTTCAAGAAAGAAACCGGCATCGAGATCGTCGAAGGCTATGGCCTGACCGAATGCACCTGCCTTGTGTCGATCAACCCGCCGGGCGGCACCAAGAAAATCGGCTCGGTCGGCCTGCCGTTTCCCTATTCCCATGTGCGCATCCTGCACAAAACTGCCGACGGCTTCCGCGATTGCGGCGTCGATCAGATCGGCGAAATCTGCGTCTCCAACCCCGGCGTTTTCGATGGCTCAACCTATACCGAGGTTGACAAGAACCGCGATCTTTTTGCCGAAGGCCGCTTTCTGCGCACCGGCGATCTGGGCCGGATTGATGCCGATGGCTATCTGTTCATCACCGGTCGCGCCAAGGATCTGATCATCCGTGGCGGCCATAACATCGACCCGGCGATCATCGAAGAGGCGATGATGGGCCACGAAGCCGTGGCCTTTGTCGGGGCCATCGGCCAACCCGATGCCCATTCCGGCGAATTGCCTTGCGCCTATGTCGAACTGGTCAAGGGGGCCACGGTCACGGTCGAAGATCTGATGACTTATGCCAACCAGCATATCCACGAACGCGCGGCCCTGCCGAAATATCTGGAAATCCTGCCCGAACTGCCGAAAACCGCTGTGGGCAAGGTCTTCAAGCCCGATCTGCGGCGGCTGGCCATCACGCGCATCTTCGATGCCACCCTTGCCAAGGCCAATCTGCCCGTCACCGTCACGTCGGTTGCCGAAGACAAAAAGCGCGGTCTGGTGGCGAAACTTTCCAAATCGGGCGAGGTGGATGAGGCACGGGTGCGCGAAACCCTCGGCAGCTTCAGCACCCCATGGGACTGGGCGGCCTGATCCGCTTTCGCATCTAAAACCATGCCGGGGCAGGGACTTTCCCCCGCCCCGGCAGTTCTGTCTAACGCTGGCTTTGCAGGCGGTGGAACAGATGGGTAAAGGTCGCGGCCCCAAGCACCGGGATCAGCAGGTTGACCAGCGGCACCGACAAAGGCGCCGCCATCAAGGTTCCCGCCAGCCAGATCTGGCCGCGATAGCGCCGCCGCAACACCTTGGCCCCCGCCCGCCCGATGCATCGCGTGGCCACCATGGTGAAATACTCGCGCCCCAGCAAAAACCCGTTCACCGCCCAGAACACCACCGGAATGAACGGCCCGGCAAAGCCATACAGCAGCAGGGCGCCGATGTTCACCGCCACCAGCACGGCAAAGAAATTCACGCTCTCGATCAGGTTGTCCATGAACGGCACATGCGCCGCTGGCGGCAGGGCGGGGTAATGGCGATCCTCGACAGCCTGCGCCACCTCGTCCAGAAACAGCCCGGTAAAGGCCGAGGCAACGGGCATCATCAAGAACACCGACAGCCCGATCATGAACAAGGCCGAGGCCCAAGACAGCAAGGTCTGCAAACCCTCGACCGGGCCCACAAAGGGGATCTGCACCGCCTCGGGCGTGGCCCATTGGATGAACATCAGGAACAGCGCATAAACGCCCACCAGCAGCGCCAGCGACAGCGCCACACCAATGCCCATCACGCGGCGAAAGCGCCGGTCGGTCAATTGGCCAACCGCTTTCAGAAAATCGGCGAAGATCATCGCCTTACTCCTCCAGGCCCTGCCATGTCACCTTGGCCGCAAGGTCCGGCCGGGGCCGGTCGGGCGGGGTGACGGGGGCGGTGGCGATATGGATGATCCCGGCCACGGTTTCGCCCGCCGTGCAGCCAAAGGCCTGCTGGCAAAACGTGGCATCATGCGCGGGCCAACCGGTCAGCCAACAGGCCCCCCAGCCCGCGGCCGTTGCCGCGCTGACAATGTTCATGCACAGCGCACCTGCCGACAAAACCTGCTCTACCTGGGGGATCTTCTCATGCGCGACGGGGCTGGAAATCACCACCACTGCCAAATGGCCAAGGTCATATTGCCCGCGCCCCTTGGCGATCTTTTCGGCATCCCCGCCCAGATCACGCGCCCGCGCTTCGGCCAGATCCGCCAAGCCGGTCAGGGCCGGGCGGCCCAGAACCAGCAGCCGCCAGGGTTCCAGCTTGCCATGATCGGGCACGCGGGTCGCCGCGGCCAGAATCTCGGTCACTTCGGCACGGCTGGGCACGGGGGCGGTAAAGGTTTTGGCGGGCAGCGATCTGCGGCTTGCCAGGAAATCAAGGGCGGCCTGATTGCGCGGGGGCATGGGGTTCTCCTGTGGTCTGGCGCAAAACTAAGCCCTTGGGGCCGCGATTGCCAGATGGCGCAGACAATTGCCGCGCCGCCAAGGCTGGGCCACACTGCGCAAAAAGGACAAACCATGACCAAAGGCGCCTTTGCCCATCTGGCCCAACCGGGCGCTGAATTTGCGGTGCGCGCCACGCCCCGCGCGCGGCAGCCTGGCCTGTCGCTGCAAGGCGGTGTGTTTCGCATCGCCGTCACCGCTCCGGCCGAAGATGGCCGCGCCAATGCCGCCGTGGCCGAGACGCTGGCCCATGCCCTTGGCGTGGCGAAAACCCGCCTGACGCTGTTGCGCGGCGCAACGGCACGCGACAAGACCTTTCGGCTGGATTGATCCGACCGGCCCTAGCCCTTGGCGGGGCGATCCAGCCGATAGCTGCCTTCGGGCAGGTCCAGCGCCGCCGCCAGATCGGTCAGTTGCGCCATCGACAGCGACACGCGCACCACCTCGCCCGTCAGTGGGTCTTCTTGCTCCAGCACCACGCAATCATCAAAGGCAAGGATGGTGACATCCGCCATCAGGCCGTCATGGCCTTCGTCGATCAGCGTGATCACGGTCGAGTCGAATTCGTGTTCTATGGTAAACATATCGCCATCGTGGGCCGGTTTTCGGGGCGCTGCAATTGCAAAATGGCGCGGTCACGACCGCATGTTGGATTGCAACCGCATGGCCGCCGCCCGGCGATGGCCCTCCAACGCCTCCGAGGCGCTTTGGCGGCAGGCCGGGGGGGCCACGGCCTGCACGGCCTGATCGGTTAGCCATTGATGCGTGCAGATCTTGACATAAGACCCCACCCACAGCCCGCCGGTATAGCGCGCCGCACCCATCGTGGGCAGGGTGTGGTTGGTGCCGCAGCATTTGTCGGAATAAACCACACTGGCCCGTTCGCCGATGAACAGCGACCCATAGTTTGACAGCTTGGCCGCCGTGGCATGCGGGTCGCGGGTATGCACCTGCAAATGCTCGGCCGCGATATGTTCGGAATAGGCGATCATCGCGGCCTCGGTGGCACACAGGGCGATCTCGCCATAATCGCGCCAGGCCGCGCCTGCGACAGCGGCGGTGGACAGGGTGGCCAGTTGCGCCTCGACCTCGGCCAGCGTCGCCTCGGCCAGGCTGCGGCTGGTGGTGATCAGCCCCACACGGGTGCGCACATCATGTTCGGCCTGCGCCAGCAGATCGGTCGCCACCATTTCGGGCCGCGCGGTTTCATCGGCCACGATGTAAATCTCAGAGGGGCCTGCCAGCGCATCGATGCCCACCGGGCCAAAGACCTGTCGCTTGGCCTCGTTCACAAAGGCATTGCCCGGCCCCATGATCTTGTCCACCGCCGGAATGGTTTCGGTGCCATAGGCCATGGCCGCAATCGCCTGCGCGCCACCGATGCGAAAGATCCGGTCGGCCCCGGCCAGATGGCAGCCCGCAATCATCGCGGGGTGGGCATTGGGCGGCAGGCAGGCAATCACGGTTTCGCAGCCCGCCACCCGCGCCGGAACCAGCGTCATGATCGGGGCCGACAACAGCGGATAGCGCCCGCCCGGCACATAGCAGCCCACCGTGCGGATCGGGATCACCCGATGGCCCAGATGCAGGCCGGGCAGCAACTCTACCTCCAGCGGCAGCATGGTCGCCAGTTGCGCCTGCGCAAAGGCCCGCACATTGGCAATGGCAAATTCAGTATCCTTGCGGGTCTGCGGGTCAAGCGCGGCCAAGGCCGCCGCACGCTCTGCGGCGCTGACCTCGAACTGCTCGATCTCGGCCCCGTCGAACTGGCGCGAAAAGTCGCGCAGCGCCGCATCGCCCCGCGCCTGCACGGCGGCCAGAATGGTTCTTACCGTCTCGGCAATCGCCCCGGTATCGCCAGCGGCATTGCGCACCGGGGCCTTGGGAAAGCTGATCTGATCGGCAAAGGGGGCAAGCTTGGGCGTCATATCGCGGGCCTTTTGTGCAAGGGGGGCAGATGGCAGGCTGGCAGAGTGGGTGCCTTGCCTCTACCGCATTTGCGACATTCAGTTTCGCGTGATCGCGCCGTTTCGGCGGACTTGGCCTTTCCCTTGCCCCCCAGCCTGCTATCCTTGGACAAAAGAAAAAGAGTCGAGGCGTTGTTGATGCGGGGTCTTCTGGGGTTTGTCCTTTTGGCCGGTGGCCTGTCTGCCTGTGTGCCGGTCACGGCCACCGGGCCGGTCGCCACGCCCGCGCCCGATGTGTCGGCCAATGCCGCCGACCCCGGCCCGCTGGCGCCCGAACAGGCGGCGCGCAACTTTGTCTCGGTGCTGGAACGGTTGGAGCCGGTGGCCGAACAGGTCTGCATCGAAACCCGGCCACGCGCCAATTGCGACTTTCTGATCGTGGTCGATGACCGCCCCAATCAGCCCCCCAACGCCTTTCAGACGCTGGACCGCGATGGCCGCCCGGTGGTGGGCTTTACCCTTGCCCTGATCGCCGATGCCCGCAACCCCGATGAGGTGGCCTTTGTCGTCGGCCATGAGGCCGCCCATCACATCGCCAACCACATTCCGCAAACCCAGCAAACGGCCGTCACCGGCGCCATGGTGGCCGGCGTTCTGGCCAGCATGACCGGCGCCAGCCCCGATCAGATCCGGGCCGCGCAACAGGCCGGGGCCACCTTTGGCGCGCGCAGCTATGCGAAAGAGTTCGAGCTGGAGGCCGATGCCCTTGGTGCCGAAATCACCCTGCGCGCGGGCTATGATCCGATCCGGGGCTCTGCGTTCTTTGATCGCCTGCCCGATCCGGGCGACCAGTTCCTGGGCACCCACCCGCCCAATGCGCAGCGCAAGGAAACCATCCGCCGGGTTGTTGCCAAGTTCCAATAAGCCGCCATACTGGCCCCCCCAGCCCTGCAGGTTCCCCATGTCCATCGCACAAACCCGAATTGCCTTTATCCTGCGCCACCTGTCGCGCAAGCTATGGGTGCGGGCGGCGGCTTTTGCGGTTCTGGGCATCGCCATCGTGCCACTGGCCCGGCTGTTGGGCCCGATCCTGCCCGCAGAGATGGAAGAGATGACAGGCGCCGGCGCGGTGAACGGCATCCTGAACATCGTCGCCTCGTCCATGCTGGCGGTCACCACCTTTTCGCTGTCGATCATGGTTTCGGCCTATTCGGGGGCCACGGCTGCCGTCACCCCCCGTGCCGTTGCCCTGCTGTTGCAAGATCGCACCTCGCAAACCGTGCTGTCCACCTTCATCGGGGCGTTCCTGTTCTCGATCGTCGGCATCATCGGGGTCGAGGCCGGGGCCTTTGGCAATCAGGGGCTGGTCGTCCTGTTCTTCGCCACCATCGTGGTGATTGCCCTGGTCGTGGTGGCGCTGATCCGCTGGATTCAGCATCTGACCACCTTTGGCCGCATGGCCGATACCACCGACCGGGTTGAAAAGGCCGCCACCGCCGCCCTGGTGGCCCGCGCCAAACGGCCCGCCCTTGGCGGCATTCCCGCCGATGGCCCTACCGCACCCAAGGGCTGGCGGCCCGTTCTTGCGCCCAAGATCGGCTATCTGTGCCATGTCGATCTGCCGCGCCTGACCACCATCGTGCAATCTGTGTCTGGCGGCAGCTCGCAACCTCTGATGCAACTGGCCTGCCTGCCGGGCAGCTTTTTGCACCCGGCCGCGGCCTTGCTTTGGGCCTCGCCCCGGATCAAGGCCGATCTGGATGCCCAGGTGCAAGAGGCGTTTACAATCAATGACGCCCGCACCTTTGACCAAGACCCGCGCTTTGGCCTGTGCGTGCTGACCGAAATTGCCGAACGGGCGCTGTCGCCTGCGGTAAACGACCCCGGCACGGCGATCGATGTTCTGGGCCGCGCGGTGCGGGTCTTGTCGCATTGGGCCGATCGCAGCCCGAATGAACCCGCCTATCCGCTGATCATGGTGCCGCCGCTGAATGTGCGCGATCTGTTCGATGATGTGTTTCCCGCCATTGCCCATGATGGCGCGGCCAAGGTCTCGGTTCAGCTGCGGCTGCAAAAATCCTTGCTGGCCTTGGCCCAGCTTTCGCCTGCCGATTTCGGCCCCGAGGCCATTGCGCAATCCGAACGCGCCCTGCACGCGGCGCGCGGCGCAGATCTGCGGCCCGAAGACATCGCCCGGCTAGAAGAGGTATCGCGCGCCATCAGCCGCAGCGTGGGCGCACCGCGCCGTCACCCCCGGCAGCTTTGATCTGCGTCAAGGCGGGGTTGCGTCGTTGGGCGCAGGCTGCTGGCATCAGGGTCGGCTGTGCGCCGACCCTTGGCGCAACAAAAGGACGGCACAAGATGATAGGCTATTCCGAAGCCCCAATGGCCTGGGGCCTGACCCGTGGCATGGCGCGTGTGCTGGGGGTCAACCTTCCCACGGCGGTGGTTGATGGCTGGCTCAGCCGGGCCGAACTGGCAACCTTGGTGAACCGCTGTCAGGCCTGTTCGCAACAGGCCGCCTGCACCGCTTGGCTGGCAACTGCGGCCACCTCGCCCTGCTTGCCGGTGTTCTGCCCCAACAAGCGAGAGCTGGAGGTTCTGTCCTTGCAGCATTAGGCCCACAACGTCAGGCCCACATCATCAGTCGGGGGCGCTTTGCGTCAGACCTGATTGACGTGGCCCGCGGCTCGCGCCAGTTTGGGCGGGGGAAGGGGCCGCATGCTACAGCTTTTGAATGTGATCAGCGACCGTGGGTCGCGCTATGCCGTGTCGGGCGGGGCTGTTTCTGGCCGGGCGGGCGTGGATGATTTTGTCAAACATCTGAAAAAGGCCAAGAAATTCGCCAAGGCCACCCATAACACTTGGGCTGTCGTTCTAAGCGATGAAGGCCCGGTCAAGAATGATGATGGCGAGTCCGGCGCCGGGGCCGTGATCCTGAAAATGCTAGAGCGTGAGGGGCTGACCGATACGGTCGTGGTCGTCACGCGCTGGTATGGCGGGGTACATCTGGGCGGCGACCGCTTTGCCCATGTCGTCACCTGCACCCGCGCCTTTCTGGCGGAATGGGGCAAACACCATGCATGATCTGATCCGGGCCGAAGCGCGTCGGCTGGCCAATACCGTCTTGTGGTCGTGGCAGGGCTGGCGTGCGGCTTGGGCCAGTGAAAAGACACTGCGGCAATGGACGCTGGTCAACCTGATGTCGGCCTCTTTGGCCTTTTGGCTGGACCTGACCTCGGGCGAACGGGCGCTGATCCTTGCCTTGGGGCTGCTGGTTCTGGCGGCTGAACTGATGAACACCGCCGTGGAAGAGGTGGTTGATTACCTTTCGCCGCAGATCGACCCTCGGGCCAAAAAGGCCAAGGATTGCGGCTCGGCCGCCGTGGCGCTGACGGCGCTTGCGGGCGGGGTGGCTTGGGCCGTGATTTTGCTGTCGTGATCTGGGTTGAAATCACACGCGCCCCTGTGCAGCGGGCTTGCGGGCACTAGGTATCGGTCAAAGGAGAAGCCCCATGCAAGTCGCCATCCTCTATGTCTCAACCGCTGCCGTGTTCCTGATCGTGGATGCGATCATGCTGACCTTGGTGATGAAACCGTTGTTTTCGCGCCATATCGGGGCGCTGATGGCCGATCCGATCCGGCTTGGCCCGGCAGCACTGTTCTATGCGGCCTATGTGGCGGGGCTGTTGTATCTGGTGACGTGGCCCGCGCTGAAATCGGGGGGCGGGGTGCTGATCCCGGCGGCGGTGATCGGGGCCATGGCTTATGGCACTTATGAATTCACCAGCTATGCCATCATGCGCGACTGGCATTGGACAATGGTTGTCACAGACACCACCTGGGGCGCGGTGCTGACCGCCTTTTCCGCCTGGGCCGGGCTGGCAATCACCCGCGCGCTGACCAACTGAACCTTGGCGCGCCGCGGGGCATCTGTTAGGAATGTCTTAATGTGAAACGCTAAGCTCTTGAGTTGCTGGCGCTTTGAAAACGTCTCTGCCAGAGACACTGATTAACACAGGCATCGACAAAGGGCCCGGCATGATCCTCTATGGCATCTCAACCTGCGACACCTGCAAAAAGGCGCTGAAAGCCCTGAAAGAGGCAGGACATGACCCCCAGTTCCGCGACGTGCGGGCCACCCCGCTGTCAGCCGCAGAAATTACCGCCATCGTGCAGGAATTCGGGGACCGGGCGATCAACAAGGCCTCGCCCACCTATCGCAGCTTCAACCCCTTCCTGCGCGAATCCGAGCCCGAGGTTCAGATCGCCGAGCAGCCCACAGTGATGAAGCGCCCGGTCATCGAACATGAGGGCCGCTGGACGATCGCCTGGGACGCCGCCGCCCAACAGGTCTGGCTGGGCTGACAAAAGAGCACGGCCCGCACCCCAACAGGGCGCGGGCCGTCTTTATTCCTGGTCTGCTCAGAGCAGTCGCAGATCGCTGGCCGAAGCACGGCCATCACGGCCCGATTGCAGTTCATAAGCGATCTTCTGATTGTCGTTCAGCCCCTTCAGGCCCGCCCGCTCGACGGCCGAGATATGAACAAAGACATCTTTCCCACCATCATCAGGTGCAATGAAGCCAAAGCCCTTGGTGGCGTTGAACCATTTCACGGTGCCAGTGGCCATCCGTCTCTCCTCTCAAACCCTCCCACAGCGGAATTGCCATGGGCCGTGCAGCCAGATTTCAGGCCTTCGGTCAGAGAGGCGAGCAGAAAGTCTGTTGTCACTTGCAATCAGGATGCCGCAGCCAAGGCATAAATCAAGCAGAATCAGGCAAGGCTGGCGCAAGATTCGTGCTCGCTTGCCGAAATCAGGCGGAAACGGGCAGGTTTTTGCGCAGGCGCAAGGCCATTGCATCCACCGAAAGTCGCCCGGCCCCCAAGGTGACCAGCACCAAGAGGGGCACCATCCACAACGCGCGCTGATCCATGATCTGTGCATCTGGGATACGGTCAAACCACGCCCCGATGGTGGTGGCATCGGCGCCATGGCCCAGTATGTCGGTCAGGCTTTGCACCAGAATGAACCCGATCATGCCCAGGGCGGCCAAACGGGTCAGCGCCCCCAGGATCAGCAAGGCTGGCAACACAAACTCGGCATAGCTGCCCGCCAGCACCACCAACCCATGCCACAGCCCAAGCGCGCCGGGGTTATAGCCCGCAGCCTCTAGCGCGCGGGGGAAGATTTGTGCATAGGCGCCAACACTGGGGGTAAGGGGGCCGTCAAACTTGGTCAGGGCCGAAGCCCAGAAATACCCGGCCAGCACCCCGGCAAAAATCAGGCGTGCCAGCAGCGGCAACAGGTCGACAGCGGTGCGGGCAATGGCTGCTGTCAGGCGGTCATACGGGGCGAAAAGGGGTTTCATGGCAAGATCTCCACTATGGCCTGGCCAGTCAGCAACAGCGACAAGACCTGCGCGGCCTCATCCTCGGGGGCGGCAGACAGTGCTGCGCCAAGCGGGGTGCCGGCTTGAATGGCGGTGATGATGGGCTGCCCGCAGGGGGGCAAAAGATGCGGCATGGGGTCAAATCCGGGCCGCAGGATCAGCGCGGTTTCGGGCCGGGGCAGAGGCGTCGCGCCGCCCTGCCGATTGGCCTGCCAGATCGACACGATGGGAAAGGCCGACGCCACAAGCCGCAAGGACGGCGCAAGGCGCAAGCGGCGCTGCATCAGGGCCTCTATCCCGATCTGGCCAAGGGTTTCGCCACCCACGGGGGGGGCGTCGGCGGCGTGATAACTTTCCCGCAGGGCCTGTTCCAGCCGCGCCACATCGGCCAGATACGGCAGGTGCGCCACGGGGGGAAAGTCGTTCAGAAACCCTGCAAACCCCGCACCATACAGCATCAGCACCGGCGATTGAGGAGGATGGGCGCGCAGGAAAACCCCGGCCATTGCGGCAAAGAACTCGGGGCCTACCAACTGGCGGATGACGGGAAAGGCATCTTCAAGCGCCTTGGTCAGGCTGACCACCACGTTGTTGCGAGAAACCGCAAACCGGCGCGGTGCGGCGCGGCCCAAAGGATCGGTCACTCCGGCGGGCAGGGGGGCGTCGGGGGCCAGCAGGGCGGTGGCGAATTCGGCGGATGTCATGCCACTGGCTCCAGCAATCGGGCGGCCCGCTGTGCCTCGGCTGCCAGAACGGGCCAGTCGGGCACGTCATTATCCCATTCGATCAGCGTCGGCTTGGCCCCGCCCGAGCGCAGGGTTTGCGCATAAAGCGCCCAGACCGGATCTGCGACTTCACAGCCATGCGCATCAATCAGCAGCGGCATGCCATGGTCGGCCATATCTTCGGCATGGCCGCCCAGATGGATTTCGCCCACCCGATCCAGTGGAAAGCGGGCCAGATAGGCCGCCGCATCCTGTGCCTGATTGGTGCAAGACACATGCACATTGTTGACATCCAGCAGCAGGCCGCAGCCCGTGCGCTGGGAAATTTCGGACAGAAAGTCGATCTCGTCCATCTGCGTTTCAGCAAAGGCCAGATAGGTGGACGGGTTTTCCAGCAACATGCGTCGGCCCAACACCTCTTGCACGCGGTCGATATGGTCAACCACCCGCGCCAGCGTGGCGGTGGTGTAGGGTAGGGGCAGCAGGTCGTTCAGAAAGCTGCCTTCATGCGTAGACCACGCCAGATGTTCGGAAAAGCTTGCCGGCCTGAGCCAATCACACAGATGCTTCAGCCGGGCCAGATGGTCGCTGTCCAGGTCGGCCTCGCCGCCGATGGACAGGCCAACCCCATGCACCGAAATGGCAAAACGTTCTGCCAGATGGCGCAGTTGCGCCAAGGGCCGCCCACCGGCGCCCATGTAATTCTCGGCATGAATCTCTAACCAGCGCACCGGGCCCGGATCGGCCAACAGGGCGCTGAAATGCTGGGGCTTGTAGCCCACACCCGGGGTTTGGCGCAAAACATTGGGGGGGGTGTCAAACATCAAGGGCCCCTTTCATCGGTTTTTCAAAATCTTGCTTAGGGTCTGGGGGGCGCAACGCCCCCCAGTCGCGGTCAGGCCTTAGCCCGCCATGTCGCGGTCAAGCTTCTCAAGGCTGCCCATGCGGCCTTCGGGCAGTTCCATCGTGGTGCAGGTGCCAGCGGGAACCAGCTTCCATGCGTTGCCCTGATAATCGACTTTCGAGGTGCCCGCGCAGGTGGTGCCGGGGCCCGCGGCGCAATCATTCTGGCCGGCAAGGGCCACGCCAAAGCACTTTTCCATCTCGCCCGCAGCGGCGCCGGGGGTGGCGATGTGGGCGGCAAAGCTGGCAGCCAAAGCACCGGCCACGGCGAGGGTTTTCACTTGGTAAGACATCTGGTTCATCCCTTTTTTGGTTACATCGCATCGCGGCGATGGGGTCACCATGTCGGGGCGGATGGTCTGTGCACAGTCACGAGATTGAGAGGGAAAACCGCCGTGATCGCTGTAACGGATCGGTGAGATCAAACGAAAAAGGCGCCGCACGATGCGACGCCTTTCATATTTATCAATGGCTTAGGGTCAGCGCAGGTCGGGTGGCGTTGCCTCGGCCACCAGGTCGGCGATGATCGCGTCAAGGGCCATGGTGCGGGTTTGTGTTTCACCCAGACGGCGCACTGAAACAGTCCGCTCCTCGACTTCCTTCATGCCGACGGCCAGAATGACCGGCACCTTGCCCACCGAATGCTCGCGCACCTTGTAATTGATCTTTTCGTTGCGCGTATCTGCCTCGGCCCGAATCCCGGCCTT
Organism: Pseudotabrizicola sp. L79; assembly: GCF_036553525.1. Classification (NCBI taxonomy): domain Bacteria; kingdom Pseudomonadati; phylum Pseudomonadota; class Alphaproteobacteria; order Rhodobacterales; family Paracoccaceae; genus Pseudotabrizicola; species Pseudotabrizicola sp. L79. The sequence continues at coordinate 181,335 of NZ_JAZHDA010000041.1, read as the reverse complement.
GGTCAGCGCGGCCACGACATCATGCACAAAGGGATCGGCATCCGACACGATCGAGGCGACCACAACCTGACGCGGGGCCAGCCACAGCGGCAGTTTGCCTGCGTGGTTTTCGATCAGAATGCCGATGAACCGTTCGAACGATCCAAGGCAGGCGCGGTGCAGCATGAAGGGACGGTGCTTGGCCCCGTCTTCGCCGATATAGCTGGCATCCAGCCGCTCGGGCAGGTTCGGGTCCAGTTGCAGCGTGCCACATTGCCAGTCGCGGCCAATGGCGTCGGTCAGCACGAATTCCAGCTTGGGCGCATAGAACGCGCCTTCGCCGGGGAAAAGTTCATAGGCATATCCGGCGGCGGTGCAGGCATTGGCCAGTGCCGCCTCCATCTTGTCCCAGATCTCATCGCTGCCCACGCGCTTTTCGGGCCGGGTGGACAGTTTCACCCGCCATTTGTCAAAGCCAAGGTCGGCATAGATCTTGGCCAGAAACTCGATGAACTTTTTCGACTCGGCCTCGATCTGATCCAGCGTGCAGAAGATATGCGCGTCATCCTGTGTAAAGCCGCGCACCCGCATGATGCCATGCAGCGCGCCACTGGGTTCATAGCGGGCGCAAGAGCCGAATTCGGCCATGCGCAGCGGCAGGTCGCGATAGCTTTTCAGCCCGACGTTGAAGATCTGCACATGGCAGGGGCAATTCATCGGCTTGAGCGCATTGACCACTTTTTCCCGCGCGCCTTCTTCGTCCACTTCGACGATGAACATGTTTTCGCGGTAGTTTTCCCAATGGCCCGAGGCTTCCCACAGTTTGCGGTTCACAACCTGTGGCGTGTTCACCTCGACATAGCCATCGCGGCGCTGCTGGCGGCGCATGTAATCTTGCAGCGTGGTGTAGATATTCCAGCCATTCGGGTGCCAGAAGATCTGGCCCGGCGCTTCTTCCTGCATATGGAACAGGTCCATCTCGCGGCCCAGCTTGCGGTGGTCGCGTTTGGCGGCCTCTTCCAGCATGGTCATGTGGGCCTTCAGGTCATCGCGGTTCTTGAAGGCCACACCATAGATGCGTTGCAGCATGGGGCGCGTGCTGTCGCCCAGCCAATAGGCCCCGGCCACATGCGTCAGCTTGAAGGCATCGGCGGGCACCTGACCGGTGTGTTGCAAATGCGGGCCACGGCACAGGTCTTGCCAGTCGCCGTGCCAATACATCCGCAAATCCTGATCGGCGGGGATCTTGTTGACCAGTTCCACCTTATAGGGCTCGCCGCGCTGTTCGTAATAGGCCAGCGCACGGGCGCGGTCCCAGACCTCGGTCCGCACGGGATCGCGCGCGTTGATGATCTGTTTCATCTTGGCTTCGATCTGGCCAAGATCTTCGGGTGTAAAGGGTTCGGCGCGGTCAAAATCGTAAAACCAGCCGTAATCGCGCACCGGGCCGATGGTCACTTTCACATCAGGCCAGATCTCTTGCACGGCGCGGGCCATGATATGGGCCAGGTCATGCCGGATCAGCTCCAGCGCGGGGCCATCATCTTTCAGCGTGTTGATCGACAGCGTGGCATCGGCCTGGATCGGCCAGGCCAGATCCCAATGGGCGCCATTCACCTGAGCGGAAATCGCAGCCTTGGCCAGCGAGGGCGCAATCGAGGCAGCCACTTCGGCCGGGGTTACACCCGCCTCATAGACGCGCTTGTTGCCATCGGGAAAGGTGAGGGAGATTTGGGCCATAGCGGCGTCCTCGTCGGTTTGGCGTCTACGAAACGCCCGGTTGCGGGTTATATCGGGGCGGCTTGTGCGCCCTTGGCATGGCAAAGTCAACACAGAGGCGCTAGAAGCCAAGCGAATGGAGGATTGCATGACCCAGCCGCAGTTTCTGACAACGCCCCAAGGCCGCCGCATTGCCTATCACCAGACCGCAGGTTCGGGGCCGGGCGTGGTTTTTCTGGGGGGCTTTCGGTCGGATATGCAGGGCTCTAAGGCGCTTTTCCTGGAAGACTGGGCCAAGCAGCAGGGCCGCGCCTTTCTGCGGTTTGACTATTCCGGTCATGGCCAGTCGTCGGGCGCGTTCCTGGATGGGGCCATTGGCGACTGGTTTGAAGATGCGCAGGCGGCAATTACCCATCTGACGCAGGGGCCGCAGGTTCTGGTCGGCTCGTCCATGGGGGGGTGGATCGCCCTGCTGCTGGCACGGGCCCTGCCCGAACGGGTTGCCGGAATGGTCGGCATCGCCGCCGCGCCCGATTTTACCGAAGACAGCATGTGGGCCGGATTTGACGACACACAGCGCCGTGCCTTGCAGGTGCAGGGGCGGGTTGAATTGCCGTCGGACTATTCGGACGACCCCTATGTCATCACCCGCCGTCTGATCGAAGAGGGGCGTCAGCGGCTGGTGTTGCGGGCGCCGCTGGATCTGCCCTTTCCGGTGCGCCTGTTGCAGGGCACGGCTGACACCGATGTGCCGGTTTCGGTGGCCTTGCGCCTGCTGGATCATGCCAGCGGCCCCGATCTGCGCCTGACCTTGCACAAGGGGGCGGATCACCGCTTTTCAACGCCGCCCTGTCTTGCGATGATTGCCGCAGCGATCGAAGACGTTTTGGCCGGGGGATCAGATGCGGCAAATCTGTAAGGCCGCAGGTTGGCTGAAATGAAGGAACCGATCCTGTTCTTGCCGGGGCTGATGCAGGATGCCCGCGCCTTTCTGCCGCAGATGGTAACGCTTGGCACCGGGCGGTCGGTGCAGGTGTTTGTGGGCGATGCCGATACGATCGAGCGTCAGTCTGAACTGGCTTTGGCGGCGGCCCCGGCGCAGTTCACGGTGGTGGGCCATGGTCTGGGTGGCAATGTGGCGCTGGATATGTTGCGCCGTGCGCCCGACCGGGTGATGCGGCTGATCTTGCTGGCCACCGACCCGTTGTCGGAACAGCCCCAGATCGCCGCCGCGCGCGAGGCGCGGATGGTGGCCGCGCGCTCGGGCCGGTTGAAACAGGCAATTGTCGAGGATGTGCCCGACGCCGCCCTGGCCGATACGCCTGACCGTGCGGCGCTGCAAATGCTGCTGCGTGACATGGCTTACGGCTTGGGTGAGGGGGTTTATCTGCGCCAGTGCCGGGCCTTGCAGCGCCGCCCCGACCAGCAAAAGACCCTGCGCAAGGCCGAGGTTCCGGCCCTGTTCATCGCGGGCCAGCATGACAGCGTGGTGCCCCTGCGGCGTCAGGAATTCGCGCGTGATCTGATGCCAAAGTCGGTGCTGAAGGTTCTGCCCGACGCCGGGCACCTGCCAATGTTGGAAAGCCCCGAAGCGGTGTCTTCCGCAATCGAGGCTTTCCTGTCTGGGCCGATGATCCTGCGCTGATCAGGCTTGGGCCAGCTTGATCTCGGGCTTGGCCTTGGGTTGCTCGGGCGCGGCAGAGTTCTGGTCGATGAAGTTCAGCACCAGCGGGCGGATGTTCAGGCGCCATGATTTGCCGGCGAAAATGCCGTAATGGCCGGCGCCGTCTTCAAGATGGCTGGCCTTTTTCTCGGCCGGAAGGTTGGTCAGCAGGTCAAGCGCCGCAAGGCACTGGCCCGGAGCGCTGATATCATCCTGCGCGCCTTCGACGATTTTCACGGCCACATCTGTGATCGCGCCAAAGTCAACCTTCTTGCCTGCCACGACAAATTCGTTCTTTGCGATTTCGCGGTTCTTAAAGATCCGCTCAACCGTCGAAAGATAGAATTCGGCTGTCATGTCCATTACCGCCAGATATTCGTCGTAAAAGCGGTTGTGGGCATCGTGATCGGCGGCCTCGCCCCGGGCGACGCGCATGATCTGTTCGGAAAAGGCCTTGGAGTGCCGTTCCATGTTCATCGACACAAAGCTGTGCAGTTGCAGCAAGCCGGGATAAACCATACGGCCTGCGCCTTTGTATTTGAACCCGACGCGCTGGATGGCCAGTTGTTCAAGCTGGCCCATGGTGACGCGGTTGCCAAAGTCGGTGACTTCGGTCGGTGCGGCATCGGGGTCGATCGGGCCACCGATCAGCGTCAGGCTGCGGGGCTGGGCCTTGGGGTCTTCGCCCGCCAGATAGGCGGTGGCGGCCAAGGTCAGCGGCACAGGTTGGCAAACGGCGATCACATGGGTGTCGGGGCCAAGGTGGCGCATGTAATCAACCAGATACAGCGTGTAATCTTCGACATCGAACTTGCCCGCGCTGACGGGAATGTCGCGGGCATTGTGCCAATCGGTGATATAGACATCGCAATCGGGCAGCAGCGAATGCACGGTTGACCGCAGCAGCGTGGCATAGTGGCCCGACATCGGTGCCACCAGCAGAACCTTGCGCTTCATCGGGGCGCGGCGGCGCACGAAAAACTGGATCAGATCGCCAAACGGGCGTTCCACCACGGTTTTCACATCGACAAGGTGATCCTGGCCGTCGGGGCCGACGATCGACCGGATGCCCCAGTCAGGCTTGGCCACCATGCGGGCAAAGGTGCGCTCGGTCACCTGGCCCCACGCGGCGGTCATCTGGAACATCGGGTTCATCGACAGCGCAAAGGCCGGATAAGACGCCATGGCCCGCGCCGTGGCCCCCAACCATTCGTTGGTGTTTCTGGCGCTTTCCATGAGATCGTAGGTCATCATGTATTTCATTCGCGTCTCCAATGCCGGGAATTGCCCGGCGAAATCGTCGCTTTCCCCCCCGGTAGCGCGACGTTATGCTGCCTTATGCTGCGAAACAGTTACGGACTTATGCTGCACAGCGGCACGATAGGGGGGAAAAATCATTATGACAACAGATGAGAACGACGCAGCCCAAAAGCTTGAGCGTCTGCAGGCCAATCTTGCGCGGGTCGAGGCGCTGAACCAGCGTCTTATGGCGGCTCTGGCCAAGCGAAAGCAGGCCGACGCGGCGCTGTCTGGCCCGTCTTCTGACGTCTATATGAAGGCGGCCGCCGCTTATCTGGCCGAAATGATGCAAAACCCCTCGAAAATTCTTGAGCATCAGGTCGGCTATTGGGGCAAGACCATGAAGCATTACGTCGAAGCCCAGCAAAAGCTGTTGCGCGGCGAATTCACGGCGCCCGAAGATCACACCCCGAAAGACCGGCGCTTTTCGAACCCGCTGTGGGAAACCCACCCCGCCTTTAATTACCTTAAGCAGCAATATCTGCTGAATTCAGAAGCCGTCACCAGTGCCGTCGAGGATATGGAACTGCTTGACCCGGCAGATCGTCGGCGCGTGGAATATTTTACCCGCCAGATCGTTGATATGTTTTCGCCCACCAATTTTCTGGGCACCAACCCAGATGCGCTGGAAAAGGCCGTGGCCACCGATGGTGAAAGCCTGGTCAAGGGTTTGGAAAACCTGGTCCGCGACATAGAGGCCAACAGTGGCGATCTGCTGGTGACCCTGGCCGACAAGGACGCGTTCAAGGTTGGCGAAAACATCGCAACCAGCGAAGGGGCCGTCGTCTATCGCAACCGCATGATGGAGATCATCCAATACGCGCCGACAACAGAAACGGTTTATCAGACGCCGATCCTGCTGTTCCCGCCATGGATCAACAAATTCTACATCATGGATCTCAAGCCTGCCAATTCGCTGATCAAATGGATCGTCGATCAAGGCTTTACGTTGTTTGTGGTGTCATGGGTCAACCCTGACAGCAGCTATGCCGATGTGGGCATGGATGATTATATCCGTGACGGCTATTTGCGGGCGATGGCCGAGACGCGGCGCATCACCGGGGAAAAGCAGATCAATGCCGTTGGTTATTGCATCGCCGGCACCACCCTTGGCCTGACACTGGCGCATTTGCAGCGGGCCGGGGATACATCGGTGAAATCGGCCACGTTCTTCACCACGCTGACCGATTTCAGTGACCCCGGCGAAGTGGGCGTGTTTTTGGAAGATGATTTCGTCGATGGCATCGAACGGCAATCGGCGCGCGACGGGATCTTGTCCAAAACCTTCATGAGCCGCACCTTCAGCTTCTTGCGCTCGAACGATCTGATTTATCAGCCAGCCATCAAAAGCTATATGATGGGAGAGGCGCCGCCCGCTTTTGACTTGCTGTTTTGGAACGGTGATGGCACCAATCTGCCCGCCAAGATGGCGGTCGAATATCTGCGCGGGCTGTGCCAGACCGACGGCTTTGCCCAAGGCACCTTTCCGGTGTTCGGAGAGCCGGTCAGTCTGGCTGGCGTGACCCTGCCGCTGTGTTCGATCGCTTGCGAAACCGACCATATAGCCCATTGGCGCGGCTGCTTTAACGGCGTGCGGCAGATGGGGTCAAAGGACAAGACCTTTATCTTGTCGGAATCCGGCCATATCGCCGGGATCATCAATCCGCCCAGCAAAGACAAATACGGGCACTATACCAACGAGGCCTTGATCGAGGGTGCGCCCGAGGACTGGAAGGCCAGTGCCACGTTCAACAAGGGCAGCTGGTGGCCGCGGTGGCGCGATTGGCTGAAAAAACGGTCGGGCAAACAGGTTCCCGCGCGCAATCCGGGCGATTCGACAAACCCCGCTCTTTGCCCCGCTCCGGGCACTTACGTGGTCGCAAAACCGGTGTTGGCGGGGGATTAAGGGCAGGGGGAGTGGTTTCCCTTGGGTCACTTTGTGTGCGGGATCAACCGCTTATCCTGTGTCTCCGTGTGAAATGCTGCATTGCAGAATAATGATTGAAATGCTGCGCTGCAGCATGTATAAGATCAGGCATAGAGACGGGATGAACCACCCGGATGATCAGGAGAAATTGAAATGACCAAGACCCCAGACTTCGCAAAAGTTATGCAGGACATGATGGCTTCGTTCCCGGTCGACGCCTCGGCCATGCAAAATGCATTCAAGACCCAAGCCGCCATGGGCGAGAAGCTGTCGAAAGTGGCTTTGGAAGCTGCTGAAAAATCGACCGAGATCTCGGCCAAGTGGGCCAAGGAAACCCTGGGCAAGATGGGCGATCTGTCGAAAGCCAAGACCGAACCGACCGACTACACCAAAGCTGCGACCGATTTCGCTTCGGCTGCTGCTGAGCTGGCTGCCGAGAACATGGCTGCTTTCGCTGAAGTCGCCAAGAAAGTGCAGATGGAAACCGTCGAGCTGATGCTGGCTGCTGGCAAGGACATGTCGGAAGACGCAACTGCCGCTGTGAAAAAAGCAACCGCTGACGTGACCTCGGTCGCCAAGAAAGCTGCTGCAGCTGCAAAGTAATTCCCTTACGGGCGTTGCGCCACACCTCCTCCCAGTGGCGTAACAGATTTGGCGGGCCCTTCGCGGTCCGCCTTTTTCTTTGGGTGCCTCTGTAGTGCTTTCTTTTTGTTTCGCGCCTGCGTAAGCTTCTCTGCACAAGCAAAAAGACGTGGGAGGGGCCAATGGCCGACACTGAAAAGCCTTTGCTGATCAAACGCTATGCCAGTCGGCGTCTGTATAACACCGAAACCTCTGACTATGTGACGCTGGAAGATATCGCGGGCTTTATTCGCAAAGGGCGCGAGGTGCAGATCGTTGATCTGAAATCCGGCGATGATCTGACACGGCAGTATCTGTTGCAGATCGTGGCCGAGCATGAGTCAAAGGGCGAAAACGTGCTGCCGATTTCGGTGCTGACCGATCTGGTGCGCAGCTATACCACCAATGTTCATTCTGTCGTGCCGCAGTTCCTTGCCGCCAGCTTTGAAATGCTGCGCGAGGGGCAGTCGAAGATGATGGAAAACATGAACACCTTTCCAAATCCGATGGCGGCGATGCCGGGCTTTCAGGCGATGCGCAAGCAGCAGGAAGTGTTCATGAAGTCGATGATGGGTGGCGTGCCGGGCTGGTCGGCTTCGGGCCCCGAACAAGACGCAGGCGGGGCCGATGCGGCGGCAGGTGCCGATGATCTGGCGCAGATCAAAAAGCAACTGGCCGAGTTGCAAAAGAAGCTGTCCAAGCTGTAACGGCGCTAGCCCCGCAGATCCTTGGGGCTGTCCATCACCACAAAGGTGGTGATGGATCGCACCTGCGGCAACACCCCCAGCACTTCGGTATGCCAATGCTTGTAGGCGGCCAGATCCTCGGCCTCGACCCGCAGCAGATATTCAACCGCTCCGGTGATGTTGTGGCATTCGATCACTTGCGGGGCACGCGCCACGGCCCGTTCAAACGCCTCTTGCGCGGCCTTGGTGTGTGTGTTCAGCCCGACCGTCACAAAGGCAACGAACCCAAGGCCCATTTTCGCCCTGTCCGTCACCGCGCGATAGCCCTTGATCACGCCAGACCGTTCAAGATCTTGCACGCGCCGCAGGCACGCCGAAGGCGAGAGGCCAACGCGTTCGGCAAGCTCTAGATTGGACAAGCGGCCATTGCGTTGCAGCTCGTGCAATATTCGGTGGGTTATGTCGTCATTCTTGGCCATGGATTGCAAATAAATGCTATAAAGCGATGCAATTGCAATAATAATTCCCCAATTTTCCGCAATATGTTGCGCATGACACGGGAAATCCTCTTCGCCCTTGTGGGCTTTGCCTTTGCCACCTCGGTCACGCCGGGGCCGAACAACATGATGCTCTTGGCGTCGGGGGTGAACTTTGGGTTTCGCCGCACGGTTCCGCATATGCTGGGCGTCAGTCTGGGCCACGGGTTGATGGTGTTTCTGGTTGGCGTGGGGCTTGCGCAGATTTTCACGCATTGGCCCGGGCTTGATCTGGCGCTTAAGGTGGTGTCGGTGGCGTATATGCTTTGGCTGGCGTGGAAAATCGCCCATGCCGCCCCCCCGCGCGAAGGCGATGCCGGCGGGCGCCCGTTTACCTTTCTGCAAGCGGCGGCCTTTCAGTGGGTCAACCCCAAGGCTTGGGCCATGGCCTTGACGGCGGTAACCGTTTACGCCGGGGGCGACGGATGGGGGGCCATGGGCGTTGTGGCGGCCGTGTTCTGCGCCACCAACCTGCCGTCGGTTTCGGTCTGGGCTTATGCGGGCCAGGCCCTGCGGCAATGGTTGACCACCAACCGCCGGCTGCAAGTGTTCAACTGGACTATGGCGCTGTTGCTGGTTCTGAGCCTGTGGCCGGTATTAGCGTAGCCAAAGGCCGTTTCTTTTCAGTGTGTTGCGGATCACCTGTTCACGTCGGGGCAGGTTGTCGCGATCAAACAGGCCGCGCGCTTTGCGGCCCTTGTTCTGATAGACCATGGTCTTGATCGGTTCATAATCGCGCAGAATGCGCCGCTGGGTCTTGTCTTCGGCTACGGTTTCCAGCACCTCGACGACCCTGTCGCCTTCGCGGGCGTAAAGCAGGGGCAGGGTGCGATAGTGGCAGGTGACATCGCCATCCAGCCCGGCCAGCCCCGGCCCCGGACGCCCACCTTTGAACGAATGAATGACCAGGGGCAGGGCGATCTGATCAAGCCACGGACTCATTTCTTGCAAGACCAACTCCGGCGGAGGGCTTTCCAGAATGGCGCGCGCATAGGTCAAGAAACGTGACCCGAACCACTTGGGGCTTTCGTGAAAGAACCAGCCCGCGTTGAAATAAAGATAGCGCTGCCAATATTCGTCAGGTTGGCTCAGATCCAGCGACGGCTCAAACCTCAGGTTGAACTTGTCGTAAAGCGATTTCCAGATCTGCCCATAACCCGGCCCATACAACTCTATCTGCGGCCAGGTGCCTTCGCGCCGCATACTGGCCGATGGGGTCGAAAAATCAAAGGCGACGGTGCCCAGATCGCCGATGATCAGTGTGTCGGTGTCCAGAAACAGAAATGGCTTGTCCGGCAAGGCCGACAGGGCCTCGATCTTGTTGCCATAGGGATACGACTGGCCAAAGACCTTGCTTTCAAAGGGCGTGATCACCGCACCCAGATGTTCCAGCAACTCTCGCACCGGTTCATCCATCCGGGGGTCTTGCTTCCACAGCGGGCCCGGTTGTGGTTCACAAATGCAAAGCTGCCCGGCAAAATCGGGGTTGGTCAGCCGCAGCGAGGCCGCCAGTAAAACGGCTTCATATTGCAGGCGGCCTTTTTGGCCGATGGCCATGATCGTGTGGTCTTGCCGCTGGGGCGGATGGTCGGGCATGCGGGTCACTTTTTACCGTGTTCGCCCAAAGTCTAGTCGGCTTGGGCTGCCGGCGAAAGGGATGGCCCGGTTTGGCAGCAATCTTTGCCGCGCTGTTGCCAGAAGGCGCTACCGCAGGGCTAAGGCCAGGCAGCGGGGTCTGATCTCTTCCCAACCCCGAATCTCGAGCCTATAAGGCGATGAACTGAAAACAGGGGGTGCCCATGCGCCGTGCCGAACTCACTCGCAGCACTGCCGAAACGCAAATCAAAGTGTCGATCAATCTGGATGGCACCGGGCAATATGACTGCAAAACCGGAGTTGGCTTTTTCGATCACATGATCGACCAACTGGCCCGCCATTCGCTGATCGACATTCAGCTGATGGCCAAAGGTGATCTGCATATCGACGATCACCACACGGTCGAAGATTGCGGCATTGCCTTGGGTCAGGCGGTGGCCAGCGCCTTGGGCGATAAAAAGGGCATCCGCCGTTATGGTCATTTCAATCTGGCGATGGATGACACGCAGGTGGCCTGCGCGCTTGATCTTTCGGCGCGCCCCTTTCTGGTGTGGAACTTGCCCTTTCCAACGGACAAGATCGGCCAGTTTGACACCGAATTGGTGCGTGAGTTTTTTCAGGCCCTGTCCACCCATGGCGGGATCACGCTGCATGTCGATCTGATTCACGGCATCAACAGCCACCATATTGCCGAGGCTGCTTTCAAAGCAGTGGCGCGGGCCTTGCGCATGGCGGTCGAGCCTGATCCGCGCATGGTCGGGGTGCTGCCGTCGACCAAAGGCAGTTTGTAAGCAGGGGTGGCCCGAGGTCAGCCTGTCAAATTCTTGCGCGGAGCACAGCGAAAACCAATGACCCTGACGGTTCTGGTCGATTACGACAGCGGCAATCTTCACTCTGCCGAAAAGGCCTTTCAGCGCATGGCGCAAGAGGTGGGCGGTGGCGAGGTGATTGTTACCTCTCGCCCCGAAGATGTGGCCCGCGCGGACCGGATCGTGCTGCCGGGTGATGGTGCCTTTCCGGCCTGCCGCAAGGCCCTTGGCAGCTATGGTGGGCTGTTTGATGCCATTGAAGAGGCTGTCACCCAACGCGCGCGCCCGTTTTTGGGCATCTGCGTCGGCATGCAGATGATGGCAACCTGGGGCCGCGAATATCAGGATACTCGCGGATTTGGGTGGGTTGCGGGAGAGGTGGTCAAGATCACCCCCGGCAATCCGCAGTTCAAGGTGCCGCATATGGGTTGGAACGATCTGGTGATCGACCATGCCCACCCTGTGCTTGCAGGCATCCAGACCGGCGATCACGCCTATTTCGTGCATTCCTATCATTTTCAGGTTGCCGATCCGGCCCAGCGTCTGGCGCACTGCGATTATGCGGGCGATATCACGGCCATCATTGGCCGCGACACCATGGTGGGCACCCAGTTCCACCCTGAAAAATCGCAAACCACCGGCCTGCGGCTGATTGCCAATTTCCTGCAATGGAACCCCTGAAAGCGGGGTTCAGGGGGCCAGATCTTGCCCTTTTCGCACATCTGGGCAACACCGCTTGCAGGGCCGCAGCCCAAGGGCAATGGCCTCTGCCGGTGACTCCAGCCTGATCGCATTCGCCCGCAGCGGCCTGCGCGCGCCACAGCCGAAGCGGCAGAAAATGCCCGTCGTGATCACGCCGTAAAGCCCGCCCTGGGAAAGGCGCTGGCACAGGGCTTGCCAGTCAGCATCGCTTAGCGCTGTCGCCATTTCTGCACCCGCCCATCAATCGCAACCAGGCCCGCGCAAATCAGCGCAAAGCCGACCAGATGCTGTGGCAACAACCGTTCGCCCAGAACCACCGCCCCCAACAACGTGGCGCTGACAGGGATCAGAAAGGTGACAATCGACAGGTTGGTGGCCCCGACCCGTTCAAGAATGCGAAAGAACAGCCCATAGGCCAAGGCGGTTGACAGCACCGCCAGCGCAAGGATGGCCCCCGCCACGCGTGCGCCCGGCCAGCCCATATCCCACGGGGGGGCGGCCAGCACCACAAGCGGCGTCAGCACCAGCGCCGATGCGGTCACCTGCCCGAAGGCCGTTGCCAACGGCGCCAGCCCCATGCGCCGAAAACGGCGCCCGAAGATACCAGCACAGGCATAGCTGATCGCGGCCATCAAGGAACACAGCTTGGCCACCAGCGCGCCGCCCATCTCGCCCCCGGCCAGCATGACCACCACGCCGCCAAAGCCCAACCCCAACCCCAATGCCTTGGCGGGGGTGATCTGTTCATCCTGGGTCAACAGATGGGCCAACAGCAGGGTAAACAGCGGCGTCGTTGCATTCAGCACAGAGGCCAAGGCCCCCGTCAATTCGCCCTGCGCCACCGCAATCAGTGAAAACGGAAGGATGTTGTTCAAAACGGCCATCCCCAGCAATGCAGCCCAACTGCCACGCCCGGGAAAGGCAATCCCCATGACGGGCAGGGCAAAGGCCAGCACCAGCGCCGCCAGGGCCACGCGCCACCAGACCAGCGGCAGGGGTGTCAGCGCCTCCAGCCCGATTTCCACAAAAAGAAACGACCCTCCCCAAAGCACAGAGAGGGTCGCAATCATGATCCAGTCTTGTCGCTGCATGGTGCCCCGCCTTTTGGGCCTTATAGGCCGTTCCGGCCGGGCAGGGCGACCCGAAGCTTGCTTATTTCACCCGGCTCCAGGTGCCACCGTCGCGGCAAATGCCCAGAACACAGCCGGAAATCGCCAGCCCATTGCCCTGCAACGTCATCTTGGAATTATAGGTCTTGTCGCGATCCGGCGACCAGACCTTGCCGTTGCCGTATTTGCCGTTGCCCAGATTCTCCATATCCCAGATGATCTTTTTGCCGACATTGGCCGATTTCATATCCTTGCCCGCCGCGTCGAACGACTTGATCAGCGTGCCGCAGATCTTTGCGCCACAGGCTTTCACGTCGATATGGCCATAGTTGCCATTGTCATCGGGCTTGGTCTTCCAGATCCCGTAAACCGGGTCTGCCAGCGCCGCCCCGGCCACAAAGGCCATCGCGGCTGCCAGTGCCGTCACTTTTGCGAATCGTTTCATTTGGTCCTCCTCCCAAACCTCAGGCGATCTTCTGCGGCGCTCTATCGGCAATCAAGCGTGACGTGGGGTCGGTTCGGGGGGCTTGGGCTCTTGGCTTTGGGTGCAGGGCATGCCAAACGGGCGCGAACTGACAGAGGTGCCCGAATGATCCTGTATCCTGCCATCGACCTGAAAGACGGAAATTGCGTGCGCCTGTTGCGCGGTGAAATGTCAGCCGCCACTGTGTTTGGCGATGATCCGGCGGCACAGGCGGCCAAGTTTCAGGCCGCGGGCTGCCAGTGGCTGCATCTGGTCGATCTGAATGGCGCCTTTGCCGGTGAACCGGTGAATGCTGACGCGGTCGAGGCGATCCTGGCCCGCGTCACTGTTCCCACCCAGTTGGGCGGCGGTATCCGCGAGATGGCGACGATCGAGATGTGGCTGACCAAGGGCCTGTCCCGCGTGATCCTTGGCACGGTGGCCGTGGAAAATCCGGCCCTCGTGCGCGAAGCGGCTTTGGCATTCCCCGGCAAGGTGGCCGTCGGTATCGACGCGCGCAAGGGCCGTGTTGCCACCAAAGGCTGGGCCACTGAAACCGATGTCATGGCCACCGATCTGGCGCGCAGCTTCGAAGATGCTGGCGTCGCTGCCATCATCTACACCGATATTGACCGCGACGGCGCGATGCAGGGCCCGAATATCGACGCGACCGAGGCACTTGCCCGCGCTGTCACCATTCCGGTCATTGCGTCGGGTGGGGTCAGCCGTATCGAGGATCTGATTGCCCTGCGCGACACGGGCGTGATCTCTGGTGCCATTTCGGGGCGCGCCCTCTATGACGGCGCTATTGATCTTGCAACCGCGCTTTCGGCGCTGCGGGATTGATTTCATCTGTTCATAAATATCCCGGGGGTCAGCGGTTTCCGCAGGAAACCGCGGCAAGGGGGCAGCGCCCCCTTTCCCCAGCGGCTGTCAGGCGCTAGGACAGGGCACAGACCGACAGGGGCCAAGGACCAAGCCATGTTGAAAACCCGCATCATCCCCTGCCTTGACGTGGCCGATGGCCGAGTGGTCAAGGGCGTGAATTTTGTCGATCTGCGCGATGCCGGCGATCCGGTCGAGGCCGCGCGGGCCTATGACGCCGCGGGCGCGGATGAGCTGTGTTTTCTCGACATCCATGCCACCCATGAAAACCGCGGCACGATGTTCGATCTGGTCACCCGCACGGCCGAGCAATGCTTTATGCCGCTGACAGTGGGGGGCGGGGTGCGCACGCATCAGGATGTGCGGGCCTTGCTGCTGGCGGGGGCGGATAAAGTCAGCTTCAATTCCGCCGCTGTTGCCAACCCCGATGTGGTGGCCGAGGCCGCAGACCGCTTTGGCAGCCAGTGCATTGTGGTGGCGATTGATGCCAAGACGGTTGCCCCCGGCAAATGGGAGATTTTCACCCATGGCGGGCGTAAATCGACGGGCATTGATGCCGTGGAATTTGCCCGCACCGTGGCGGCCAAAGGTGCCGGAGAAATCTTGCTGACCAGCATGGATCGTGATGGCACCCGCGCGGGCTTTAACCTGCCGCTGACGCGCGCCATTTCCGATGCGGTCAGTATTCCGGTCATCGCCAGTGGCGGTGTTGGCACGCTGGATCATCTGGTCGAAGGCGTGACATTGGGCGGCGCTTCGGCGGTGCTGGCCGCGTCAATCTTTCATTTTGGTGATTTCACCATCCGGCAAGCCAAAGAACACATGGTCGCTGCCGGCATTCCGATGAGGCTGTCATGACCGCGCTTGATCGTCTGGCCCAAACCATCGCCGCACGCAAAGGGGCTGACCCCGAGTCCAGCTGGACGGCCAAGCTGTTGGCCAAAGGCCCCGAAAAATGCGCCGAGAAATTCGGAGAAGAGGCGGTAGAGGCGATCATCGAGGCGGTCAAGGGTGACCGTGCCAAACTGACGGCTGAGGCGGCAGATGTGATCTACCACCTGTTGGTGATGCTGGCGGCGCGCGATGTGACGCTGGATCAGGTTCTGGCCGAGCTTGAGCGGCGTGAGGGCACCTCGGGTCTGGTCGAGAAAGCCGCGCGGGGTTAAAGCCCCAGCCGCGGGATCTCGATCGCCGGGCAACGGTTGACCACGACTTCAACGCCGCGCGCGCGTGCCCGTGCGGCGGCGTCTGGATCATCGACCCCCAGCTGCATCCAGATGCATTTCAACTCGGGAAATCGTTCCAAAGCCTCATCCACCACGGGGCCCACCTCTTCTGACCGGCGAAAGATGTCGATCATATCGACATGCCCCACGATGTCCGACAGGCTGGCTTTCACCTCTTCGCCCAAGGCAATGTGCCCAGCCTGACCGGGGTTCACCGGAATCACCCGATAGCCGCGTTGCGCCAGAAAGCGCGCCACGCCATGGCTGGGCCGGTCAGGCTTGGGCGACCAGCCGACAAGGGCAATCACCCGAACCTCGGTCAGAATGCCTGCGATACGTTCATCTTCCGTCATGCGGCCTCCTAAAGAAAAAGGCGCCCAAGGGTAAACCCGGGCGCCCAGTAGCGGAACGAGGGACAGTGAACGAGATGCAAGAGTTCCGGTCTTGCGCCTCCTGTCTTAGGATATGGATACAGTTTCCCCATATTAAAGAACCTGTCGCGTTTTCGTGATCATCCGCGACGGCTGGCAGCATAAAGCGAAACCGCCGCTGCATTTGACACGTTCAGGCTGCCAAAGGCCCCGGTAAAGGGAATGCGGGCCAGCAGATCACAGGTGTCGCGCGTTTTTTCGCGCAGGCCCGGCCCTTCGGCCCCCATGACCAGCCCGATGGGCCGCGTGCCTGCACCGGCGATTGCGGCCTCGAGCGGGGTTTCCGCATCGCCATCCAGCCCGATCAGGTAAAAGCCCATGTCGCGCAATTCCTGCATCGCATCGGCCAGATTGGTCACGCGCAGATAGGGCTGGCGTTCCAGCGCCCCGCTGGCGGTTTTGGCCAGTGCGCCCGTTTCAGGGGCCGAGTGGTGGCGGGGGGCGATCACGGCGCGCGCGCCAAACACTTCGGCACTGCGCAGCACGGCACCCACATTGTGCGGATCGGTCACCCGGTCCATCAGAACCACCAATGGCGCGCCTTCGCCCGAGATCGCGACATCGGCAAGGCTGCCCCAGTTCAGGGGCCGCACTTCCATTGCCGCCCCCTGATGCACGCTGCCGTCATCAATCGGCACGGCAAAATCGCGTGGCTCGGTCAGTTCGGGTTCCATCCCGCTGGCGATCACGGCCTCTTGCAGCTTGTCGAGTGCATTCTTGGTGACCACCAGCCGCAGCTTTTCACGCTTTGGGTTCAACAGTGCATCGCGCACGGCATGCAGGCCGAACAGCCAGACGGTCTCTTTGGCTTCCATGCGCTTGTTGCGCTCTTTGTCCACCACCCAGGTCGGCTTTTTGGTGCCCGTTTTCATTCCTGAATCCCTTTGTCTTTCGCCCAGACAATGCGGCGGGCAGGGGGGAAGGTGCAAGAGGCAATGGCATCGAAAGCTTTTTCTGTCAGCGCACAATCTGCCCTTGACGCCCCCCGCCGCCTGTCATATTCCGCACCCCGTCGGGTGACGGGCTGCAAGGTGCGGCAGCGGACTGTAACTCCGCCGGGGCGACCCACGCCTGGTTCGATTCCAGGGTCACCCACCATTCACTTGGTGACCGACGTTCAGAAGGCGGCCGCGAAAGCGGCCGCTTTTTGCGTTTTGGCACTGGTTCCCGACAGGTCTGGGGCACGCGCAACGGCAGGCCCGAAAAACAAAAAAGGCGCCAAATGGCGCCTGTTTTTGGTTGATTTGGAGCGGGCGAGGCGATTCGAACGCCCGACCCTAACCTTGGCAAGGTTATGCTCTACCCCTGAGCTACGCCCGCACTCCGTGTCGGTGATCTACTCTTGGTGGCAGCCAAGCGCAAGGGGGGAAAGGAAATTTTCGTCACCGCTTTTGCCGTTCCTGTGCCATCGGAATGGGGCAAAAGAATGGGACACCCGGAAATGACAAAGGGCGCCCGAAGGCGCCCTGTCTGACCGAATTGGAGCGGGCGAGGCGATTCGAACGCCCGACCCTAACCTTGGCAAGGTTATGCTCTACCCCTGAGCTACGCCCGCACCGTTTCGGTAGGCGGTGATTTAGGCGAAGGTGGGGGGGGCTGCAAGAGGAAAATGACAGGGCGCAGCGGATTTTTTTGACACCCCAGCCCGCTGGAAACCCCAGCTCAGCACCGGGCCCAACACCGGGCCCAACACCGGGCCCAGCACCGCGCCAAAAGCAAAAGGCCGGCCCCTGCGGGCCGGCCTTTGCCATCACATCCCTGGCGTCAGATCATTCCAGCTCTACCAGCAGATCCTTGGCCTCGATCTGGCTGCCCGGCTGCACATACAGCGCCTTGACCGTCGCCTCACGGTCGGCATGCAACCCGGTTTCCATCTTCATCGCCTCAATCGTCAGCAGCATGTCGCCCGGCTTGACCTTTTGCCCCACTGTCACCGAGACCGAGGCCACAGACCCCGGCATTGGCGCGCCGATATGGGCGGCATTGCCTTCTTGCGCCTTGGGTTTGGCGGCGGTTTTGGCCTTGATCGCCCGGTTTGGCACGCGGATGACGCGCGGCTGGCCGTTCAATTCAAAGAACACCTTGACGTCGCCTTCTTCGGTCGTCTCACCCACCGCTTGCAGGCGGATTTCCAGCGTCTTGCCCGCGGCGATTTCGGCGGTCAGTTCTTCGCCCGGCTCCATGCCATAGAAGAACGCCTTGGTCGGCAGGGCGCGCACCGGGCCATAGCTGCGATGGCGGCCCATGTAATCAAGGAAAACCTTGGGATACATCAGATAGCCGTTCAGATCCTCGTCATCGACGGCAAAGCCGTTCAACTCGGCCGTCAGCTTGGCGCGCACCTCTTCCAGATCCACGGGGGGCAAGGATTTGCCGGGGCGGTCGGTCAGCGGCTTCTCGCCCTTGAGCACCTTTTTCAGAATGCCCTCGGGCCAGCCACCATGCGGTTGGCCCAGGTTGCCCTTCATCATGTCCACGACCGAGTCGGGGAAAGCCACGTCCACAGCCGGATCTTCGACCTGCGCGCGTGTCAGCCCTTGGGCCACCATCATCAGCGCCATGTCGCCAACCACCTTGGACGACGGCGTGACCTTGACGATGTCGCCGAACATCTGGTTGGCATCGGCATAGGCTTGCGCCACCTCGTGCCAGCGTTCCTCCATCCCCAGCGACCGCGCTTGCGCCTTCAGGTTGGTGAACTGACCGCCAGGCATTTCATGCAGATATACCTCGCTGGCCGGGGCGGGCAGGCCGCTTTCAAAGGCCGCATATTGCTTGCGGACGCCTTCCCAATAGTTCGAGATTTCGCGGATCGCGCCGATATCCAGCCCGGTGTCGCGCTCGGTGTGGCGCAGGGCCTCGACGATCGACCCAAGGCAGGGCTGAGAGGTGCCGCCCGAGAACGCATCCATCGCCGCATCCACCGCATCGACGCCCGCATCACAGGCCGCCAGAATGGTGGCCGCGGCCGCACCGCTGGTGTCATGGGTGTGGAAATGAATGGGCAGGCCCACTTCCTGTTTCAGCGCCCGCACCAGCATGCGGGCCGATGCGGGCTTAAGCAGCCCCGCCATATCCTTCAGGCCCAGCACATGCGCACCGGCCGCCTGCAATTCCTTGGCGCAGTCCACATAATACTTCAGGTCATATTTGCTGCGGGCCGGGTCCAGCATATCGCCGGTATAGCAGATCGTGCCCTCGCAGACCTTGTTCGCCTCAAGCACCGCGTCCATGGCGACGCGCATGTTTTCAACCCAGTTCAGGCTGTCAAACACGCGGAACACATCCACACCGGTGATCGCGGCCTGTTTGACAAAGGATTGCACCACATTGTCGGGATAGTTGGTATAGCCCACACCATTGCTGGCGCGCAGCAGCATCTGGGTCATCAGATTGGGCATGGCGGCCCGCAGATCGCGCAGGCGCTGCCACGGGCATTCCTGCAAAAAGCGGTATGCCACGTCAAAGGTCGCGCCCCCCCAGCATTCGACGCTGAACAGTTGCGGCAGGTTGGCGGCATAGGCAGGCGCCACCTTGATCATGTCGATCGAGCGCATGCGGGTGGCCAGCAGCGACTGGTGGCCGTCGCGCATCGTGGTATCGGTCAGCAGAACCTTGGTCTGCGCCTTCATCCAGTCGGCCACCGCCTGCGGGCCCTTTTGTTCCAGCAGATTGCGGGTGCCCATCGACGGCTCGGCCCGCAGTTTCGGCGCACGCGGGGGCTTTGCTTCGGCCGGGGGCAGGGGGCGACCCGCGGTTTCCGGGTGCCCGTTCACCGTGATGTCGGCGATATAGGTCAGGATCTTGGTCGCCCGGTCGCGCCGCTTGCGGAAGTTGAACAGATCGGGCGTCGTGTCGATGAATTTCGTCGTATAGCTGTCGTCCAGGAACGTCGGGTGTTTCAGCAGGTTGATGACGAATTCGATATTCGTGGCAACCCCCCTGATCCGAAATTCCCGCAAGGCCCGGTCCATCCGCGCAATTGCCTTTTCCGGGGTCTGGGCATGGGCCGTGACCTTGACCAGCAAGCTGTCATAATAGCGCGTGATGACCCCACCGGCATAGGCTGTGCCGCCATCAAGGCGAATGCCATTGCCCGTGGCACTGCGATAGGCGGTCAGACGGCCGTAATCGGGGATAAAGTTGTTCAGCGGGTCTTCTGTCGTCACCCGGCATTGCAGGGCATGGCCGTTCAGTTTGACACCGGATTGATCGGCCACACCCGTGGCCTCGGCCAGCGTCTTGCCCTCGGCAATCAGGATTTGTGCCTGAACGATGTCGATGCCCGTCACCTCCTCGGTGACGGTATGTTCGACCTGAACGCGGGGATTGACCTCGATGAAGTAGAATTTCTCCTCATCCATATCCATCAGGAATTCGACGGTGCCGGCGCATTCGTAATTCACATGGGCACAGATCTTGCGCCCCATCTCGCAGACCTCGGCCCGCTGCGCCTCGGTCAGATAGGGGGCGGGCGCACGCTCGACCACCTTTTGGTTGCGGCGCTGCACGGTGCAGTCACGCTCCCACAGGTGATAGATCTGGCCATGCTTGTCGCCCAGGATTTGCACCTCGACGTGACGCGCCCGCTGGATCATCTTTTCCAGATAGCCCTCGCCATTGCCAAAGGCGGCCTCTGCCTCGCGGCGGCCTTCGCGCACCTTGGTTTCAACTTCGGCCTCAGACAGGATCGGGCGCATCCCGCGCCCGCCGCCGCCCCACGAGGCCTTGAGCATCAGTGGATAGCCGATCTTTGCCGCCTCGGTCTTGACCACGGCCATGTCGTCGCCCAAAACCTCGGTCGCCGGAATGACTGGCACCCCGGCCTCGATCGCCACGCGCCGCGCACTGGCCTTGTCGCCAAGCGCCCGCATCGTGATGGCCTTGGGGCCGATAAAGGTAATGCCCGCCTGTTCGCAGGCCTCGACGAAATCGGGGTTTTCCGACAACAGGCCATAGCCCGGATGAATGGCATCTGCGCCCGACATCTTGGCCACCCGAATGATCTCGGGGATCGACAGATATGCCCCCACCGGCGACAGGCCTTCGCCGATGCGATAAGCTTCGTCTGCCTTGAAGCGGTGCAGGCTAAGCTTGTCTTCCTCCGCATAGACGGCGACGGTCTTCTTGCCCATCTCGTTGGCGGCGCGCATGACACGGATCGCGATTTCACCACGGTTGGCAACAAGAATCTTGCGGAATTCGGGCATCAGTCACTCCTTCGTGAGGATGGCAATAGGTCAGCGCACTCTAGGGGTGCTGCGATGCAGCGCAAGGCCTATGGTCTGGGCGCTGCAAACTTTTGCGAAATATTCAGCACAGATTTGCAACTGCAAACCATCTGCGTAAGCCGGTTGCCACAAGAATCCGCCCGTTTGGCTGGCAAGATGCGGAACAATCTGCGAACACCGCTTTTACTTCGTCACAGCCTGCGCTAATCTGCTGGCTATGAATGACTGGGATGAACATGACGCCTTCGAAGCTGCGGCTGTGCCGCTGTCGCAACGTGCGATGGCTGCGCGGCCCGCGCCCTATCTGGATGACCTGAATCCCGCACAGCGCGCCGCGGTTGAGGCGTTGGATGGCCCGGTTCTGATGCTGGCGGGGGCGGGCACCGGCAAGACCAAGGCGCTGACCAGCCGCATCGTGCATCTGCTGAACACCGGTCGCGCCCGCCCGAACGAAGTTTTGGCCGTGACCTTCACCAACAAGGCCGCGCGTGAAATGAAGATGCGTGTCGGCCGATTGTTGGGGCAGGTGGCCGAGGGCATGCCGTGGATGGGCACCTTCCACTCGCTGTCGGTCAAGATCTTGCGCCGCCATGCCGAACTTGTGGGGCTGAAGCCGAATTTCACCATTCTGGATACTGACGATCAGATCCGCCTGCTGAAACAGCTGATCCAAGCCGCGCATATCGACGAAAAACGCTGGCCCGCCCGCATGCTGGCCGGCATGATCGACGGCTGGAAAAACCGCGCCCTAACGCCTGATCGCGTGCCGTCGGGCGAAGCGGGTGGGTTCAACAACATGGGGACCGAGCTTTACGATCAGTATCAGGCCCGCCTGCGCACGCTGAACGCCACAGATTTCGGCGATCTGCTGCTGCATTGCGTGACGATCTTTCAGGCGCATCCGGATGTGCTGGCACAGTATCAGCGCTGGTTCCGGTATATTCTAGTGGATGAGTATCAAGATACCAACATCGCCCAGTATATGTGGCTGCGACTGCTGGCGCAGGCCCACAAGAACATCTGTTGCGTGGGCGACGACGATCAGTCGATCTATGGCTGGCGTGGGGCCGAAGTGGGCAACATCCTGAAGTTCGAAAAAGACTTCCCCGGCGCCCATGTCGTGCGGCTGGAACAGAACTATCGGTCCACCGCGCATATCCTGGCCGCAGCCAGCGGGGTGATTGCGGCCAACAAGGGCCGCTTGGGCAAAACGCTGTGGACGGCGGGTGATCAGGGCGAAAAGGTCCGGCTGATCGGCCATTGGGATGGCGAGGAAGAGGCCCGCTGGATCGGCGAAGAGATCGAGGCGCTGCAAAGGGGCACCCGCGGGTTGGACCCGGTGGCGCTGAACCAGCAGGCCATTCTGGTGCGCGCCAGCCACCAGATGCGCGCTTTTGAAGACCGGTTCCTGACGATCGGTCTGCCCTACCGCGTGATTGGCGGCCCGCGATTCTATGAACGCCAGGAAATCCGTGATGCCATGGCCTATTTCCGGCTTGTGGTCTCGCCCGAGGATGATCTGGCCTTTGAGCGCGTGGTCAACCTGCCCAAGCGCGGGCTGGGTGACAAGGCGCAGGGCGAAATACAACGGCTGGCCCGCGCAGCGGGGGTGCCCCTGCTGGAGGGCGCGCGTGAGGCCGTGTCGCGCGGTGTGATCGGGGGCAAGGGCGCCGGTCAGTTGCGCCAATTTGTTGAAAACATTGATCGCTGGCACCTGTCCACGCTGCCGCCAGACTATAACCATATCGAACTTGCCGAACAGGTGCTGGAGGAATCCGGCTATACCGAGATGTGGCAAAACGACAAGACGCCCGAGGCCCCAGGCCGGCTGGACAACCTGAAGGAACTGGTCAAGGCGCTGGAACAATTCGACAATCTGCAAGGGTTTCTCGAACACGTCAGCCTGATCATGGACAATGACAGCGAAGAGGCGGTCGAAAAGGTCAGCATCATGACGCTGCATGCCGCCAAGGGGCTGGAATTCCCCGTGGTGTTCCTGCCCGGCTGGGAGGATGGCCTTTTCCCCAGCCAACGCAGCATGGATGAAAGCGGTCTGAAAGGGGTCGAGGAGGAACGCCGCCTTGCCTATGTGGGCATCACGCGGGCCGAAGTGCTGTGCACGATTTCGTTCGCGTCAAACCGCCGGGTCTATGGCCAGTGGCAAAGTCAGTTGCCCAGCCGGTTCATTGATGAATTGCCCGGCGCCCATGTCGAGGTGATGACGCCGCCGGGCCTTTATGGCGGCGGCTTTGGCGCGGCGGCTTCGGTGGGGTTTGGCTCGGCGATGGAAGAGCGGGTCAGCAAGGCCGATGTCTATAACTCTCCCGGCTGGCGGCGCTTGCAAGACCGCCAATCCAACCGCCCCACCGCCCAACCGCGTGAGGCCAAGGGGCTGGTCATCGATTCGCAGGCTGTGTCGTCCTTTGAGATCGGAGAGCGGGTGTTCCACCAGAAGTTCGGTTATGGCGCGGTTGTGGGCATCGAGGGCGACAAACTGGCCGTTGATTTTGAGCATTCAGGCATCAAGAACATCGTCGCCCGCTTTGTCACCCCCGCCGATGAGGTGGGTGACATCCCGTTCTGACTGCGCCCGTGGTTTGAAAAACACGGGCCGCAGCACGTGCAGGGCTTCTGCCTATGTCCTTGAAAGCAAAGGGATCAGCGCTTTGCAACGCGCTCCAGCATCCAGACCGCAAGCCCCGCAGCAAGGCCCCAAAAGGCAGCACCAATGCCAAAGGCAGCGATGCCCGAGGCTGTGACGGCAACTGTCATCGTGGCGGCAAAGCGCGTCTCAGCGGGCACGAAGGCCCCGGTCAGGGCCCCCATCAAGGGGCCCAGCAAGGCCAAGGCCACCAAGGCCCCCATCACCTCGGGCGGCAGGGCTGACAGCAGGGTCAGAATGGCAGGGCTGAACAGGCCCAACAGCACCCAGACCCCGGCATAGGCAAGGCCCACTTTCCAACGCTGGCTGCGATCGGGGTGCACATCATCGCCCATGCAGATTGCGGCAGTGATGGCCGCCATGTTCACCGTATGCGCCCCGAAAAAGGCAGAAATCGTTGAAATTCCACCAGAAACTGCAAGTGCCTGAGTCACTGGCGGGGCAAAGCCATGGGCGCGCATGGTGGCAAAACCCGGAAGATTCTGGCTGGCCATCGTCACCAGATACAGGGGCAGGCCCAGCCCGATCAGCACCCCCGTGCTCCATTCCGGCAGGATCAGCACGGGGGCGGGGGCGGCCAGCGACAGGGCTGGCAGGGTGGCGCCGCCGATGGTGAAGGCCAGCACCAGCCCCAGCGAAAGGGCCGCCAAAACCGCGACCGCCGGGTTGCGCAGCCGCACCAGCAAGAACAGACCTACCATCGGCAGCACCAGTGTCGGCGCCAGCTTTGATGCCTCCATCCCCTTGATACAAAACGGAAAAAGAACACCGGCCAGCATGGCTGCGGCGATGCCGTCAGGGATAGCCGCCACCGCGCGGGAGAGGGGGCGGAGGGTGGCGGTTAGGGTGATGAGGAGGCTGGCGAGGAGGAAGGCGGCGACGGCTTGGGGCATTGTCACGCCTTCGGTGGCCGCAATCAGGGCCGCACCGGGGGTGGACCAGGCCAGCACCACCGGCACCTTATTGGTGTAAGACAACAGCGCCGATCCAAAAGCCTTTGCAAAACAGATGGCTAGCACCCAGCTTGCGGTTTGTTCGGGGCTGGCCTGCACGGCGGCGGCGGCCGCAAGGACAAGCGCGATGGTCGAGCCATAGCCCACAAGGGCAGCGACCAAAGCCGCAGAAATCATCGAAAGACGCATGTCACCCCCGGTACAGCCTTTGTACACCCCCTTGTGCAGACAAGCATCTGACCGGAGCCAGCCGAGCGGGGATGGCGTGACTTAACCGGGGCGATGTTGGGGCTGCAAGGGGCAGATATGAAAACGGCGGCACCCAGGGAGGAGGAGGGGTGCCGCCGTTTCTTTGCAGGTCCGGCCAGGGAGGAGGAGGGCCGGCCCGTCATGTCGCGAACCGAAGGCCAGGGAGGAGGAGGGCCATCGGTTCTGTCTTCGGTTCCACCCAGGGAGGAGGAGGGGCGGTTCCGAAACTGTTTGGGCCCGTCAGGCCCGAAAGGCGGATGCGGCGACCCTCAGGGAGGAGGAGGAGGGCCGCCGCTTGTCCGATCGGCTCAGGGAGGAGGAGGAGCCGCTCGAAGACGTTGGGCCGTTCAGGCCCGAATGGGGTGGCGGCTTCCCCAGGGAGGAGGAGGGGGAAGCCGCCGGTTCGTCAGGCCCAGGGAGGAGGAGGGGCCCTTCGAGCTATATGGAGCTGATTGCTCCGTTTTAAAGGGCGTCGGCATCAGGGAGGAGGACGATGCCGACGCTTTTTGCATAAGGCCCCTAGGGAGGAGGAGCGGGGCCTTGCAAAGAAACTTACTTGCCGTAGGCGGCTTCCATCGCCACGCGGGTGATCATCGAGCGGTGGATGCCCAGATCGGCCAGTTCGCGGGTTGACAGGGCCCGCAACTCACGCAGAGTGCGGTTGTAGACGCGGCGACGCTCCATGGCTTCGGTCATGCCCTTGAACAGTGCAGCGATCCGGTCAGCCAGACCCAGAGAAGCGGCGCGGGATGAATTCACATAAGCCATGATACAGAAACCTCGTCTTTACTGCTGTGCGGGCTGTGTTCTGCCTCGATGTTAGTGGTAACATGGGGCAATTGCTGCATCTGCACAATAGCCAGGGTGCGCAATGCTGCCATGCAGCAATTGCATGGCTGAAAGTCACGAAAATGTCATGAAATACAGCAGCTTCGCCGAATTTTTGAGCATTTGGTCAACAGTCACTTGAGGTTCTGCCCAAAGGCTACAACCTTGGGGGAAATCTTTGGCAAAGGGGGAACCGATGGCGGTTTCGAAAGACGAGGTGATGGCGGCGCTTTCCGGGGTTGTTCTGCCCGGCGGGGGCGATCTGGTGTCGCGCGATCTGATTCGCGCGCTGATGATCGAGGGGGGAAAGGTGCGGTTTGTCATCGAATCCGCCACGCCCGAGGAGGCGCGTTTGCTTGCCCCGGTGCAGCAGCAGGCCGAAGCCGCGATCCGCGCCCTGCCGGGGGTCAGTTCGGTGCAGGTGGTGATGACGGCCCATGGCCCCGCGCCCAAGGCCGCGCCAGCGGGGCAGGCGCCCAGCCTGAAGATCGGCCAGCACCCGACCCCACAACAGGGCGGGCCGCAAAAGCTGGTCGGGGTTGACCGGATCATTGCGGTTGGTTCGGGCAAGGGCGGGGTGGGCAAATCCACCGTTTCGTCAAACCTTGCTGTGGCGCTGGCCCGGCAGGGGCGGCGGGTGGGGTTGCTGGATGCCGATATATATGGCCCGTCGCAGCCGCGCATGATGGGGGTATCAAAGCGCCCGGCCAGCCCGGATGGCAAGATCATCGAGCCGCTGGTGGCCCATGGCGTCACCATGATGTCGCTGGGCCTGATGCTGAAGGATAATGAAGCGGTGATCTGGCGTGGCCCGATGATCATGGGGGCCTTGCAGCAACTGCTGACCCAGGTGGCCTGGGGCAAGCTGGATGTGCTGATCATCGATCTGCCCCCCGGCACGGGCGATATTCAACTGACGCTGTGCCAGCGCACGCAACTGACCGGGGCGATCATCGTTTCAACGCCGCAGGATGTGGCGCTTTTGGATGCGCGCAAGGCGCTGGACATGTTCCAGAAGATGAAGACCCCGGTTCTGGGCCTGATCGAGAACATGTCTACCTTTTGCTGCCCGCATTGCGGCAAGGAAACCCAGATCTTTGGCCATGGCGGTGTGCGGGCCGAGGCCGAGGCGATGGATCTGCCCTTCCTTGGGGAATTGCCCCTGGCGCTGTCGGTGCGGCAGGCGGGCGATGCCGGCACCCCGATTGCCGCCACCGATGCGCCCGAGGCCGAGGCCTATGCGCGTCTGGCCCATCGGCTGATCGCGGGCGGCATGGCCTGAGGCCGCGCAAAAGCGGTTCGGGATGGGGCGGGACGGGCTGGGAACGGGCCGATCACGCCGAATCACCGAACTGGGAATTTCTGGGAAAGCCGGGTGATCACGCCCGGCTTTTCGCATATGGGGGATAAATTCAGGCGTCCTGAGGCGGTTGCCCCAAGGGCTTTGGCAAAAAATTCAGGATTGGCGGGAAAAGGTGGGAAAAATCTGCCGATACTAAATCTAGCGGAACACGGGTGATCACGGCCTAGTTATTGCCCTATTTGCCCCGATTGAGACACAATATGCTGTCTTGGGCCGCGGTCTGAAACCACATCTTCCCGGTTCTGCTCAAAATTTCCCGTTGCGTCCCAGGTAATCCCGTGGCATCCATAATGCATCGAGACGGGCAGTGATAAGGCAGGGGCAGCAAAAGAACCCCGAACAGGCGAAACAGTCAGGCTTCATACAGGCAACCCGCTTTCGACATTGAAGAGATCCGGCGCGCGAGCGAGCAGACATCTCCCCCAGGTGGCGCGCGTAGCTGGACGCCCAGCGATGGGACAGGCGGCGGATCGAGCAGTGGCAGCAGCTCGGTCCGCCGTACGCATTTTCAGCCCCCCGTTTCGGGGGCAAGAGGCAGAAAGGAGCGGGCGCAAGCTCTGGTGTAATGTCTGAGGCGTTCAGAGGCGAATACTACCAAAAGGTAGACGGAAAGGCGCGGGTTCTGATCCCGGCGCCCTTTCGGCGTGTCCTCGACGCAGGCGACAGCCATACGCCCGAAAGCCCCCGCACCCGCATGGTCATTGTCTATGGGGGCAAGCACCGTGCGTTTTGCGAATGCTACAGCTTTGCCGAGGCGGAAAAGCTGGCCGCCCAGGTGGCCGCCCTGCCGCCCGGATCAAAAGCGCGTTTGCGGGCCGAGCGTGACCTGATCACCCTGTCCGCCACCACCGAAATCGACGACGATGGCCGTATCGTGTTGCCGCCCAAGGTGCGCGACAAGCTGGGGCTGACGCCCGATATGCTGAAAGACGGCATCGAGGCCGCATTGGCCGGTGCGACCAACCGCTTTACCCTGTGGCGCAAGGACGTTTACGAAGACGAATTCCTTGGCGGCGACGAGGATGAGGATGATGACATTGATCCGCTGGCGCTGTTGGGCCAGGCCGCCCCGGGGGCCTGAGCATGACGATGCCAAGCGATCATACCCCCGGTCGCGCGCCCCACATTCCGGTGCTGTTGCGCCCGATCCTTGATCTGTGCGCGCCCCTCTCAGGCATCTGGCTGGATGGCACCTTTGGGGCCGGTGGCTATGCGCGGGGGCTGTTGGCGGCGGGGGCAGAGCGGGTGATCGGCGTGGACCGCGATCCGCTGGCCATAGAGATGGCGCAAGGGTGGATCAGTGACTATGGCGACCGGCTGCGGCTGGTGCAGGGCACTTTTTCCGAGCTGGATACCTATAACGATGGCCCGCTGGACGGGGTGGTGCTGGATCTGGGCGTGTCGTCGATGCAGCTGGATCTGGCCGAGCGCGGCTTTTCCTTTCAGAAAGACGGCCCGCTGGATATGCGGATGAGCCAGTCAGGCGACAGTGCCGCCGATCTGGTCAATACCGCCGAGGAAGGCCATCTGGCCGACATTCTGTATCATTATGGCGAAGAGCGTGCCTCGCGGCGGATTGCCCGCGCCATTGTCGAGGCCCGCGCGCGCGCGCCCTTTACCCGCACGCTGCAACTGGCCGAGGTGGTGTCGCGCTGCCTGCCGCGCCCCAAGCCGGGCCAAAGCCATCCCGCGACGCGCAGCTTTCAGGCCATCCGTATTGCGGTGAACACCGAATTTGCGCAACTGGCCCAGGGGCTTGCCGCTGCTGAACGCGCGCTGAAACCCGGTGGCTTGCTGGCGGTGGTCAGCTTTCACAGCCTGGAAGACCGCATCGTCAAACGCTTTTTCCAGATCGCGGCGGGGCAAGAGGCCAATGCCAATCGCTATGCCCCGGCCACGGCCGACATTCAGGCCCGGTTTGAGCTGGTGACAAAGCGCGCCGTGGCCGCGGATGAGGATGAGATGGCCGAAAACCCGCGCGCCCGGTCGGCCAAGCTGCGGATCGGTCGGCGCACCACGGCCCCGGCCAAAGAGATTGCGCCCGCTGATCTGGGCCTGCCCGAACCGCCCCGCAAGAAAGGACGCCGCTGATGCGCCCCGCGATTTACATCCTGTCGTTCATCGCTTTGCTGTCTCTTGGCTTTTGGGCCTATCGCGAACATTACGAAACCCGCGACGCCTTGCGCGAATTGACGGGGTTGCAAAGTGAAATCGCCGATCTGCGCGAGGCTTTGGCGCTGCAACGGGCGGAATGGGCCTATCTGAACCGGCCCGACCGCCTGCGCGATCTGGCGGCGCTGAACTTTGACCGGCTGGGCCTGTTGCCGCTGGAGCCGGGCCAGTTTGGCGATATTGCCACCGTTTCCTACCCGCCCATCGACACCTATCCCGCCGATCTGGAAAACCCGGTTTCCGTCAGCGGCGAACAAGATATCGAAAGCAGCCAGCCATGACCCGCACGCCGCTTCGCCCGCTTGCCCGTATTCTTCAGGCCCGCGCCAAGGGGGAAAACCCCGATACGATCGAACGCGAAAACCTGCGCCTGCGCCATGAGCATATGCGCGACAAGGCCCGCAACCGGGCCGAAGTGCGGTTGCTGGTGCTGGGGCTGGCGTTTTTCTGCCTGTTTACCGTGATTGGCGCGCGGATGGGGCTGTTGTCGGCGACCGAGGCGGCGGAACCGCGGGCCAGCGCGCCGGGGGCCGAGATCATTGCGCAACGGGCCGATATCACCGACCGCAACGGGCGTGTGCTGGCCACCAATATGCTGACCCATGCGCTGTATGCGCATCCGCGTGACATGATCGACCCCGACCGCGTGGCCGCCGAATTGGTCAAGGTCTTTCCCGACATGGATGCCGCCGATTTGCAGCGCCGCTTTACCGATGGCCGCCGCTTTATGTGGTTGCGCCGCACGCTAAGCCCCGAGCAGATGCAGGCGGTGCATGACATTGGCGATCCGGGCCTGTTGTTCGGCCCGCGTGAGATGCGGCTTTACCCCAATGGCGCCTTGGCCGCGCATATTCTGGGCGGGTCGTCTTTTGGCGCCGAAGGCGTGCATTCGGCCGAGGTGATCGGCACCGCTGGCATTGAAAAGGCGCTGGATGACCGTCTGCGCGACCCGGCACAGGCGGGGGATCCGCTGGAATTGTCGATTGATCTGACGATTCAGGCCACGGTCGAGGAAGTGCTGGATGCCGGCATGACGATGATGAACGCCAAAGGGGCTGCCGCCATCATCATGGATGTGCATTCGGGCGAGATCCTTGCGCTTGCCTCGCTGCCCGATTTCGACCCCAATGATCGCCCGAACCCGGTTCTGCCCAAGGATGCCGAACCCGGCGACAGCCCGCTGTTCAACCGCGCGGTGCAGGGGGTGTATGAACTGGGCTCGACCTTCAAGATCTTTGCCGCTGCGCAGGCGATGGAACTGGGCCTGATGGGGCCAGAGACGATGGTTGATGCCAATGCCCCGATGGTCTGGGGCAAGCATCGGATCAAGGAATTTCAGGGCAAGAACTATGGTCCGCTGCTGAGTGTGACCGATGTGATCGTGAAATCGTCCAACGTCGGCACGGCCCATATCGCCTTGCAGATCGGTGGCTTGCGCCAGCAGGCCTTTTTGAAGGCGCTGGGCTTTTTCGAGCCGACCCCGGTCGAGTTGATCGAGGCGCGGTCGGCCCGGCCGCTGTTGCCCAAGAAATGGGCCGATATCGTGACCATCACCACCTCTTACGGCCATGGCATGTCGGCCAGCCCGCTGCATCTGGCCTCGGCCTATGCGACCATTGCCAATGGGGGCGAGTTGGTGACGCCCACACTGGTCAAGCAGGTGAACCGCAAGCCCGGCATCCGTGTGATGCGCGAAGAGGTGGCCCGTGCCTCGGTCGAGATGCTGCGGCAGGTGGTTGTGCGCGGCACCGCGTCTTTGGCCGAGGTTGAAGGCTATGAGGTGGGGGGCAAGACCGGCACGGCCGACAAGCCCAAGCGCACGGGCGGCTATTACAAGGACAAGGTGATCAACACCTTTGCCTCGGTTTTCCCGGCATCAGACCCGCAGTATGTGGTGTTGGTGACACTGGACGAGCCGGTGGATACCACGGGCACCGAACCGCGCCGCACCGCGGGCTGGACGGCTGTTCCGGTGGCGGCTGAAATCACCCGCCGCATTGCGCCCCTGCTGAACATCAGGCCGGTGGTTGAACAGGCCCCGCTGACTGCGGTATCAGCCGTCCACAACTAGGGGGGCGGACATGGTGCAGCGTCAGGCAAGATTGGCAGAACTTGGGCTTTCGGCCAAGGCGGGGCAGGGGGTTCTGGTGACGGGCCTGACCATCGACAGCCGGGCGGTGCAGCCCGGCTTTCTGTTTGCGGCCCTGCCCGGCACGCGGGTGCATGGCGCAACCTTTGCGACGCAGGTGGTGGCGGCGGGGGCTGCGGCGATCTTGACCGATGCTGCGGGCGCGAAACTGGCCGCGGATGCGGTGGCGGGCCGTGCGGTGGCGGTTCTGGTGGTCGAAGACCCGGCCGAGGCTTTGGCCCGCGCGGCGGCGCTGTGGTATGGGGCGCAGCCCGAAACCATGGTGGCCGTCACCGGCACCAATGGCAAAACCTCGGTCGCGACCTTTACCCGCCAGATCTGGGAAGCCCTGGGCCATGCCGCCATCAACATCGGCACCACCGGGGTAGAGGGCGCGTGGACGGCGCCCTCGGCCCATACCACCCCTGATGCCATCACCCTGCAAGCCGTGCTGGCGCAAGCTGCCGCTGCGGGGGTGACCCATGCCGCGATGGAGGCGTCGAGCCACGGGCTTGACCAGCGCCGGCTGGATGGCGTGCAGCTGGTGGCGGCGGGGTTCACGAACCTGACGCAGGATCATCTGGATTATCACGGCACGATGCAGGCCTATTTCGACGCCAAGGCCCAGCTGTTCACCCGGCTGTTGCCGCAAGATGGGGTGGCGGTGATCAATCTGAACGGCGCGCGTGGCGGTGACATGGCCGAGATCGCCTTGGGGCGCGGGCAGCGGGTGCTGACCGTGGGCAATGGCGATGGGGCCGATCTGCGGCTGGTCGGCCATCGCTATGATGCCACCGGGCAGGATCTGCGGTTTTCGTGGAACGGCCAGACGCATATGGCGCGGTTGAACCTGATTGGCGGCTTTCAGTCTGAAAATGTCGCCGTCGCGGCGGGCCTGTGCATCGCGGCGGGGGCACCTGCGGGCGATGTCTTTGCCGTGCTGCCGCGCCTGACGGGGGTGCGGGGCCGGATGCAACTGGCCGCCACCCGGCGCAACGGGGCGGCGGTCTTTGTCGATTACGCCCATACGCCCGATGCCGTTGAAACCGCGCTGCGGGCGCTGCGTCCGCATGTGATGGGGCGGCTGATTGTGGTGCTGGGGGCTGGCGGCGACCGTGACCGCACCAAGCGGCCCCTGATGGGGGCGGCGGCGGCGCAGAATGCCGATGTGGTTTTTGTCACCGATGACAACCCGCGCAGCGAAGATCCGGCCAGCATCCGGGCCGCGATCATGGCCGCAGCCCCCAATGCAATCGAGGTGGGCGACCGCGCCGAGGCGATCTTGCGCGCGGCCGATGCGCTGGAGCCGGGCGATGCGCTGCTGATTGCGGGCAAGGGCCATGAAACCGGCCAGACCATCGCCGGGCAGACCTATCCGTTTGACGATGTGGAACAGGCCAGCCTTGCCGTGGCCGCTTTGGATGGGGTGATCTGACATGGCGCTTTGGACCGCAGCCGAAGCCGTTGCCGCCACCGGCGGGCGCAGCACTGCCGACTGGCAGGCCGAGGGTGTGTCGATCGACACCCGCAGCCTGCAAAAGGGCGATCTGTTCGTCGCCCTGACGGCGGCCCGCGACGGCCATGATTTCGTGGCGCAGGCCTTGCAGGCCGGGGCCGCCGCCGCGCTGGTCAGCCGCATTCCCGAGGGGGTGCCCGCCGATGCCCCGCTGTTGATCGTTGACGATGTGTTGCAGGGGCTGGAACGCCTGGGCATCGCGGCCCGTGCCCGCACGCGGGCGCGTGTGGTGGGGGTGACCGGGTCGGTTGGCAAAACCTCGACCAAGGAAATGCTGCGCGCCATTCTGGGCGGGCAGGGCGGCGTGCATGCCGCCGAGTCCAGCTATAACAACCATTGGGGCGTGCCGTTGACCCTGGCCCGCATGCCCGCCGATGCCGATTATGCGGTGATCGAGATCGGCATGAACCACCCCGGCGAAATCGCGCCGCTGTCGCGCATGGCGCGGCCCCATGCGGTGATGATTACCACAGTGGCCCCCGCCCACCTGGAGGCGTTTGACAGTGTCGAAGGCATTGCCCATGAAAAGGCCGCCATCATGGAGGGGCTGGAACCGGGCGGCACGGCGGTCTTGAATGCCGATATTGCCACCACCCCGATCCTGACGGCCAAGGCCCGCGCCATGGGCGCGCGCATCGTGCTGTTTGGCACCGCCGAAACCGCTGACTACCGCCTGACAGAGGCGCGGCTGTCGGATCAGGCGACGGTGGTGCAGGCCCTGTGCGATGGTCAGCCGACGCTGTTCAAGGTGCGCACACCGGGCCGCCATTTTGCGCTGAACGGGCTGGGCGCCTTGGCCGTGGCGCAGGCTTTGGGGGCTGATCTGACGATTGCCGCCTGTGACATTGGCAATTGGCTGCCCCCGGACGGGCGCGGCGCGCGCGAACGCATTGTGCTGGATGTGGTTGACGAAACCAGCTTTCATCTGATCGACGATGCGTTCAACGCCAACCCGGCCAGCATGGCCGCTAGCCTGGATGTGTTGATCGCGGCCCAGCCCACCGATGGGGTGGGCCGGGTGGGGCAGGGCCGCCGCATCGCCATTCTGGGCGATATGCTGGAACTGGGGCCAACCGAGGCCAGCCTGCATGCCGCCATCGCCGGGCACCCCGGCCTTGATGGCCTTGCCACCATTCACTGCGTGGGCCCGCGCATGCAGGCGCTGCATGAGGCCCTGCCGCGCAGCCAGCGTGGCCTGTGGGTGGCCGAAGCAAAAGACCTGCTGCCCCAGATCCGACGTTTGGTGGATGCAGGCGATATAGTTCTGGTCAAAGGCTCCAAAGGCTCAAAACTCAGTCTGGTCGTTGACGCGCTGAAAAAAATGGGCCAAGGCCCAGCCCCAAAAGAAGGGACAGAGTAAATGTTGTATCTGCTGACCGAGTTTTCCTCTGGCGGGGACGTGTTCAACCTGTTCCGCTATATCACCTTTCGCGCAGGCGGGGCTTTTCTGACCGCGCTGATCTTTGGCTTTATGTTCGGGCGCCCGCTGATCGACATCTTGCGGCGCAAGCAGGGCAAGGGCCAGCCGATCCGCGACGATGGCCCGCAAACCCATTTCGCCAAGGCCGGCACCCCGACGATGGGGGGGCTGTTGATCCTGTCGGCGCTGCTGGTGTCAACCCTGCTTTGGGCGCGGCTGGACAACCCCTATATCTGGATCGTGCTGTTGGTGACGATGGCCTTTGGTCTGATCGGCTTTGCCGATGACTATGCCAAGGTGACCAAGCAGAACACCAAGGGCGTGTCGGGCAAGGCGCGCTTTGGCCTTGGTCTGATCATTGCCGCACTTGCCAGTTTTGCGGCATCGAGCTTTCATCCCGCCGAACTGACCCATCAACTGGCCTTTCCGTTCTTCAAGGATGCGCTGTTGAACCTGTGGTGGTTCTTCATTCCGTTCGGGATGATCGTGATCGTGGGGTCGGCCAATGCGGTCAACCTGACCGACGGGCTTGACGGGCTGGCAATCATGCCGGTGATGATCGCGGCCTCGACCTTTGGCGTGATTGCCTATGTGGTCGGCAACTTCAACTATACCCAATATCTTGGCGTGCATTTCGTGCCGGGCACGGGTGAGATCCTGATCTTTTCCGCGGCCCTTGTGGGCGGGGGCCTGGGCTTTTTGTGGTATAACGCGCCGCCCGCCGCCGTCTTCATGGGCGATACGGGCAGCCTGGCCCTGGGGGGCGCCCTGGGGGCGATTGCGGTTTGCACCAAGCATGAAATCGTGCTGGCCATTGTGGGCGGGCTGTTTGTGGTCGAGGCGATGAGCGTGATCATTCAGGTCGCCTATTTCAAGCGGACCGGAAAGCGCGTGTTCCTGATGGCGCCGATTCACCATCATTTCGAGAAAAAGGGCTGGGCCGAGCCGCAGATCGTGATCCGGTTCTGGATCATCTCGCTGATCCTTGCGCTGATCGGCCTTGCCACCCTTAAGGTGCGCTAGGCCCTGCCGCCAGCATCTGCTCTGGCCTTGCGGGCGTGCCGGGCATGGCCGGCTTTCCGCTGTCAGAGCCATCTGCCACCCGTCTGGCGGCGCAGAGACGCGACCATCTGAACCGCTTACGACTTGCTTGAGAATGGGTAAACTTACGCCGACAAGCCCTTGATTTTGCTCGGGCGGCAAACTGTCTTTGGCAGAGACAGCGCTTTGGTTAGGACTGACATGAAAGAAGCCGACCTTTACCCCCCCGTCAAAGCCTTTCTGGAACAGCAGGGCTATGAGGTAAAGGCCGAGATCGGGGCCGCGGATGTGATGGCGATCCGCGGCGACGAGCCACCCCTGATCGTCGAGCTGAAGACCGCCCTGAACCTGACCCTGATCTTGCAAGGCGTGGCCCGTCAAAGCCTGTTTCAGGATGTCTATCTGGCCGTGCCCCAGCCCCCGAAATGGACGCATCGTTACCGCGACCTGACGGCCCTGCTGCGCCGCCTTGGGCTGGGCCTGCTGACCGTCAAGGCGGGGGCCGTCGAGGCGCATCTGGACCCCGCCCCCTATCAGCCGCGCCCCAACAGCGCCCGCGCCGGCCGCATGCTGCGCGAGTTTCAGCGCCGGGTGGGGGACCCCAACACGGGCGGCACCACCGGGGTGAAACGGATGACCGCCTACCGCCAGGATGCGCTGCGGCTGGCGGCCCATCTGGCCACCCAAGGCCCCACCAGCCCCGCCGCTTGCGCTGCGGCTACGGGGGTTGCACGGGCGGCCGCGATCTTGCGGGCCGATCATTACGGCTGGTTCGATCACCCCGCCCGCGGCCTTTATGCCCTGTCGCCTGCCGGGCAACAGGCACTCACCGCCGCCCCCGCCGCCTGACCCCCCTTCCGCTTTGCGCGGCACTGGCCTATCCCTAGAGGCCAGTTTGCAAACAAAGGGGCGGCAGATGATCCCGGTCAGGGGCTATCAGGGGATGAAGGTGGCGGTGTTGGGCCTTGGCCGGTCAGGTCTGGCCACGGCGCGGGCCCTGCAGGCGGGGGGGGCAGAACCGCTGTTGTGGGACGACAGCCCCGAGGCCCGGGCCAAGGCCGAGGCCGAAGGCTTTGCGATCACCGATCTGAACCGCCAGACCGCCTTTGACGGGGTGGCCGCGCTGATCGTGTCGCCCGGCATTCCGCATCTTTACCCCAGCCCGAACAAGATCATCGCCCGCGCGCTGGATCTGGGCATTCCGGTCGATAATGACATCGGGCTGTTCTTTCAAAGCTATGCCACGTCGGAATGGGACGAGATGGAAACGGCCCCCCGCGTGATCTGCGTCACCGGGTCGAACGGCAAATCGACGACCACGGCGCTGATCCATCATATTCTTCAGGTCGCGGGGCGGCCCACCCAGATGGCGGGCAATATCGGCAAGGGCGTTTTGTCGATCGATCCCGCCCGCGATGGCGAGGTGGTGGTGCTGGAACTGTCAAGCTATCAGACCGACTTGGCCCGTGCCCTGACGCCCGACGTGGCGGTGTTCACCAATCTGTCCCCCGATCATCTGGACCGTCACAACGGGATGGGCGGCTATTTCGCGGCCAAGCGCCGGCTTTTCGCCGAGGGCGGGCCGGACCGCGCCGTGGTGGGGGTGGATGAGCTGGAGGGGCGGTTTCTGGCCAATCAACTGGGGCAGGGCCCGCAGGATGACCGGGTGATCCGCATCTCATCGGGGCAAAAGCTGGAGGGGTTCGGCTGGTCGGTCTTTGCGCGCAAGGGGTTCTTGTCGGAATGGCGCAAGGGGCGGCAGGTGGCCAGCATCGATTTGCGCGCGGTGGCGGGCCTGCCCGGCGCGCATAATCACCAGAATGCCTGCGCCGCCTATGCCGCCTGCCGCAGCCTGGGGATTGCGCCCAAGCTGATCGAGGGGGCGATGCACAGCTTTGCCGGTCTGCCGCATCGCAGCCAGTTGGTTGGCGAACGGGGCGGGGTGCGGTTCATCAACGATTCCAAGGCCACCAATGTGGACAGCGCCGCCAAAGCCTTGCAGGCCTTTCCCCGCATCCGCTGGATTGCGGGCGGGATGGGCAAAGAGGGCGGCATAGCGGCGCTGCAACCCTTGCTTGGGTCTGTGGTGAAGGCCTATCTGATCGGCCATTCCGCGCGCGATTTCGCGCTGCAACTGGGCGAGACGGATCATGAGATCTGCGAGACGATGGCGCGTGCGGTGACCCGCGCCGCCGAGGAGGCCGAGGCGGGCGAGGTTGTCTTGCTGGCCCCGGCGGCGGCGAGTTTTGATCAATACCCCAATTTCGAAAAGCGGGGCGAGGATTTCACGGCCCGTGTCGCGGCGGTTCTGGGGCCGCAGGCGGGGTGAGCGGCAGACAGGCAGGGGGCGCTGCCCCCTGTCGCGGGTTTCTGCGAAACCCGCTGACCCCCGGAGTATTTTCGCCAAGATGAAGGGCGGGGCTAGAGTGTGACGGCCGCAGCCAGATCGGCCAGCAGTTGGGCGGAATGGCGCAGGGCGGCTTGTTCGGTTGTGTCAAGATCGGGCATCAGATCGGCCATCACGCCTTCGCGCCCGATCACTCGGGGCAAGGAGAGGGTGGCGCCGGGGATGCCCACCACATCGGCGGTTCGGATCGAGACCGAAAGCACGGCCTGTTCATCGCGCAAGATGGCTCGGGCGATGCGCGACAGGCCCGCGCCGATGCCGAACCATGTGGCGCCCTTGCCGTCGATGATGCGGTAGGCCGCGCGGCGCACCCCGTTGTCGATCTGGGCCACCACGTCATCGGTGATGGCGGCGCCCACTTGCGCCGCGAAATCGCGGATGCCGACCGAGCCTGCGCGGGCGTTCGACCAGGCCAGAACCTCGCTGTCGCCATGCTCGCCCAGCACATAGGCATGGACGGAACCGGGCGAGATGCCAAGGTGCCGGCCCAGAAGGCTGCGAAAGCGGGCAGTATCGAGGATAGTGCCCGAGCCGATCACCCGGCCGGGTGGCAGGCCCGAGAGCCGGGTGGCGATATCTGTCATCACATCCACCGGATTGCTGGCGATGAGAAGGATGGCGTCCGGGGCATGGATCCTGACCGCCTCCAGGATGGTGGCGAAGACCTCGGCATTGCGCGACAGCAGCGCGATGCGGGTTTCGCCCGGGCTTTGTGCCACGCCCGCCGCCAGCACCACGATATCGGCCCCCGCCATCGCCGCCATCGGGCCCGAGCGCAGGACGCAAGAGGCCGCGAAGGGCACGGCATGGGCGATGTCTTCGGCCTGCGCCTGCGCGAGGGCGGCGTTGCGGTCGATCAGCACGATGTCGGACGCCGCGCCTTGCAGCACCATGGCATAGGCGGCGGCGGCCCCGACCTGGCCTGCACCGATGATCGCTATTCTGGCCATGGAGATCCCCGTTGTTTGCGGCAACCTGCCGATCGCGGACCAGCGTGGCAGGAAATGGCGCGTAGTCAAGGTGGGGGGGCGCAAGGTGGGGGCCGCAAGGTGGGGGTGGCAAGGGGGGGGCGGCTTGCGGCATGGCGCAAGGCGGCTGTCTTTTGTCTGGCCCTGTTTTGTCTGGCCCTGTTTTGTCTGGCCTTGTCTGGAATTTGACGCTAAGCTTTGTGTCAGATCCGGGGCAAAACCGGGCGTATCGGCAGAGCAGACAGTTACAGGCGGTTTTTCCATGACTGAAATGGTCTATGGCTCTATGCCCTCACGGGCATCCGAGCCGGTGATTCCCCGTTGGTGGCGCACGATCGACAAATGGTCGTTGACCGCGATCATGGTGCTGTTTGGGATCGGGCTTTTGCTGGGGCTTGCGGCCTCGGTGCCGCTGGCCACGCGCAATGGGTTGCCCGATTTCTATTATGTGCAGCGGCAGGCGGTGTTCGGATCGGTTGCGCTGATGGTCATGGTGGGGCTGTCGATGCTGTCGCCCGCGGCCATTCGGCGCATCGGCACCATTGGCTTTGCCGTTTCATTCGTGGCGCTGATGCTGTTGCCCTTTGTGGGCACCGATTTTGGCAAGGGGGCGGTGCGGTGGTTTTCCTTTGGCTTTGCCTCGGTGCAGCCATCGGAATTTCTGAAGCCCGGGTTCATGGTGCTGGCGGGGTGGCTGATGGCGGCCAGTCAGGATCTGAACGGCCCGCCCGGCAAGGCGACATCTTTCGGGATTGCGGCTGTTGTGGTGATGCTGCTGGCCATTCAGCCTGACTTTGGGCAGGCGGCGTTGATCCTGTTTGGCTGGGGCGTGATCTATTTCGTGGCCGGGGCGCCGATGGTGCTGCTGGCGGTGATCGTGGGGCTGGTGGGCATTGGCGGCACCGTGGCCTATGAAAACTCGGAACATTTCGCCCGCAGGATCGATGGCTTTCTGAACCCCGAGATCGACCCGCGCAGCCAGATCGGCTATGCGACCAATGCCATCCAAGAGGGCGGCTTTTTCGGCGTGGGTGTGGGCGAGGGCCAGGTGAAATGGACCCTGCCAGATGCGCATACCGATTTCATCATTGCGGTCGCGGCCGAGGAATACGGGCTGATCCTGGTTCTGTTGATCATCGCACTTTATGCCACCATCGTCGTGCGGTCGCTGTTTCGCCTGATGCGAGAGCGGGACCCGTTCGTCCGGTTGGCGGGCACCGGGCTGGCCTGTATCTTTGGGGTGCAGGCCATGATCAACATGGGCGTGGCGGTGCGGTTGCTGCCCGCCAAGGGCATGACGCTGCCCTTTGTCAGCTATGGCGGATCGTCGGTTATTGCGGCGGGCATCACGGTTGGCATGCTTTTGGCCCTGACGCGCACCCGGCCGCAGGGACAAATGGGTGACATTCTGCGCCGCGGGCGATAAAGGGGCGCGCATGGCACAGCAACCTTTACTTCTGATCGCGGCGGGCGGCACGGGCGGACATATGTTTCCAGCGCAGGCTTTGGCCGAGGCGATGGTGCGCAAGGGCTGGCGGGTCAAGCTGTCAACCGATGCGCGCGGGGCGCGATATGCGGGCGGCTTTCCGGCTGTGGTCAAGGTGGAACAGGTGGCGTCGGCCACCTTTGCCCGTGGTGGGGCGCTGGCGAAACTGGGCGTGCCGTTTCGCATCGCGGGCGGTATTCTGCGGGCCATTTTCGCCCAACTGGCCGACAAGCCCGCCGTGGTCGTTGGCTTTGGCGGCTATCCCACCATTCCGGCGCTGTCAGCGGCCTGGGTGTTGCGGCGCCCCAGGATGATTCACGAACAGAATGGTGTATTGGGACGGGTGAACCAGATCTTTGCGCCCCGCGTCAACACCGTGGCATGTGGCACCTGGCCCACCACCTTGCCCGCCGGGGTAAGGGCCGAGCATACCGGCAATCCGGTGCGGGCGGCGGTGCTGGACCGGGCCGGTGCGCCCTATATTCCGCCGGGTGACTATCCGATGAGTCTGGTGGTGATCGGCGGCAGCCAGGGCGCGCGTATCTTGTCGGATGTGGTGCCCGAGGCCGTGGCGCAACTGCCCGATGCCATCCGCCGCAACTTGCGCGTGGCGCATCAGGCCCGCGAGGAAGACCTGCCCCGCGTGGTCGAGACCTATGAGGCCGCAGGCATTCGTGCCGAAGTGCAGCCCTTTTTCCGCGACATCCCGGCGCGCCTGTCAGAGGCGCAGTTGGTGATTTCGCGCTCGGGGGCATCGTCGGTGGCCGATATCAGTGTGATCGGGCGCCCGGCCATTCTGATCCCCTATGCCGCCGCCACGGGTGACCACCAAAGCGCCAATGCGCGCGGATTGGTGCAGGCCGAAGCGGCGATCATGATCCCGGAAAAGGCGCTTGACGTGGCCAGCCTTGGCGGCCAGATCAGCCAGATCCTTACCCAACCCGATGCGGCCGCCCGAATGGCCGCCAATGCGCTGTCCACCGGCCGCCCCGATGCCACCGACCGGCTTGTGGCGCTTGTCGAAGCTCTCGTTCAGGAACCCCGCCCATGAATGCCACCAAACTGCCCCTTGAACTGGGCCCCATCCACTTTGTCGGCATCGGCGGTATCGGCATGTCGGGCATCGCCGAAGTGCTTATGACGCATGGCTATCGGGTGCAGGGGTCGGATGCCAAGGCGTCAAAGATCACCGACCGTTTGGTGCAGTTGGGGGCGACCTTTTTCGAAGGCCAAAGCGCCGCCAATATCGGCGACGAGGTGGCGGTGGTCGTGATTTCTTCGGCCATCAAGAAAGGCAACCCCGAGCTGGAGGAGGCGCGCCGCCGCAACCTGCCCGTGGTGCGCCGGGCCGAGATGCTGGCCGAGTTGATGCGGATGCGGTCGAACATCGCGGTTGCGGGCACCCATGGCAAGACCACGACCACCACGATGGTCGCCACGCTGCTGGACAAGGGCGGCTTTGACCCCACGGTGATCAATGGCGGCGTGATCCATGCCTATGGCTCGAACGCGCGGGCCGGTGCGGGGGAATGGATGGTGGTCGAGGCCGATGAAAGCGACGGCAGCTTTAACCGCCTGCCTGCCACCATCGCCATCGTCACCAACATCGACCCCGAGCATATGGAGCATTGGGGCACGATCGAAAACCTGCGCCGGGGGTTTCTGGATTTCGTATCGAATATCCCCTTTTACGGCCTTGCGGTCTGCTGCACCGACCATCCCGAAGTGCAGGCGCTGGTGGGCCGGGTGGCCGACCGCCGCGTGGTGACCTTTGGGTTCAACGCGCAGGCTGATGTGCGGGCGGTGAACCTGCGGTTCGAAAAGGGTAAGGCCCTGTTCGATATTCTGCTGCAAAACGAAGAAAAAGGTTCGAAAATTGAAGGCTGCGTGTTGCCAATGCCAGGCGATCACAACGTGTCGAACGCGCTGTCAGCCGTGGCCGTGGCCCGCCATCTGGGCATGAAGAAAGAGGAAATCCGCGAGGCTCTGGCCAATTTCGGGGGCGTCAATCGCCGCTTTACCAAAGTGGCCGAGGTGAACGGCGTCGAGATCATCGACGATTACGGCCACCACCCGGTCGAGATTGCCGCCGTGCTGCGCGCGGCGCGTCAGGCGGTGTCGGGCCATCCGGGGGCGCGTGTTATCGCGGTGCATCAGCCCCACCGCTATTCGCGCCTGTCCAGCCTGTTTGATGATTTCTGCACCTGCTTTAACGAGGCCGATGTGGTGGGCATCGCCGAGGTTTATGCCGCGGGCGAAGACCCCATTCCCGGCGCCAGCCGCGATGATCTGGTGGCGGGCCTGATCGCCCATGGCCACCGCCACGCCCGTGCCATTCTGGACGAGCCCGATCTGGCCCGCCTGTTCCGCGAGCAGGCCCGTCCGGGCGATATTTTCGTCTGCCTTGGGGCAGGCACCATCAGCACATGGGCAAACAACCTGCCCCAGAAACTGACAGGACAGGCCGCATGACAGCCTCGTTGACCCTTGCCTGCGTCTGGGC
This sequence comes from Pseudotabrizicola sp. L79, assembly GCF_036553525.1. NCBI lineage: Bacteria > Pseudomonadati > Pseudomonadota > Alphaproteobacteria > Rhodobacterales > Paracoccaceae > Pseudotabrizicola > Pseudotabrizicola sp. L79. The sequence goes on along the minus strand of NZ_JAZHDA010000041.1, from coordinate 138,757 downwards.
CGTTGTGGCGACTGTGATCGCCATGCTGCCCGGCCGCTTTCACTGGCGCGCGGCCTATGTGCTGATCGCGCTGGGTATTCCGCTGGTCGGTTGGGTAACCTATCAGAACGGCCCCTATATCGGCATGATCGTGCTGGCGGGCGGCGTTTCCGTGCTGCGCTGGCCGGTGATCTATCTGTTTCGATGGCTGAAAGGCCGCTCGGGCAGCCCGGCAGAGTGACGAAGCCCCATTTTTTCGCCGACGATGGGGCCGGGGGCTTGCATGCTGTTGGGGCTGTGGCATAGGCACGGGTCATGACCCAGATGCCCCAAACCCGTGGACCCCTGACCCCGAACCGGCCCTTGGCCGATCTGACGTGGCTGCGCGTTGGCGGGCCTGCCGATTGGCTGTTTCAACCGGCCGACCCCGAGGATCTGTGCGCCTTTCTGGCCGCGCTGGACCCTTTGGTTGCGGTGTTTCCGATGGGGGTGGGCAGCAATCTGATCGTGCGCGACGGCGGTCTGCGGGCCGTTGTGATCCGGCTTGGGCGGGGCTTCAATTCCATCGAGGTTCAGGGCGATCGGGTGGTTGCGGGCGCTGCGGCACTGGATGCCCATGTGGCGCGCCGCGCTGCCGAGGCTGGGCTTGACCTGACCTTTCTGCGCACCATTCCGGGCAGCATCGGGGGCGCGGTTCGGATGAATGCGGGCTGCTATGGGCAATATGTTGCCGATGTGCTGGAAAGCGTGACCATCGTCACCCGCGCGGGCGAGGTGCAGGTGCTGGCGGCGGCGGAGCTGAACCTGCGCTATCGTCAGTCAGACCTGCCGGATGGCGCCACTGTGATCAGCGCCACCTTTCGCGCGCCAAGTGGCGATCCATCCGAACTGACCGCGAAAATGGAAGATCAGCTGGCAAAGCGCGATGCCACCCAACCCACCAAGGACCGCAGCGCCGGATCAACCTTTCGCAACCCTGTGGGGCATTCGTCAACCGGGCGGGCCGATGACAGCCATGAGTTGAAGGCCTGGAAGGTGATTGACGATGCCGGGATGCGCGGCGCAAGGCTGGGTGGCGCGCAAATGTCTGAGATGCATTCGAATTTCCTGATTAACGCCGGTGGCGCAACTGCCGCAGACCTTGAAAATCTGGGAGAGGACGTGCGAAAAAGGGTTTTCCAAAATAGCGGGATCACGCTAGAGTGGGAAATCATGCGGATCGGCGAACCGGCCGCAGACCAACAAGACTAAATAACAATAAGCAGGTCACAAGACCTGAGAGGCAGTAAATGACGGGTGCATCGAGCAGGATGTCCCGCGTGGTGGTTTTGAAGGGTGGCTTCTCGGCGGAACGAGAGGTTTCTCTGGTGACAGGTGCGGCCTGTGCCAAGGCGCTGCGTGAGGCCGGGTATAATGTGATCGAGGTCGATGCTGGCCCCGATCTCGCCGCACAACTGACTGAAATCAAACCCGATGTCGTCTTTAACGCGCTGCATGGCCGCTGGGGCGAGGATGGCTGCGTTCAGGGCGTTCTGGAGTGGTTGCAGATCCCCTATACCCATTCCGGCGTGATGGCCTCGGCCATCGCGATGGACAAGACGCGCACCAAAGAGGTGTATCGCACCGCTGGGCTGCCGATTGCCGACAGCCGGATCGTGGGCCGCGATGTGGTGGGGCAGGGCCATGTCTTGCCGCCGCCCTATGTGGTCAAGCCCAATAACGAAGGGTCTTCCGTCGGGGTTTACATCGTGCAGCAGGGGCAAGATGCGCCCGTGATGCCCGAGACGATGCCCGCCACGGTGATGGTCGAGGCCTATGCGCCCGGCCACGAGATGAGTGTCAGCGTAATGGGCGACCGTGCGCTGTGCGTGACCGATATCATCACCCAAGGCTGGTATGATTTCGATGCGAAATACAAGCCGGGGGGCAGCCGGCACCAACTGCCCGCGAATATCCCTGCCGAGATCGAGGCCGCCTGTCTGGATTACGCCTTGCGCGCCCATAGGGCACTGGGGTGCCGGGGGCTAAGCCGGACCGATATTCGGTGGGATGACACCAAGGGGCTGGCGGGGTTGATCCTGCTGGAAACCAACACCCAGCCGGGCATGACGCCCACGTCCCTGTCGCCCGAACAGGCGGCGCATCTGGGTATTTCCTTTCCCGAACTTTGCGCCTGGATCGTGGAGGATGCGTCATGCAACCGTTGACCGCGCCCCGCCGCTATGCCCCCGAGCCGGCCCCGGTTCGGCGTGACCCTGCGCCGTCGAAATGGGCCTATCGCATGCAGCGGCTTTGGCTGACGCCACTTTATCGCGTTGGCTTTCGCGTTGGCCTGCCCAGCCTGATGCTGGCGGCGGTGATTGGGGGTGTTTTGGCCAGCGAGGATCGCCGGACGGCCATTGCGGACTCGGTGGCCGAAATTCGTGAACGCTTTGAAAACCGGCCCGAATTCATGGTGGGTCTGGTGTCGGTCGAAGGCGCCTCGCCAGAACTGTCAGATGCGGTGCGCGCGCGGTTGAACCTGACCCTGCCGCTGTCTTCGTTCGACATTGATCTGATCGCGGCGCAGGCCCGCATTCAGGAACTGGATGCCGTGGCGCGGGCCGATCTGATGGTGCGTTCGGGTGGGGTGCTGAAAGTGCGGATCACCGAGCGGACGCCCGCCGTGTTGTGGCGCACCGATCTGGGCCTTGAAATGCTGGATGAGACGGGGCACCGCGTTGCGTCGTTGTCGTCGCGGGCTGACCGGCCCGATCTGCCGCTGATTGCGGGCGAGGGGGCCGATGGTGCCGCGCCCGAGGCCCTGGCCCTGCTGGCCGCTGCCGAACCGCTGTTGCCGCGCCTGCGGGGGCTGGTGCGGGTGGGCGACCGGCGGTGGGATCTGATCCTTGACCGCGACCAGCGCATCTTGTTGCCCGCAGACAAGCCGATTGCCGCGCTCGAGCGGCTGATCGCGCTGGACAAGGCCAATGATCTGATGGGCCGCGATATTCTGACCGTTGACCTTAGAACCGAACACCGCCCCGTCCTGCGGCTGACGCCCTATGCGCTGAACCAGCGCCGTCAGTCTCAGGGCATCGACATTTCCGGGAGTGAGCTATGACCGACCTTTATCAGTCCCAACGCGCGATGCGTAACATGCGCCGTGCCGCCATGCAGCGCGGGGTGATCGCCATTCTTGATATTGGCACGTCAAAGATCGCCTGTCTGATCCTGCGCTTTGACGGGCCTTCGGAATTTGCCGAAGATGGCATCGGGCCGATGGCCGGGCAATCGTCGTTCCGGGTGATCGGGGCGGCCACCACACGGTCGCGCGGGGTGCGCTTTGGCGAAATCGCGGTGATGGCCGAAACTGAACGTGCCGTGCGCACGGCGGTGCAGGCGGCGCAAAAGATGGCCAATGTCAGGGTTGATCATGTGATCGCCTGTTTTTCGGGGGCGGAACCGCGCAGCTATGGTCTGGCCGGAGAGATCGATCTGGAAGACAGCGTTGTGACCGAACAGGATGTGGCCCGCGTGCTGGCCTCGTGCGACATGCCCGATTTGGGGCAGGGGCGCGAGGTGCTGCATGCCCAGCCGGTGAACTTTGCGCTGGATCACCGCTCGGGTCTTGGTGATCCGCGCGGCCAGATCGGCAACCGTCTGGCGACGGATATGCACCTTTTGTCGGTGGATGGCGCGGTGGTGCAGAACATCCTGCATTGCATCGAACGCTGCGATCTTGAACTCGCGGGTCTTGCCTCGTCGGCCTATGTGTCGGGCATCGCCTCGCTGGTCGAGGATGAGCAGGAACTGGGGGCTGCCTGTATTGATATGGGCGGCGGATCGACGGGGGTGTCGATCTTTATCAAAAAGCACATGATCTTTTCCGATGCGGTGCGCATGGGCGGCGATCACGTCACGTCGGATATTTCCAAGGGCCTGATGGTGCCGATGGCGGTGGCCGAGCGGATCAAGACCAAGCACGGCGGCGTGCATGCCACCGGCATGGATGACCGCGAGATGATCGAAGTGGGCGGCGACAGCGGCGATTGGGAAAAAGACCGTCGCCAGATCAGCCGCACCGAACTGATCGGCATCATGCGCCCACGCGTCGAGGAAATTCTGGAAGAAGTGCGCGCCCGTCTGGATGTGGCCGGCTTTGACCACCTGCCCAGCCAGCAGATCGTGCTGACCGGCGGCGCCAGCCAGATCCCCGGCCTTGACGGGCTGGCCAGCCGTATTCTGGGCCAGCGTGTGCGCCTGGGTCGGCCGCTGCGCGTTCAGGGCCTGCCCCAGGCGGCCACGGGCTGCGCCTTTTCGTCGGCTGTGGGGCTGTCGCTGTTCGCGGCCCATCCGCAAGATGAGTGGTGGGACTTTGAAATTCCGGCCGAGCGCTACCCTGCGCGGTCGTTGAAGCGGGTGGTTAAATGGTTCAAGGACAACTGGTGATCGCTATATCCAGCGTGACTGGCGAAATCCCGCTGAAAAATGCGGGAAATACCCTATATTTTGTGGCTAATCCGCGTTTTTTTCGTGACGCGGGGTGGCCTTGTGGATATTCTAGGGGATAAAGCGGGGGGTGGCGTCCGGGACAGATGCCTTCACCTTCGGAAAAGACACGGCAATAGCGGCAAGAAACCCTCTGGCGGCACAACAACAGACAGGCGGACCCTCCATGGCACTTAACCTCATCATGAATGCAGAGCAGCAAGAGCTGAAGCCCCGCATCACCGTTTTTGGTGTTGGTGGTGCCGGTGGGAACGCGGTCAACAACATGATCGACAAGAACCTTGAGGGGGTCGAGTTTGTTGTGGCCAATACCGACGCGCAGGCTCTGCAGCAGTCGAAGGCCAGCAGCCGCATCCAGATGGGCATCAAGGCCACCGAAGGCCTGGGGGCCGGGGCCCGTCCGCAGGTGGGTGCCGCCGCCGCCGAAGAGACCATCGAGGAAATCGTCGATCATCTGGCTGGTGCGCATATGTGCTTTATCACCGCTGGCATGGGCGGTGGCACCGGCACGGGTGCGGCGCCGATCATCGCGCAGGCCGCGCGTGAATTGGGTGTGCTGACCGTCGGTGTTGTGACCAAGCCCTTCCAGTTTGAGGGCAACAAGCGGATGAAGCAGGCCGAAGACGGGATCGAGGCGCTGCAAAAGGTGGTCGATACGCTGATCATCATTCCGAACCAGAACCTGTTCCGCCTGGCCAATGAACGCACCACCTTTACCGAAGCCTTCGCTTTGGCCGATGACGTGCTGTATCAGGGCGTCAAGGGTGTGACCGATCTGATGGTGCGCCCAGGCTTGATCAACCTTGACTTTGCTGATGTGCGCGCCGTGATGGACGAGATGGGCAAGGCCATGATGGGCACGGGCGAGGCATCGGGCGAAGACCGTGCAGTTCAGGCTGCTGAAAAGGCCATCGCCAACCCGCTGCTGGACGAGATCAGTCTGAATGGCGCCAAGGGCGTGTTGATCAACATCACCGGCGGCCACGATCTGACCCTGTTCGAGCTGGACGAAGCCGCGAATATCATCCGCGAAAAAGTGGACCCCGATGCCAATATCATCGTGGGCTCGACTCTGGACACCAGCATGGAAGGCATGCTGCGGGTTTCGGTGGTTGCCACGGGCATCGACGTGACCTCGGCCAAGGCCGAAGTGCCGGTGGCGCGCCGCAGCATGGCCGCACCGCTGCCTGCCCAGTTCTCTGCGCCCGAGCCGAAGGCCGAGCCTGCCCTGACCGTTCAGGTGCGCGCCGCCGCGCCGGCCCCGCAGCCAGCCCCGGCCCCGGTTGCCGCCGCCCCGGTTGCGGCAGCCCCCGTGCAGCCCCATTTGTTCGAAGCGCAGGAAGACGAAGGTTACGCCGATGAGGCCGCGCATGCGACGGATGATCTGCCCGCCCCGGTGTATCGCCCGCAGCCTGCCGCGCTGAAACCCGCACCGCAGCAGGCGCGCCCGGCCCCGTCGATGCATGACGACGCCGCCGCCTTTGTTGCGCCGCGCCCGCGCGCGCCGGGAACGCCATCGCCCGAGGCTTTGGCCCGTTTGCAGGCTGCTGTGTCGAAAACGCCGTCGCAACAGGCCCCGGCCCAGCGTCAGCCGCAGCAACAAGCCGCCCCTGCCGCCGCCGATGCCAAGCCGCGCTTTGGCATCGGGTCGTTGATCAACCGTATGGCCGGTGGTGGCCATGCCGAAGAACCGCAGCGCCCCGCGGCCAGCCGCCAGCAGCCCCCCGTCACATCTTATGATGATGATCAGGATATGTCGGCCAGCCAAGAGCGGATCGAGATCCCGGCCTTTTTGCGCCGTCAGGCGAACTGATACAAGACTGTAACATAGTCAGAAAGGCCCGCCAATTTGGCGGGCTTTTTTGTTTGAAATCAATATGTTCGCCCAAGCGCCGTCTGTTGCAAAGCGTCACAAAGCGTGAGTGGTAATCCTGGCCTGTGCGCATTAATTATTCTGCAACGAAGCCGCGGCCCAACAGGCAGGGCCCGGCAGCAGAGGTGAAACAACCGTGCAAAATACGCTGAAAACAGCCGTCACCTTCAAGGGGCTTGGTCTGCATTCCGGTCGTCCCGTGCGCATGGTTGTGCGCCCGGCTTCGGCTGATTATGGCATCTGGTTCAAGCGCACCGACGTGCCGCAGGCGCAATCGATGATTGCCGCCTATTGGGATCGTGTGGTGCCATCGCGCCTGTGCACGCTGTTGCGCAATGATTTTGGCGTCGAGGTTTCAACGGTTGAGCATGTGATGGCCGCACTTGCCGGCTGTGGCATCCACAATGCCTTGATCGAGATTGATGGGCCGGAAGTTCCGATCCTGGACGGGTCGGCTGTGCCTTTCGTCAACGGGTTTCTTGATGGTGGCCTGACGGAACAAAGCGCAGCGGTGCGCGCCATCCGTGTTCTGAAAACCATCGAAGTGACCGAAGGGTCGGCAATCGCACGTCTTGCGCCCGCCGATATGCTGGAAATCGATTTCCAGATCGACTTTGCCGAAGCCGCAATCGGCCATCAGGAAAAGTCGCTGAACCTGTCAAACGGCACGTTTGTGCGCGAATTGTGTGACAGCCGCACCTTCTGCCGTCAGGCCGATGTTGATGCGATGCGCGCCAATGGTCTGGCTTTGGGCGGCACATTGGAAAACGCCGTGGTGTTTGAGGGCGATCATGTCCTGTCGCCGGGTGGCCTGCGCCACAAGGACGAACCCGTGCGCCACAAGATGCTGGATGCGATGGGTGATCTGTATCTGGCCGGCGGGCCGATTCTGGGCCGCTACACCGGGATTCGCGCGGGCCATGCGCTGACCAATCGCCTGCTGCGCGCACTGTTTCGTGATCCATCGGCGTGGAAAATGGTGGAATGCAGCCCGCAAACCGTTGGGAAATTGCCCGGTGTGGGGGTCATGCGCAGCGACCTTCCTGCTATAGCCTGAATTTGTCTTGCCCAAAGGGGCCAAAGGCGTTTTGCGCACCAGATTTTTCTGTGCTAGGACAAAGCGCAACAGAATGGGCCGGGCCTTATGTCACGTCCGGCTTTCGGGTGGGTTGATGGATAAGCAGAAGATGGCAGGCGTTACATCGGGCGCGCAATGGGTGGGTATGGCGCTTCTGGTCTCCACGCTTGCGGCCTGCGGCGGCGGCACCAAAGAGCGCCCGCTGGACAGCTATACGGCCGAAGAAATCTACAAGCAGGGCGAGTTTCAGCTGGAAAGCGGCGCGAAGCCGGATGAAGCAATCCGCTACTTCCAAGAGGTTGAGCGGCTGTATCCCTACTCCCAGTGGTCCAAGCGTGCGGTGATCATGACCGCATTCAGCCAGCACAAGGCCAAGGAATACGAAGAGGCGCGCTCGACCGCCCAGCGATTCCTTGACACCTACCCCGAGGATGAAGACGCCCCCTATGCCGCCTATCTGATGGCGCTGTCCTATTACGATCAGATCGACGAAGTGGGCCGCGATCAGGGCATCACCTTTCAGGCGCTGCAAGCCATGCGCGGCGTGATCGAGCAGTATCCCGACAGTGATTATGCCCGGTCGGCCATGCTGAAATTCGATCTGGCCTTTGACCATCTGGCTGGCAAGGAAATGGAAATCGGCCGCTACTACCTAAAGCGGCGCAATTATACGGCGGCCATCAACCGGTTCCGCGTTGTGGTGCAGGATTTCCAGACCACCACCCACACGGCCGAGGCCCTGCACCGGCTGGTCGAAGCCTATCTTGGCCTTGGTCTGAACGACGAAGCGCAGACGGCAGCCGCCATTCTGGGCTTCAACTATCAGGCCTCTCCGTTCTATCAAGACAGCTTCAACTTGCTCAAGGGCAGGGGGCTTGCGCCCGAAGCCAAGGGCGACAGCTGGCTGAGTTCGGTTTATCGCCAGATGGTCAAGGGCGAGTGGTTGTAAAAGGGCCGCGCCCCGGCGCCCCCCACGGGAACAGCAATGCTGCGTTCGCTTGATATCCGCGATGTGTTGATCATCGACCGGCTAAGCCTGGAGCTTGGGGCCGGGCTGAATGTGCTGACGGGTGAAACCGGCGCTGGCAAGTCGATCTTGCTGGATGCCTTGGGGTTTGTGCTGGGCTGGCGCGGCCGGGCCGAACTGGTGCGCAGCGGTGCCACGCAGGGCGAGGTGACGGCCGTCTTTGATCTGCCCGAAGGCCATGCTGCCGAGGCGGTGCTGGCCGAGGCCGGCATCGAGGCGGATGGCGAGCTGATCTTGCGCCGGGTCAACAGCGCCGATGGCCGCAAGACCGCATGGGTGAATGATCGCCGCGTTTCGGGCGAAGTGTTGCGGGCGCTGTCGGATGTGCTGGTGGAACTGCATGGCCAGCATGATGATCGGGGCTTGCTGAACCCGCGTGGCCATCGCCAGCTCTTGGACAGTTTCGGCGCGCTGGATCTGGACGCCATTCGCAGGGCCTGGGCTGCATCGCGCAGGGCACGGGGCGATCTGGCAACGGCCGAGGCTGCGCTGACCGCCGCCCGCGCCGAAGAGGACTTCCTGCGCCATGCGGTGGCCGAGTTGGACAAGCTGAACCCCGAACCGGGCGAGGAGGCAACCCTGGATGCCCGTCGCCGCGCGATGCAGGGGGCCGAGAAGATCCGCACCGATGTGGCGCGTGCCTTTCAGATGCTGGGCGAAGACGGGGCCGAGGCCACCTTGCGCGATGCTGTGCGCTGGCTGGAAGGGGCTGCTGACCGTGCCAATGGCGCACTTGAGGCGCCGCTTGCAGCGTTGTCACGGGCACTGGTCGAGTTGTCCGAGGCGCAGGCCGGTGTCGAGCATTGCCTGTCGGGCCTTGATTTCAACCCGGCCGAGTTGGAGCAGTTGGAAGAACGCCTGTTCGCCATTCGCGCCTTGGCCCGCAAGCATAATGTGCTGCCCGATGATCTGGGCGGTTTTGCCAATGACCTGCGGGTGCGCCTGCAAGCGCTTGACCATGGCGAGGCCGGGATCGGCCGCTTGCGTGAGGCGGCGGATCAGGCCGATGCGGCCTATCGTGCTGCGGCCACGGCCCTGACGGCGGCCCGCAAAAAGGCGGCACAGCGGCTGGATGCGGCCATGGCGGCCGAACTTGCCCCGCTCAAGATGGAACGCGCGGTCTTCGTGACCGAGGTGGCCGCGGGCGAGCCGGGGCCTGAGGGCGCTGATGCCGTCACCTTTACCGTCGCCACCAATCCGGGGGCGCCTGCCGGGGCGTTGAACCGCATCGCCTCGGGCGGCGAGTTAAGCCGGTTCTTGCTGGCGCTGAAGGTCTGCCTGACGGGAAATACGCCTGGTCTGACGATGATCTTTGATGAAATCGACCGGGGCGTGGGGGGGGCCACCGCCGATGCCGTGGGCCGCAGGCTTAAGGCGCTGTCGGGCGATGCGCAGGTTCTGGTGGTGACACATTCGCCGCAAGTGGCCGCGCTGGGGGCGCATCATTGGCGGGTGGAAAAGCGGGTCGAGGCTGGGCAAACCCTGTCAACCGTGGTGCCCTTGTCGCCCGCCGAACGGGTTGAGGAGATTGCGCGGATGTTGTCAGGCGACACGATCAGCAATGCCGCCCGCGATGCGGCCAAATCTCTGCTCAGCGCCTAGGCGTCCAGCACCGCAAAGGTGGCCGCGCGGGCCAGCCAAAGGCCTTCTTGCGCCACCAGCACCACCGTCAGCAGCGCGCCCATGCGCGGCAACTCCCCCCCTGCGGCATCGCGCAAGCCGGTGACGACAAACCGCTGATGCAGCAGCATCACCCCATCGGCCAAGGCCGATTGCGTCACCCGCCCCGTCACCAGCCGTGCCATGCGTGACAGGCCCGCGAACTCCTCGGCCAACCCCGTCTCAATTGCCCTGCGCCCTTCCAGATGGCGGCCGGTCAGGCTGTGCAGGCTGGCATCTTGGGTGAACAGGGCGGCAAGGCCAGTGGCATCCTGCGCGCCAAAGGCTGCGGCGAACTGGCGGGGAAAGGCGCTGGCATCGCTCATTTCCGGGCCACCAGCTTGCCGGGGTTCATCAGTCCTGCCGGGTCCAGCGCCTGTTTGATCGCCCCCATCACCCCCCAGGCCGCCCCATGTTCTGCCGCCATATAGCCCAGTTTGCCCATGCCGATCCCATGCTCGCCCGTGATCGTGCCCCCCAGCCGCAGCGCGCGTTCGGCCATGCGCGCGGCCAGCCGTTTGGCGACGGCCAGTTCGGTGGCATCATTCGGCTGCACCAGCAGGATCGCATGGAAATTGCCATCGCCCACATGGCCCAGAATGGGCCCCGGAATCGGGCTTGCGTCAATATCGGCGCGGGTTTCCTCGACGGCTTCGGCCAGGGCACTGATCGGCACGCAGACATCGGTGACAATGGCCGTGGCCCCCGGTCGGCTGGCCAGAATCGCGGGATAGGCCTGATGGCGCATCTTCCACAATTGCGTGCGGTCTTCTTGCGCCTTGGCCCAGCGAAACCCGGTCGAGCCATAGTCGCGCGCGATATCGCCAAACCGGCCCGCCTGCTCGGCCACGCTGGCCGGAGAGCCGTGGAATTCGACCAGCAGCAAGGGCATCAGCGGCAGATCCTGCCCAGACCACGCGTTACAGGCCGCCACACTGGCCACGTCCAGAAACTCGATCCGCGCCATTGGCAACCCCATCTGGATCGTGGCGATCACACAATCGACCGCCGCCCCGATGTCGCCAAAGGCGCAACTGGCCGCCGATACGGCCTCGGGCTGCCCATGCAAACGCAAAGTCAACTCGGTGATCAGCCCCAACGTGCCCTCAGACCCCACCATCAGCGCCGTCAGATCATAGCCCGCGCTTGATTTCGGGGCACTTGATCCGGTGCGGATGACACTGCCATCTGCCAAGACAACCTCCAGCCCCAGCACATTCTCGCGCATCGTGCCATAGCGCACCGCCGTGGTGCCGCTGGCCCGCGTCATTGCCATGCCGCCAAGACTGGCATTGGCACCCGGATCAACCGGAAAGAACAGCCCCGTTGCGCGCAGCTCTTCGTTCAACCGCTCTCGGGTGATGCCGGGCTGCACGACCACCAGCATGTCTTCGGGGAAAACGGCCAGAACCGCATCCATCCGGGTAAAATCCACCGTCACCCCGCCAAAGGGCGTCAGCGCATGCCCCTCCAGCGATGTGCCGGCCCCCCATCCCGTCATCGGCACGCCATGCCGGGTGCAGGCCGCAGCGATCTGTGCGACCTCATCCGTGGATTGCGGGAAGACCACCAGATCGGGCAGGCGGCTGCGGATATGGGTTTCGCTTTGGCCATGATGCGCCAGCACCGCGGCCGAGGTGGTGGCACGATCCCCCAGAAAGGCCAGATCGGCCATCAGCGCCTGTAATGTCATGCCCGCCTCCGTTTTGGCAGAGGTTAGGCGCTGCCGCTTGCGCCCGCAACCAGCCCCAGCGTTGTTGCCAGATCGCCATAGCCGGTAAACCGCCGTTCATAGGCCAAACCCAGCCGATCGGCGCAATCGCGGGCCTTGGCATCCAGCGTCGGATCATTGGTCTGGGCCTGATAGACCAGCTTGGTGTAATTGCCGAAATACATGTCCCGCAACTCGGGGTGGCGGTTCAGCCCCATCGGGCGCCAGACAAAGGCATCGAACTGGCGCACCAGAAAATCGGTCAGGTAAAAGGCGGTGAATTCCGCGTCGGCCTTTTCGGCAAAGGCGGCATTGCCCTCAAAAAACGAATAGCAATGCGGGCCTTCCACCATGCCCACCCCCAATTCGGCACATTTGGCCTGCAATAGGCCCCCCGTGCCACAATCGGCATAGACGACAAACACCTCATCATAGGCGGCGCGATGGGCGCGCACGGCAGACTCGACGGCTGCGGGAATACGGTCGGGCCACAGGTGCAGATTGGCGGGCAGGCATTGCAGATCAAGATGATCCCAGCCATTCGCGCGTTTCAGCGCCAGAATCTCATGCGCCAAGGCCCCGCAGGCAATCAGCAAAATACGCCCTGCCCCTTGCGGCGTCAGCCCCTGTTCTGTCAGCAGGTGGTCATCTGGCGTCACCGCCACTGGCGCAGACCCAGAAACAGACTGCCCGCCAGGGCCGCAAAGGCCAGCGCGATCAGCGGCACCTCGGCCACAAAGGCCAAGGCCAGGGTCGCCCCGGCCGCAAGGATCACAAAGGCAAGCATCGCCAGAAAGAGGGGAAGTGGCATCGTTCACTCCTTTTCTACCTTGCAATGTGTGGGTCTTTGGCGGGAATGCCAAGCCCCCGGCGCAGAAAAAAGCCCCGGATCGCGGCGGGTGATCCGGGGCGCTGTGTCGAACCTTTGGGCGGCGTTCAGGCGCCCAGACGGTTGTGCTTGCGCGCCACGAACTGCTTTGCCGTTTCCACCGCCACAGCCGCATCGCGGCAATAGGCATCGGCACCAATGGCGCGGCCAAATTCTTCGTTCAGCGGGGCGCCGCCGACCAGCACGATGTAATCATCGCGCAGACCCTTTTCCTTCATCGTGTCGATCACGACTTTCATGTAAGGCATGGTCGTGGTCAGCAGGGCCGACATGCCCAGAATATCGGGCTGCTCTTTTTCCAGCGCCTCAAGATATTTCTCGACCGAGTTGTTGATGCCCAGATCCAGCACCTCAAACCCGGCGCCTTCCATCATCATGCCGACAAGGTTCTTGCCGATGTCATGGATATCGCCCTTGACGGTGCCGATCACCATCTTGCCCATCCGCGGTGCGCCGGTTTCCACCAGCAGGGGCTTCAGGATCGTCATCCCCGATTTCATCGCATTGGCCGACAGCAGCACTTCGGGCACGAACAAGATACCATCGCGGAAGTCGTTGCCCACGATCGTCATGCCCGCCACCAGCGCCTTGGTCAGCACGTCATAGGGCGTCCAGCCGCGTTCGATCAGGATATTCACGCCATCTTCGATTTCCTCTTTGAGGCCATCGTAAAGGTCGTCGTGCATTTGCAGCACAAGTTCGTCATCTGACAGTTCAGAGAGGATGATTTCGTCATCATCGGCCATGGGTGCGCTCCTGCGGCGTAAAGGACTAATTCTGTGCATGAGGCCAAAGTGCCGCATCCACTTTCCGGTTTACGACATGCGCCGATTGAAAGCCGACAGCAAGCCCTTGTGACATCAGATGACTTGAAAATGGTTCATGTTATGTTCACAATATGGCTCATGTCGCAGCCTGACCCCACCCTTTTGCCCGGCAAGCGGGCCCGCGCCCGTGGTGCTGCATCCAATGCGGCGGGGCGGTTTGAACGGCATCAGGTGCGCGCCTTTGATGATGGCTGGCAAATCGACGAAGAAGACCGCCTGATCCGCACCGATCTGCGCCACGAAGTGCCGCGCAGCGCACTCAGCTACAACCGTTCGCCCGATTTGCCGTTTGATCGCAGCATCAACCCCTATCGCGGCTGCGAACATGGCTGCATCTATTGCTTTGCCCGGCCCAGTCACGCCTATCTGAACCTGTCGCCGGGCCTTGATTTCGAAACCCGGCTGATTGCCCGCCCCGGCATCGCCCAGGTGCTAGAGCGTGAGTTGCAGGCGCGCAGCTACAGGGTGGCGACCATCGCGTTGGGCACGAATACCGACCCTTACCAACCCTGCGAGGCCGATCTGGGCCTGATGCGGCAGGTCTTGCAGGTGCTGGCGGCCTTTCAGCATCCGACGGCGATCACCACCAAGGGCACGCTGATCGAACGCGATCTGGATATTCTGGGCCCAATGGCGGCCAAGGGCTTGCTGCGGGTGGGGGTGTCGCTGACAACGCTGGATGCCGGGCTGTCGCGCAAGCTGGAACCCCGCGCGCCATCGCCGGCACGGCGGCTGGCGATGATCGAACGGCTGTCACAGGCGGGCATTTCCGTGCGCGCCATGCTGGCCCCGGTGGTGCCGGGCCTGACAGATCATGAGGTCGAGCCGCTGCTGTCCGCCGCCCAGGCCGCTGGTGCCGTGGGGGCCAGTTGGATCGCGCTGCGCCTGCCGCGCGAAGTCTCGCCGCTGTTTCAGGATTGGCTGAACCAGCATATGCCCGACCGCGCCGCCAAGGTGATGGGCCGGGTGCGCGATATGCATGGCGGCAAGGATTATGATGCCGAATGGGGCCGCCGGATGCGGGGGCAGGGGATCTGGTCAGACCTGATCGCGCAGCGGTTTGACAAGGCCATGGCGCGGCTGGGCCTGCATCACCAGTTGCCGCCGCTGCGCTGCGATCTGTTCACGCCACCGCCCCGGCCGGGCGATCAGCTAAGCCTGTTCTAAGGCCCGGCTGACCCTGCCGTCAGCCCATCAGCCCCGGCGCCCGCGCCGTTCGCGCTTTGGCGCACCGGCATCATCGCCCGTGCCATCCGAGGCAGATGAGAACGCGCCCAGCTTGGCCACAATATCATCCAGCGTCGGGCGCGGCCCCTTGGGGCGGCTTTCCAGCGCGGCCCGCATCGCTTTCAGATGCTCTGGCATGGTGCCGCAGCAGCCACCGATGATGCGCACCCCGGAATCACGGGCCAGAACCGCATATTCGGCCATCAATTCTGGCGTGCCATCGTAATGGATATGGCCGTCGTGATATTTGGGAATGCCCGCATTGCCTTTGGCGATCACCGGCCGTTCGGTGCCGGTCGAGATAAAGCCCATCACCGTGCGCATCAGATCAGACGCGCCCACCCCGCAATTCGCCCCAAAGGCCACCGGCGGATTTGCCAGCTTTTCCACCTGCTCGGCCAGGGCCGACGAGGTGATGCCCATCATCGTGCGCCCGGCGGTGTCAAAGCTCATGGTGCCACACCACGCCATCCCGGCCAGCTTGGCAGCTTCGGCGGCGGCTTTGTATTCCTCAAAGGCCGAAATCGTTTCAACCCACAGCACATCGGCGCCGCCAGCCTTCAGCCCCTCGGCCTGTTCGTGAAACATCTCGACGGCCAGCGCATGGGTCAGATTGCCCATCGGCTCAAAAATCTCGCCCGTTGGCCCGACCGAGCCTGCCACAATCACCTTGCGCCCCGAGGCATCGGCAACCTCGCGCGCAAGGCTGGCGCCAACCCGGTTCAATTCATGCACCCGGTCTTGGGCCTGATGCAGCTTCAACCGGCTGGCATTGCCGCCAAACGTATTGGTCAGAAAGATATCCGACCCGGCCTCGACCGCGCCACGATACAGCTTGCGGATATTGTCGGGCTTGTCGATGTTCCAGAATTCAGGCGGCTCGCCCGAAGACAGGCCCATGTTGAACAGGTTGGTGCCGGTCGCGCCATCGGCCATCAGCCAGTCACGCTCGGAAAGCAGCTTGGTCAAAGCATCCATCTGGATCAATCCCTTCTGATCACTTGCCCCAGCCTTGCCATGGGGCAGGCCGAATTGGCAATTCGAATATGCACAAGATCATCATGCATGAAATGACAAAGCCGCCCGAAACGCCGGGCGGCCCCGTTTGGGCACAGGCCTGACGGCCTTAGAATTCCGTCATCAACTGCGTCTTGGCGACGGTCAGCATCTCGTGCATCTTGGCGCGCACCTCATCAGCCGAGGCTTTGCCCGCCAGATCCGCGGCCACCTTGCGGACCACATCTTCGATCCCGGCCTCTTCCAGATCGGCGGCAAGCACTTGGCCCACATAGGCCTGGCTATCCTCTTCCGACTTGCCCATCAGCCCGGCAGCCCAAAGCGCCACCAGCTTGTTGCGGCGGGCTTCGGCCCTGAACTGCATTTCGGCATCATGGGCAAATTTGGATTCAAACGCATTTTCGCGATCGTCAAAGGTGGACATGGGCGGGCCCCTTGATTGAAGTGTCTTTCCCCACATATGCCCGTCCAGCGCCTTGGCTGCAAGGCCAAGCATGTCACCTTGCGGCAGTCCGCCCCGTGCTGTAAGGGCAGTGAAGAAAGAAAAGGGTGCCTTCGGGCGCCCTTGTTCCTGTTTTATCGGAGAGTTCATGGCACGTCGCAAGAAAGTCTATGAGGGGAAAACCAAGATCCTCTATGACGGCCCCGAGCCCGGAACGCTGATTCAGTATTTCAAGGACGACGGCACCACCCCTGATTCCACAGTGGCGCCCTCGGCTGACAATGCGCCGACGCCGATGATCACCACCGATGGCAAGGGCGTGCTGAACAACCGCTTGTCCGAATTCTTCATGACCGGGCTGAATGGCATCGGTGTGCCCACCCATTTCATCAAGCGCCTGAACATGCGCGAACAACTGGTGCGGATGGCCGAAATCATCCCGCTTGAGGTGGTGGTGCGCAACTTTTCGGCGGGCGAGCTGGCCGACCGTCTGGGCATTCCCGAAGGCACCCCGCTGCCGCGCCCGATTGTCGAATATTACTACAAGGACGATCGCCTGAATTCGCCCATGGTGGCCGAGGAACATATCATCGCCTTTGGCTGGGCCACCCAGCAGGATCTGGATGACATCGTGGCCCTGGCCTTGCGCGTCAACGACTTCATGTCGGGTGTCATGCTGGGCGTGGGCGTGCGTCTGGCCGACTTCCGGCTAGAGGTGGGGCGCGTCTGGGAAGGGGATTTCATGCGGCTGATCGTCGCCGATGAAATCAGCCCCGACAGTTGCCGCCTGTGGGATATGCGCGGTGTGACCGACCGCACCGATGGCCAACCCGTCGCCGATCCCGGCCCGCTGGCCGACCCCTATACCGAACTGGCGCGGCGTCTTGGGGTGCTGCCGTCCAATGTCACTCATACCACCAAGCCGACACTGATCAATTAGCATCTCTGCACCCCCCTCAATGCCGCTGCCCCTTGCGCCGAAGGGGACGGGGCGCTAATCGGGGCGCGAACCTTTTGCCAATCGGGGGAATCCCATGAAAGCGCGCGTCACCGTCATGCTTAAGACCGGCGTTCTGGATGTTCAGGGCGAGGCCGTGCGCCACGCGCTGGGCACTTTGGGCTTTGCCGGGGTCAATGGCGTGCGTCAGGGCAAGGTGATCGAATTGGATCTGGCCGAGACGGACGCGAAAAAAGCCGAGGCAGAGGTCAAGGCCATGTGCGACAAGCTGCTGGCCAATACCGTGATCGAAAGCTATCGCGTCGAGCTGCTGTAAACCGCTCTCTGGGCCGCAGCGGCGCAGGGGGGCTGTCTGCCCCCCAGAGGCTTCGCTGCCGCGAATCCTCTCCCCCCGAGGATATTTTTGAACAGATGAAGTCGGGGCCTGTCAGCGACGGCTGATACGAAGCCTGATGCCGTCTTTGGCGCGCACGGTCAGATGCGCGACAGGAACCGGGTCGTGCCCTGCGATCCGTTCAAACCGGTGGTCGCGCAGCAATTGCGCCAGCAACAGCGGGCCTTCGACCATGGCAAAGCCCGCGCCGGTGCAGACACGCGGGCCGGATGAAAACGGCAGATAGGCCTGCCGGGCGCAAGTGCGCGTTTCTTGATGCGACCAGCGGTCGGGATCAAAGCCGTCAGGATTGGCCCAGATGCGGCTGTGGCGCTGCACATGCCAGGGCGAAATCACGATCTGGGCGCCGGGGGCAACGCTGCGGCCCCGCAATTCCTCGGTCTGCCGGTTTTCGCGCACCATCATCGGCACAGGGGGATACAGCCGCAATGTTTCGCGAAAGACATCGCGGGTGAATTTCAGATGCGCCATCTGCGCGAAATCGGGGCTGTCGGGCAGGCTGGCGGCCTCGGCTGCAACGCGCTCTTGCGCCTGCGGGTAAAGCGCCAGCAGATACAGCGCCCAAGCCAGTGCCGAGGCGCTGGTTTCATGCCCCGCCAGAAAGAAGATGGCGACCTGATCGACCATTTCTTCGGTGCTAAAGCGCACGCCCGTCACCGGATCGGCCATTGTCATGATCTTGGTGGCCAGATCATCGGGGGCTGTGCCCGCGGCGATTTCAGCCGCGCGGCGTTCGGTCATCTGGGTGATCAGCGCGCGGATGCGCAGGGCGGCGGCCAATGTCTTGCTGCGGTGCAGGCGTGGCATCCAGCGCGGCAAGGGCAGGAAGGCTGCCAGATTGAGGATCGGCTGGCTGCGCTGATAGGCGCGGAATTCGTGGAACACCGCCTGCGCCATGTCATCCTCGATCGGCACCGAAAACAGGGTGCGAAAGATCACATCGGCGGCGGCATGGCTCATTTGCTCCTCTACCTCCATCTCTCCGCCGCGAAGGCGCGCGGCGGCAGCTTGCCCGGCCGACCACATCGCAGGAAAGGTGTCGCGCAGCCGTCCGCCTTCAAAGGCCGGGTCGATGATGCGGCGCTGGCGCTTCCACTCCTCGCCATTGGTCACAAAGACCGACCGCCCCAGCAATGGCGTCAGCCCTTCGCGGATGCGGTTTGATTTGGGGAAATCATCGGGCCGCTGGCTGAGCACCAGATCAATCAGCGCCGGGTCATTGCACAGATAGCTGCGGAAAAACGGCGTGCGAAATTCGGCCATCCAGGCCCGATACAGCCGTGCAGGCTGGGCCGACAGAATATCTTGCCGGAACAGGCGCAAATAGCGCCACAGCGACACGCGATCAGGCCGGGCAGCGGGCTTGGGGGGCAAAACAGGGCAGGTCATGTGATATCGGTATAGCCGTTCACAGCGCAGGTCTTGCGGCTTTTCGACGCCGCCCGCCCGCGATAGCGCTGGCCCAGCGTCACTGGCCCCGCGGTGATCTGGAAATAGTCATAATCTTTGGGCCGGTCAAAGGCGCAGAGATACTGAAAATGCAGCCGAAAAAACCGCCAGCGCAGGGCGGCCCAGCGGTCGGGCGACAGCGTCTGGGTAAAGGCAGCCGAGATCACCAGCGGCCAGCGCTGATCGGCGGGGGCCACCCCAGACACGGCCACCGGATCGCACAAGGCAAAGGCGCAGCCATCGCCGGGGGCTGTCACATCGACCCAACTCAGGTCGTCGCGGGTGGATAAAAAGGCCAGATCGCCCCGCAACCGCTGGGCGCGCGGCAGAAAGCTGACCATGGGCACCACTTGGCCCAGCGACAAAAATGACAGCGGCGGGTGGCCCGCAGGCAGGCCCGCGCGGATCAGATCGGCCAGAATCGACACGCCCAGATGCGCGCCCGAGGAATGACCAACCACCAGCACCTCATCCGCATCGGTTTCCAGCGCCGCCCGGATCGCCTGCCCGAACTCTGCCATCCGCGCCTCAAGCGCCGGGGGATTGGCCCCGCCATAGCGCGCGGAAAAGGCGTAATCATGCATCAGATAATAGGCAAAAACCCGGTGATCCTTGGCCTTGAACCAGCGCAGGGTCAGCAGCACGGCCCCGCCAAAGGCCAGAACCGCCGCCAAGGCCCCAAGGATCGCGGCATCTTCCGGCCCTGTCACCCGCAGGACCAGCGCCTGGATCAGCGTGCCCATACCCAGAAAGGCCAGCCAGCCCACCAGCAGCGCCACGGCCAGTTGCACCAGCAAGAACACGATCGGATACAGCGCCGCAATCACCGGCCCCTTGCGCAGCCGCATCAACCGGAACAGCGCGCCCGACGCGATATAGGCCCAAGCCGTGCGCAAAAGCTGGCCATAGGTGGCGACAATCGAATTGGCCATGCTGTCGCGCACGATATCTGACCAGACCAGCACCTCGATTTCCGCCTCGGCCCTTGTGTCGCCACTGTCGGTCAGCACATGCCAGCCATAGGGGCCCTTGCTTTGCCGGGGCCGCAAGTGCAGCCCATAGCCCGAGATGGCAGCCTGATCGGTGCCTTCCTTGCGATAAAGCTCGCGGTAGCGGCGGGGATGAATGGGATCATAACCGGGAATATAGAACACCCGGCGGCGAAAGACCGTGGCCGCATCCTTCTGATCCCCGGTTTTCACTGACCCTGCCTTGCCCTTGCCCCTGCACTTATGGGCAGCTTAGGCGGAATTTCGGGCAGAATTAAGGGCAAAGCCGGGCCCTAGCCCAAAAGCGGGATGCCAACCTTGTCAAAGGTTTCCAGCAGCCAAAAGCTGAAATCGGTAAAGGCCCCGGTCACCAGCGCCAACCCAACGATCAGCAACAGCGCCCCCATCGACCGCTCGATCACCTTCATATGGCGCTTCAGCCGTTGCATCAGCCCCATCGAGCGTTCAATGAACAATGCCGCCAGCAAGAACGGCAAGCCCAGCCCCAGCGCGTAAACCCCCAGCAACAGCGTGCCCCGCTGGACCGAGCCTTCCTGCGCCGCCAGCGACAGAATCGCGCCAAGCTGCGGGCCGATGCACGGTGTCCAGCCAAAGGCAAAGGCCAGCCCCAGCACATAGGCCCCCATGGCCGACCCGCCCTGTTCGCCCGCATCCAGACGCGCCTCGCGGTCAAGGATCGGAATGCGGAACAGCCCCACGAAATGCAAGCCAAAGATGATCACCACCACCCCGGCGATCTTTGAGAACAGATCCTGGTTTTGCAGGAAAAACACCCCAAAGGCCGAGGCGGTAAAGCCAAGCAGCAAGAAAACCGTCGAAAGCC
Organism: Pseudotabrizicola sp. L79; assembly: GCF_036553525.1. Taxonomy (NCBI): domain Bacteria; kingdom Pseudomonadati; phylum Pseudomonadota; class Alphaproteobacteria; order Rhodobacterales; family Paracoccaceae; genus Pseudotabrizicola; species Pseudotabrizicola sp. L79. The sequence continues at coordinate 117,903 of NZ_JAZHDA010000041.1, read as the reverse complement.
CCAGCACAAAGAACAGCGCGGGCAAGATCACCCGGCGGCGGGCCTGTTCGTTCGTCTTCATGTCGCCGACCGAGATCCCGCCCATATAGGCCAGATAGGGTGGCACGATGGGCAGCACACAGGGCGACAGGAACGACAAGATCCCGGCCACCAGCGCAATCAGCATGGCAGGCAAAAGCCCCGCGTCGATCAGATCAATTCCAAACATGCCTGTCCCCTTTGCAACGGTTCTAACCCGCCCGGCCCGCCCCGTCACGGGGGGCAAGTGTCACATCGACGTGCCCGGATTGAAATGAAACGGGGCGGCAGGTTTCCCCACCGCCCCCGATCCTTGTCAGATGCGCCGATCAGCGCCCCAAAGACCACCAGCCTCGACGCTTGGGCTTTGATGGGTCATCGGCCTCGGCTTCAGCGGTCGCTTGCTCGGGGTCGGGCACCACCTCGGCCACGGCGACCTCGGCAATGCCAGGATCGGGCTGCAACACGGGCGCGGCCTCGGCCACAACCGGTTGCGGCGCAGGCGCAGCTTCCGGCTCGGGCGCTGGCGCAGGCTCAGCCGCAACGGGCGCGGCCACTGGTGCCTCGGCCCCGTCGGGCGCGGTTTGCGCGACAGCTTCGGCTGCCACAGCCTCATCCGCCTTGGCCTTGCCCTTGGGGGCGGCCTTTGGCTTGGCCGTGCGGCTGCGCGGCGCGCGCTTGGGCTTTTCGGCAACCACGTCCTCGGCCGCGGCCTCTGCTACGGCTTCGGCAGCAGGCACCTCAGGCGTTTCGGTTTCGGTTGCGGCCACAGGCTCGGCCTTCTTGCGGCTGCGCGACCGGCTGCGCTTGGGCTTTTCCTCGGCTGCGGGTTCGGTTGCGGCAACTGGGGCCTCGGCTTCGGCAGGCTCTGCCACCTTGGCCACGGTGTCGGCCTGTGCGTCGTCGCCATCCGACTCGTCGCCCTCGTCGCCATCATCCGACCCATCGGCCTGATCGCCTTGGGCCCCATTGGCCCCGCCACCCTTGCGCCGACGCCGACGCCGGCGCTTTTTCTTGCCATTGCCCTGGTTGTCCGACTTGGCCTCATTCGCCTCATCGCCCTGAACGTCACCCTCATCGCTGTCTTCGGCCTCGTCGGCCTCGTCCATCGGGATGTCGTCCTCGTCTTCCTCGGCCACAGGGGCGCCCATCAGGCCAGCATGGCCCGAGATCACGGCACTGGGCTCTGGCACCATGCGGGTGGCAGTCTTGAACTTTTCAATCGAGTAATCGGGGCTGATCAGCGTCGGGTCCGCCTCCATCCGCACGGCCATGCCATAGCGGGCCTCGATCAGCGCAATATGCTCGCGCTTGTGGTTGAACAGATAGTTGATGATCCCGATCGGGGCCTTCAACAACACCTCGCGTGACCGCTTGCGCGTGCCTTCTTCCTCCAGCGCGCGCAGAATGGTCAGCGCCATGCTGTCGTCGCTGCGGATCAGGCCCGTGCCGTGGCAATGCGGGCAGGGCTGGGTCGTCGATTCCAGCATGCCGGGGCGCAGGCGCTGACGGCTCATCTCCAACAGGCCAAAGCCCGAGATACGGCCCACCTGAATCCGCGCGCGGTCGGTTTTCAGCTTGTCTTTCAACCGCTTCTCGACCGTGGCGTTGTTGCGCCGTTCTTCCATGTCGATAAAGTCGATCACGATCAGACCGGCAAGGTCACGCAGGCGCAACTGCCGGGCAATCTCTTCGGCGGCCTCGACGTTGGTCTTCAGCGCGGTTTCCTCGATCGAGCCTTCCTTGGTGGCCCGGCCCGAGTTCACGTCAATCGCCACCAGCGCCTCGGTCACACCGATCACGATGTAACCGCCCGATTTCAGCTGAACCACCGGGTTGAACATGCCCCCCAGATAGCTTTCCACCTGATAGCGCGCGAACAGCGGCATGCTGTCATGATAGGGCTGCACCGCCTTGGCATGCGACGGCATGATCATCTTCATAAAGTCCTTGGCGACGCGATAGCCTTCGGCGCCTTCCACCAGAACTTCATCAATCTCTCGGTTATACAGATCGCGGATCGAGCGTTTGATCAGATTGCCTTCCTCATAGATCGGGGCAGGGGCAATGGATTTCAGCGTCAATTCGCGGATCTGTTCCCACAGCCGCATCAGATATTCATAATCGCGCCGGATCTCGGCCTTGGTGCGCTTGGCACCCGCGGTGCGGATGATCAGGCCAGCACCTTCCGGCACCTCGATCTCGCCCGCGATTTCCTTCAGCTTCTTGCGGTCGGCGGCATTGGTGATCTTGCGGCTGATGCCACCGCCCCGCGCGGTGTTGGGCATCAACACGCAATAGCGGCCCGCCAGCGACAGATAGGTGGTCAGGGCCGCGCCCTTGTTGCCACGTTCTTCCTTGACGACTTGCACCAGCATGATCTGGCGCACTTTGATCACTTCTTGAATCTTGTAGCGGCGCGCGCGCGGCTTGCGCGGCTGGCTGATTTCCTCGGCCACATCTTCTTCGGCCACCGATTCAATCTCGTCATCGGTGTCGCTGGCATGGTCCATCGCGCGATAGGGCGCATCGCCATTGTCATCGGCGGATGTATCCGTGGCAGCAGCCTTGGGGGCGGCGTCTTCGACCAACCCGTCGGCGGCGCTGTCCTCCTCACCCAGATCCACCACATCCATGCCCGACGGGCCCGAAGTGGTGGCGTCATTGTCCTTTACCGCTTCGGCTGCGGCAGCGGGTTTGGGCTTGCGGCGCGGTTTGCGACGGTTGTCCTCGTCATCCTCGGCCTGCGCCAAGGCGCGTTCCTCATCCAGCAGGGCTTTGCGATCTGCCACCGGAATCTGATAATAATCGGGGTGAATTTCGGCAAAAGCCAGAAATCCATGCCGGTTCCCACCATAATCGACAAAGGCCGCCTGAAGCGAAGGCTCCACGCGGGTGACTTTGGCAAGATAGATATTTCCGGCAAGCTGTCGTTTATTCAGGGTCTCGAAATCGAATTCTTCGACCTTGTTTCCGTCAACCACCACAACCCGAGTTTCCTCGGCATGGGTGGCGTCGATAAGCATTTTCTTAGCCATATTGGTCCATTGCGCCTGCAATGCCCAAAGCCCCCCGGCGGACCAGAGGGGTTTTGATACGAATGAAGGCGTCTTGTTCGGGCGGCGGCGCGCAGACGGCAAGCGCCGGTCAAGCCTTTCAGGCTGACCTCGGCTTGCAGATTTTCAGTCGCGCGCATCATCGCAGTTACATCAGGGGGCTTGCGACCCCCCACCTTGAAAAGCCCGTTCCTTGCGGTGACCGGGCAATGACAACAGCCCTTTCGGGCCGATCCGGCTGCCAAGCACGGGTCGCGGTTGATCGCGCCATCCATGAAAGACAGAGAATTTCTGTGCACAGGGCCCTCACCCGGTGCATCCCAAAACCCTAGCGGCAAAGCGCCGCCAAGGGCAATGGGCAATTTTACATCTCTGTGATCAGTATTTTCCCGGCACATACAGCTCGGGCGGCAAGACGGCGCGTTCATAATCGGGGTTGAACACGCGCTCGGGCAGGCTGATGTCCTCATGCGCGACGGGCGCATAGGGGATCTGGCCCAGCAAATGGTCGATGCAATTCAGCCGCGCCCGCTTTTTGTCGTTGCCTTCCACGATATACCACGGGGCCTCGGGTATATTGGTGCGGTGCAGCATTTCTTCCTTGGCCTTGGTGTATAATTCCCACCGAACCCGGCTTTGCAGATCCATCGGCGACAGCTTCCACTGCTTCATCGGGTCATGGATGCGCATCAAGAACCGCATCTGCTGTTCTTCATCGGTGATCGAGAACCAGTATTTCACCAGAATGATCCCCGACCGCACCAACATCCGTTCAAATTCCGGCACGTCGTTGAAAAACTGGCTGACCTGAGCTTCCGTGGCAAAGCCCATCACCCGCTCGACGCCCGCGCGGTTGTACCAGCTGCGGTCGAACAGCACGATCTCGCCCCCCGCTGGCAGATGCGGAACATAGCGCTGGAAATACCACTGTGTCTTTTCGCGGTCAGACGGCGCGGGCAGGGCCACCACCCGAACAACCCGCGGGTTCAACCGCTGGGTGATGCGCTTGATCACGCCGCCCTTGCCGGCACTGTCACGGCCCTCGAACAGCACCACCACCTTTTTCTGGTGATGCTGAACCCAGTCCTGCAACTTGATCAGTTCCGATTGCAGCCGGATCAGGGCGCGAAAATAGTCGGCACGCTGGATCGTATCGGGATGGCTGCGCTTGTAAACCTTGGCGATTTCCAGCGAAAGCTGGGCATCTTCCAGCTCCAGCTCATAATCCTCGTCCAGCGTGTCGGCCAGTTCGGCCTCCAGCCAATCCATCGCCATGCCGTTGTCTTGCGCTGTCACGATACCCTCATCGGTGCTGCCGTGCCCCGTCATAGCAAACGGCATGTAACAGCAGCACGACAGCCCAAGGCTTGCAGCGGTCAGACGTAATCTTGCCGTTGCAACCCGTATTTCGCCATCTTTTCATTCAGCGTGCGGCGCGGCAGGCACAATTCATCCATCACCGCCACGATGCTGCCCTTGTGGCGGCGCATCGTGTTGTCGATCAGCATTTTCTCAAAGCTTTCGACATATTCCTTCAACGGCTTACCCTCGGTCGTCATCGCCGGGCCGGTCGCCTCATTGTCGGCCATCAGCAACGACGCGATCGAGCCTGATCCCCGCCGGTTCTGCAACACCGCCCGTTCGGCGATATTCACCAATTGCCGCACATTGCCGGGCCAGGGGGCCTGCAACAGTTGCGCGGCCTCTTGCGCTGTCACCTGCGGGGCGTCACAGCCATATTCCTCGGCAAAGCCTTCGCTCATCCGGGTGAACAGCGTCAGAATATCCTCGCCCCGCGACCGCAACGGCGGGCACAGAATCGTCATCGCGCCAAGGCGGTAAAACAGATCCGAACGCAGGATATCTTCCAGCGTCTTGTCCTGTGCATGCTCGTTGCAGATCGCGATGATCCGCGTCTCGGGCGGGGTGCCCTGTTCGTTGATAAAGGTCAGCAGCCGCGCCTGCAGCGGGTTGGGCAGGGCCTCGATGTCTTCCAGACACAAGGTGCCACCGCGGGCTTCCTCTACCAGCGGAATGGCCCCGTCTTCGGCCGGGCCAAACAGCTTGGCCGCCAACTGGTCTTCGGACCAGGCCGCGCAAGACACCGTCAGAAACCGTTTCGAGGCCCGCGGCCCCACCGCATGCAGCGCATGGGCCACCAGCGTCTTGCCGGTGCCGGTTTCGCCGTCAATCAGCACATGGCTGTCGGCTTGCCCCAGATCCAGAATATCCTCGCGCAAACGCTCCATCGCCGGGCTGGCCCCGATCAGCTTTTTCATCAAAACCGACCCATCGGCCAGTTCCTTGCGCAAGGCCCGGCTGTCCAGCGTCAGCCGCCGGGCCTGCGTCGCGCGCTTGGCCAGTTCGGTCATCCGGTCGGGGTTGAACGGCTTTTCCAGAAAATCATAGGCCCCAACCCGCATCGCCTCGACCGCCATCGGCACATCGCCATGCCCGGTGATCATGATCACGGGCAGGCCCGAGTCCATGCTCATCAACCGTTTCAGAAAGGCCATGCCATCCATTCCCGGCATCTTGATGTCACTGACGACAACCCCGGCAAAATCGGCCCCGATGCCCTTCAACGCCTCTTCGGCGCTGGCATAGGTTTCGGTATCAAATCCCGACAGGGCCAGCCATTGGCTGATGGATTGCCGCATATCGGCCTCGTCATCGACGATGGCCACTTTCATTGCGCGCGACATGAACACCTCATTCCGCTGCTTGTTGTTCCTGGGGTGCCCCGATCAGGGGCAATTGCATCTCAAACACCGCGCCGCCGCCTTCGGCATTGCGCGCGGTCAACCGCCCCCCCAACTCGCCCACGATCCCGGACGAGATGGCAAGGCCAAGCCCCACCCCTTCGCCGGGTTTCTTGGTCGTGTAGAAAGGCTCGAACAGATTCTCCAGATCGGTGATGCCGGTGCCATTGTCCCGCACCGTCAGCACCGCCGTTTCGCCCTGCGACAGCAACAGGTCGATCTGCGGGCTGGGTTTGTCTTTCGTCGCATCCACCGCATTGCGCAACAGGTTGATGATCACCTGTTCCAGCCGGATACGGTCGGCCATCACCAACACCGGCTGGCGGGGCAGGGTGCGGGTGATCTTGATCACCCGGCTTTTCAACGTCGGCTCCATCATCGACAGGGCCGAGCTGACCGCCTGCTTCATGTCCACCGGCTCAAACGCCTCGCCGCCCTTGCGGGCATAGGATTTCAACTGCCGCGTGATCGCGCCCATCCGCTCGATCAGATCGTCGATCCGCTGAAACGAGGACAGCGCCTCTTCAGGACGGCGGCGCTGCAACAGCAGCCGCGCGCCCGCCAGATAGGTCTTCATCGCGGCCAGCGGCTGGTTCAACTCATGGCTGACCGCAGCCGACATCTCGCCCAAAGCCGCCAGCTTGGACGATTGCGCCAGGGTCAGTTCCGCCACCGCCAAATCCTTCTGCACCTTTTCCCGCTCGGCAATCTCGCGCTGCAAACGTGCGTTCAGCAGCCGCAGTTCCGCAGATTCGCGCTGAAAGCTTAAGGATTGTGACCATGCCCGGCGCGACAGCACATAAAAGGTCAGCGCCAGCAGAATGGCAAAGCCCATGATCTCCAGCGCCAGCACGCCATTCACCCGCTCGCGCACCGAATCATAGGCGGTAAAGGTGATCATCCGCCACCCGCGAAACGGCACCCGCGCCTCGGTCTTCATCACCGCCTGGCCCTGCACATAGGCATCTGGCGGGTGCTGCGCCCAATCGGCCGTGGCCTGCAAGGCCCGGCCCAGCGGCGACAGCGGCTCACGCACGGCCAGGGCTTCGGCCACCGGCACCCCGCGCCATTGCGGCGTGGTCGCCAGAATGACCGTGCCTTCGCTGTCGGTCACCAGCACCGCATCCTGAAACGCGGCCCAGGCCCGTTCATATTTCATCAGATCAACCGAAACCGCGATGATCCCGGCGGCCTTGCCATCAATCTGGATCGACCGGGAATAGGTGAAATCATATCCCCCCGACTCACGCCGCTCGGCCGAAAACACCGTATCCTTGGCCCGCAGCGCATCGACATAAAACGCCGATGTGCGGAAATTCATGCCCAACTGGTTGCGATTGGTCGCCCCAACCACCCGGCCTTCGCGGTCCAGCAGCATGATCGAGGCCACACCGATTTCCGATTGCACCTTGATCAGACGCTGCGAAGTCGCGCTGAAATTGCCCGATTTCAGGCTTTCATTCAGGGTCGGGTCGCCCGAGAGCAGCAATGGCACCACCGAGGTGCGCTGCAATTCCGAAATCATATTGCCTGAATACAAGGCCAGACGCAGTTCGGTGCGGTTCCGCGTCGTCTCGGTGAAACGCTCGGTCAGCCAGCGGTTGGTCACCAACACCACCGCAATCGCCACCACCACCAGACTGGTGATAATGACCTTGATCCGCCAGGACACCACCTGTGCAGAAACACCATCCCTGATCTGATCGCTGTTCGTGTCGCTCATGGCCCCAATCCTGATGGCCCGAGTCTAGGCGCGGGGCTGGCCCTCCTCAAGCCGATGCGGCTCAGGCAAGCGCCATCCCGCCCATCAGGCTGGCAAACAGCACCGTGCCATCGGTTCCACCATGAACAGGGTCCGCCGCCCGCTCGGGATGCGGCATCATACCCAGAACCCGACGGTTCTCGGACAAGACCCCGGCAATATCCGCCACCGACCCGTTCGGGTTGCCAAGATAGGTAAAGGCCACCCGATCTTCGCCCTGCAACCGGGCCAGACCTTCGGCATCAATGGTGTAATTGCCGTCATGATGCGCAATCGGCACCAGAATTTCCTGGCCCTTGCCATATTGGTTGGTAAAGGCGCATTGCGTGGTTTCCACCCGCAGGGCCTGACGCTTGCAGGCAAATTTCAATCCGGCATTGCGCATCAGCGCACCCGGCAGCAGGCCCATCTCGGTCAGCACCTGAAACCCGTTGCAAATGCCGATCACATAGCCACCCTTGGCCGCATGGTCCTTGACCGCTGCGCCAATCGGCGACTGGGCGGCAATCGCACCACAGCGCAGATAGTCGCCAAAGCTAAAGCCCCCCGGCACCCCGACCACATCCACGCCATGCGGCAGGGCACTGTCCTTGTGCCAGACCCGCGTCACGCTGAAACCAGCGGCCTCAAAGGCGACGGCAAGGTCACGGTCGCAATTCGACCCGGGGAAGGTGATGACGGCGGCTTTCATGGGGCGCACTCCGGCTGGCAGCGATGGCGGCGGCATAGCGCAAACCGCGCCCCGCCGCCAGCCTGCAGTTGCCAAAAAAGCGGCGCCGCCCTAACGCGCCTGATGATGGCGCAAGACAAACACCCGAATGGCCGAGGCCAAACCCTCATCCCCCGCCCGCGCCGCATCGATCTCGGCCGCCAGCGCATTCACCGCCACATTCTTCGCCTTGGCAATCTCGCAAAACGCCTCCCAAAAGGCAGTCTCCAGCGAAACGCTGGTGCGGTGGCCGTGCAGGGTCAGCGAGTGCTTGATGGGGCGTGCGGTCATCGCGCAACCATAGCCGGGCAACAGGGCGCTGGCAAAATCCTTCGCAGGATTTTGCAAATCTTTTCGAAAAGATTTGCCTGTCCCGGCCGTGTCAGTCCAGCACATGCACCGGTTGGCGGTTGCAGAAAATCACGAATTGTCCGGCATTCTCGATGGCGCGAAAGCCGCGGCGGCGCACTTCATACAAGAACCGGTCGCGGCCGATCAACCGTTCCACATCGCCCACCTTGCGGCGGATGATGCCGCCTTCGGCCACGCTTCTGGCGGAAAACATCTGCACAAACCAACGGTCGGGCGTGACCACACGCGGCAGGTCTGACATTGCGCACCTCTTGGCGCACCTCCTGATCGCGCCAGACTGGCCGATCAGCGTAAACGCGGGGTTAATCCGGCTTGTCGCTCTCGTCTGCCCCGGCAGCCCCCGTCTCGCGCCGATGGCCGTCCAGCTTGCGCGCGGCCTGTTCGGCCTCGGCCTCGGTCAGGCTGCGTTCGGCGCGGCTGCGGCCGAATTTCGCGGCATTGGCATCGGCCGACTTGCGGGCGGCCGCGCGGGCCGCCTGCTTTTTCACGGTGCGAAGATTGATGATCTCCGCCATCTGCCTCAGCCTTTCGGGCTGATCATGTCTTCGGGCCGCACCACGCGGTCAAAGGTTTCGCCATCGACAAAGCCCAAGGCAATCGCCTCTTCGCGCAGCGTCGTGCCGTTCTTATGGGCCGTCTTGGCAACTTTGGTGGCATTGTCATAGCCGATGGTCGGCGCCAGTGCCGTCACCAGCATCAGCGATTCCTTCATCAGCTTGTCGATCCGCGCCACATTGGCCTGCGTGCCGACCACCATGTTGTCAGTGAACGAACTGGCCGCATCGCCCAAAAGCTGCATGCTTTGCAGCACGTTATAGCTCATCATCGGGTTATAGACGTTCAGCTCGAAATGCCCCTGCGATCCGGCAAAGCCCACGGCTGCGTCATTGCCCATCACATGGGCGCAAACCATGGTCAGCGCCTCGGCCTGGGTCGGGTTCACCTTGCCCGGCATGATCGACGATCCCGGCTCATTCTCCGGCAGGATCAATTCGCCAAGGCCCGACCGTGGACCCGACCCCAACAGGCGCATGTCATTGGCGATCTTGAACAAAGACCCGGCCACGGTTTTCAGCGCGCCCGAGAACATCACCATCGCATCATGCGCGGCAAGGGCCTCGAACTTGTTGGGCGCGGTAACAAAGGGCAGGCCGGTGATCGCCGCGATCTCTGCCGCCACCTTTTCGGCAAAGCCCACCCGCGTGTTCAACCCGGTGCCCACCGCCGTGCCGCCCTGCGCCAGCTCATAGATATCGGGCAGGCACATCTCGACGCGGCGAATCCCTTGGGCCACCTGATGCGCATAGCCGCCAAATTCCTGCCCCAGGGTCAGGGGGGTGGCATCCTGCGTATGGGTGCGGCCGATCTTGATGATATCCTTGAACTCGTCCGATTTGGCCGCCAGCGCACCATGCAGCTTGCGCAGGCCCGGCAACAGCACATCGCGGGCCAACATGCCGATCGCCACATGCATCGCGGTGGGGAAGGTGTCGTTCGACGACTGGCCCATGTTGCAATGGTCATTCGGATGAACCGGCTTCTTGCTGCCCATCACCCCGCCCATCATCTCGATGGCGCGGTTTGAAATCACCTCATTGGCATTCATGTTCGACTGGGTGCCCGACCCGGTCTGCCAGACCACCAGCGGAAAGTTGTCGTCGAACTTGCCGTCGATCACCTCTTGCGCGGCAGCCTGAATGGCCTTCGACAGCGCCGGGTCCAGATCGCCAAAGCCTTCGTTCACCAGGGCCGCCGCCTTCTTGATCACCCCCAGCGCGCGGATGATCGGCACTGGCTGACGCTCCCACCCGATGGGGAAGTTGATGATCGAGCGTTGGGTCTGCGCGCCCCAATACTTGTCGGCAGGAACGTCAAGCGGGCCAAAGCTGTCGGTTTCGGTGCGGGTCGCGGACATGGGGTGCAAGCCTCCTGATTTTTCTCGGCCCGTTCCTAAGGCGGATCGGGCCTGAAATCAATCGGCATACAGTTGCATACCGCGACCATGCTGTCGCATCCGCCTATTGCTTGCGAAATTTGTCCAGGCTGACCACATCGGCGGCGCGCTGGGGCGGCGGCTCGTCGTCGCCATCATCGCCCTCATCGTCTGACAGGTCTTCGTCCTCGTCGTCTTCCTCGTCCTCGGCATGGCTTTCAAAGCGCAGGCCGAATTCCACCGATGGGTCAACAAAGGTGCGCAAGGCGTCAAAGGGAATGATCAACGGCTCGGGCTGGTTGCCGAAATTCAGCGTGATCGAAAAGCCGTCTTCGGTGACTTCAAGATTGTCGAACCAATGCTGGATCACGATCGTCATCTCGGTCGGATAGCGGGCGCGCAGCCAATCGGCCATTTCCACACCCTCGGCCGTGGTGTCAAAGGTGATAAAGAAATGATGCGCCCCGGGCAGCCCGTTGGCCGCCACATCCTCCAGCACAGACTGGATCAGCCCCCGCATCGCGCGATGCATCAGATTTCCGTAATCAATCGACCGCGCCATGTTCACCTCGTATCCAATACGGCCAGCATAGGGGATTTGCCCTCGAAGGGAAGGGGCACAACCAGCTTTCTACCCCGCTTTCTGGCCCGCTCAGATCAGCGACAGCCCCGCCGACACCCCCGCCGACAGGGCCGCCAGCGCCACCAGCACCTGCCACAGGGGCCGATGCAGCCGCAACAGCAGCACCGCGCCCAGCAGCGCCAATCCCAAGGCCGGCCAGCGCAGACTGGTCAGATCCGGAATCAACAGATGCGCCGGCCCCAGCCGCAGCAGCGCCAGATCGCCAAACAGAAAATGCAGCGCAAACCACAGCGACAAATTGGCAATCACCCCCACGACCGCCGCCATGATCGCCGCCAGCGCCCCGGCCAGACGCGGCGCCGCTGTGATCCGCTGCACATAGGGGGCGCCCAGAAAGATCCATAAAAAGCAGGGCGCAAAGGTCATCCACAGCGCCACCACAGCGCCCGCCACCGCCAGCCCCCAGCCGCCTGCTGCAAAACCCGCCATAAAGCCCACGAATTCCGTCACCAAAATCAGCGGCCCCGGCGTCGTCTCGGCCAGCCCCAGCCCGGCCATCATCTGCCCCGTGGTCAGCCAGCCCTGCACGGCCACCACCTCTTGCGTCATCCAGGCCAGCACCGCATAGGCCCCGCCAAAAGTCACCACCGCCAGCTTGGAAAAGAACCAGCCGATGTCGAACAACAGCCCGCCCTGACCCCACAACAGCCCCAGCGGCACCAGCCACACCGCCCCCCAGATCGCCAGCGTGGCAAAACTGCCCGCCCGTATCGGCGCCGGGGCCGGGGCTGTGCCAACGGCCCCGCGCGCAGCCCAGGCCCCCCACAGCCCGGCCACCAGAATGATCAGTGGAAACGGCAGGTTGAACACGAACAGCGCCAGAAAACTTGCCGCCGCAATCACCCGCGCCCCCGGCCCCCGCAACGCCTTTTTCGACACCCGGATCAGCGCCTCGATCACCACCGCGATCACCGCCGCCTGAATCCCCGTGAACAGCGCCGCCATCAGCGGCACATGGCCAAGGCCCGCATAAACCGCCGACAGGGCCAGCACCACTGCGGCCCCCGGCAGCACGAACAGCAAGCCCGCGATCACCCCGCCCAGCGTGCCCTGCAACCGCCATCCGGCCCAGGTGGCCAGTTGCATCGCCTCGGGGCCGGGCAGCAACATGCAAAACGACAGGGCCGACAGATAATCCTTCTCGCTCAGCCAGGGCCGGTCCTCCACCAATTCGCGGTGCATCAAGGCAATCTGCGCCGCAGGCCCACCAAACGACAAACAGCCGATGCGCAGAAACACCCGCGTCAGGCTGGCAAGGTCGGGCCGCGGGGCGGTCTGGTCTGTCATGGCAGGCGGGCTCCGGTCGCTTATGGGCATCCGGGTGGCGTGCCGGAATGGGCGAAACCATAGCAGGCCGACAGACCGGTGACAGCCGCAAACGCCCCGCGCGCAAAAAGGCCCCGCATTTCCTGCGGGGCCCAAGCCGCCCCATTTCCACAGGGCCTATTCAAACGAAGGCCATTTTGGCCCCCTGACCCAAAGATTCTCTCGGGTAACTCTGGTCTAGCGACTCAGGGTTACTCGGGGGTTAAAGCCCGTCAAAGGCGCACAGGGCATGCACCTCCATGCCCATGGCCTCCAGCCGCTTGCGCCCGCCCAGATCGGGCAGATCCACGACAAAGGCGCAGCCGACGATTTCCCCGCCCAACCGCTCGACCAGCCTGATCCCGGCCTCGGCCGTGCCGCCGGTGGCCAGCAGGTCATCGACCAGCAGCACCTTGTCAAAGGGCTGGATCGCATCGTCATGCACCTCGACCACCGCCTCGCCATATTCCAGCGTATAGGCTTGGGCGATGGTCTGCCCCGGCAGCTTGCCCTTTTTGCGGATCGGCACGAACCCGGTGCTCAGTTGATGCGCCACCGCGCCGCCCAGGATGAGTCCCCGCGCCTCCAGCCCCACAACCTTGTCGATCCGCATCCCCGCATAGGGGGCCAGCAACTGGTCAATGCACATGCGAAACCCGCGCGGGTCGGCAAACAGCGTGGTCACATCGCGAAACAGAATGCCCTCATGCGGGAAGTCCACGATGGTGCGGATATAGTCCTTCACGGTCTTGGCCATATTCCCCTCGGCTTGGCAATGCGCGGGGCCAAACTGGCCCGAAACCGGGGGGCGAGGCAAGGGCCGACGCAGCGGCAGGGCGCGGCATCAGGCGGTTGTGACCAGCACTCGTGTGGTGATGCGGCTGTGGTCACAGATGCACCACAGATGCACCACGGATGCACCACGCCACAATCACGGCCCTTTCAGCCCAGAACGCGCCCCGCCACGGCATCCAGCTTGGCCAGCAGTTCTGGGTCACGCTGGCTGGGGGCCGTCATGATCGCATGATCCAGCGCCCGGTCACAGCCATGCGGGCAGGGCGCACGATCAGCCCCCAACAGGCCCGGCAGCCGCGCGATCAGGTCGCGCGCATGGCCCGAATTTTTTCCCATGGTTGCAATCACTTGCGCCACATCCACCGCCGCATGGCCGGGATGCCAACAGTCAAAATCGGTGACCATCGCCACGCAGGTATAGCACATTTCAGCCTCGCGGGCGAGCTTGGCCTCGGGCATACCGGTCATCCCGATCACATCGGCCCCCCTTAGCCGATACAGCCGACTTTCGGCCAGGGTCGAGAATTGAGGCCCCTCCATCGCCATATAGGTTGCGGTTTTATGAACCTTGACCCCAACATCCTGTGCCGCCCGCAGCGCCGCCGCCCCCAGACGCGGGCAGGTGGGGTGGGCAAATCCCACATGCGCCACACAGCCCGCCCCAAAGAACGATTTTTCACGCGCAAAGCTGCGGTCAATGTATTGATCTACAATGACAAAATCGCCCGGAACATAGTCTTCACGCAACGACCCCACAGCCGAAACGGCCACAATATCGGTGCATCCCAACCGTTTCAGCGCATCAATATTGGCGCGGTAATTCACCGAACTGGGCGACTGCACATGCCCCCGCCCATGGCGCGGCAGAAACGCCATCGCCACCCCGTTCAACCGCCCCACCAGCACCTCATCCGACGGCTTGCCCCAGGGCGTTTTCACCTTGACCCAGCTGGCCCCTTCCAGCCCGTCAATCTGGTAAAGCCCCGATCCGCCGATCACACCAATCATCGTTTGCATCTGTGAAAACCCTTCTTCATCAACGGCTTGCCTATCCTTCTCCGGGGCGGGCCAGCTCAAACACCCTATCCACCGTGCTGTAATCGCGATAGCCAAGCCGGCCCACGGGGCGAAACCGCGTCACGTCAAACCGCCCGTCCACCAGACAATCATCGCGCAGATGCACGCCCGTCACCTCGCCCAGAACCAGCGTATTGTCCTGCCCCAGCAGCGGCACCAACTGCGTCACCCGGCATTCCAACGTGGCAGGGCTGCCCACAACCCGCGGGCAGGCAATCGTGTCACAGGCCGCCTTTTCCAGCCCCACAGCCGCAAATTCATCTTGCCCGCGCGGCAGCATGGCCGAGGTTGCACTCATCTGGTGCAGCATGTCTTCGGCCACGATATTCACCGCAAAAACGCCTGTTTCCCGTATGTTACGGATCGAATCCTTTTCCCCGGTCGAGGCAAACATCACCTGCGGCGGCACATAGGCGACGGCATTGAAGAACGAATAGGGGGCCAGATTGTCGCCCATCGACCCGGTGGTCGAGATCCACCCGATGGGCCGGGGCGTGACGATGGCGTTAAACGGATTATGCGGCAGGCCGTGGCCGTCTTGGGGTCGATAGAACATCCGCATCCTTTCACGATTTGCCCCTGAAACAATAGCATGTTACGGGGCGTTTCCAGCGGATTCGAGGGCTTGCGCGCGTGTATCGTCTTGAAGAAGAGACCGAAGACGACTGGTGGGAGGTCGAGGCCCTGCTTGACCTGTGCTTTGCCCCCGGTCGCACGGCGCTGTCGTCTTACCGGTTGCGCGAAGGTGTGCCGACCGTGGCCCCTTTGTGTCTGATTTTACGCGATGATTCCGGCACTTTGGCGGCGGCCATCCGGTTCTGGCCCGCCATGGTGCAGGGCCATGACATCCTGCTTTTGGGCCCCGTGGCCGTGCACCCAACCCGGCAGGGCGAGGGGTTGGGCGGCCTGTTGATCAACGAGAGTCTGGCCGAGGCCAAGCGTCTGGGCTGGGAAAGGGTGCTGCTGGTGGGCGACGCGCCCTATTACCGCCGCTTTGGCTTTCGCAAGCTGGAGGGCGTGGAAATGCCCCCGCCCACCAACCCCGACCGTGTTCTGGGGCTGGAGTTGAAGGCCGGGGCTTGGGCCGGGGTGACGGGCAAGGTGACCAAGGGCACCTGACCTATTGTTCTGCCACCATTTGCCCCCATATCTGGGGCATGGAAACGCTGCCCGCCTTACCCCAAGACCTGCCGCAGGCCGAGATTGCTCGGCTGGCGGATGCTTTCAAGCGTGCCAATGGCCCGGTGATGACCTTGGTGAACAAACTGGGCGGCAGTTTTGAAACCCAGTTGGCGATGATTCCCCCCGCCTATCGCAGCCAGATGGAACGCACGGTCGCGCTGGCCCTGTCCACCAGCTATAGCGTGGCCGGGCAGGCCGATCGTTTGCCCGATGCGGGCCCGCGGGGCCGGATGGCGGCGGCCATGGCCACGGGGGCTGCGGGTGGGGCAGGCGGCATTGCCACGGCGCTTGCCGAGTTGCCGCTGACCATCACCTTGATTTTGAACGCCATCCGGGCCGAGGCGCGGGCCGCCGGCTTTGACCCCGACGCCCCCGAAATCCGGGCAGAATGTATCCGCACATTTGGCGCGGGCAGTCCGATGGCCAGCGATGATGGCATCAACACCAGTTTTCTGTCGGCGCGTCTGACCCTGACCGGGCCTGCGGTGCAAAAGGTGATCGCCACGGTTGCGCCCAAACTGGCGGCAGTTCTGGGCCAGAAACTGGCGGCCCAGGCCGTGCCGGTGTTGGGGGCGCTGGCGGGGGCCGGGCTAAATGCGGCCTTCCTTAGTTACTACCGCGAAATGGCGCGCATCCGCTTTGCCCTGCTGCGTCTGGCGCAAAGCCACGGGGCCGACCGGGTGCTGACCGAATTCATGGCCGCCGCCGGTCAGCCGCGCCTGAAACGTGCCTAGACCGGCAGTTCGGCCAACCAGCCCATCAAGGCGTCGCGTGCGCTGTCTTCGCCCCGCTCTTGTGCCGTCATCATCACCTCTCGCGCTTGGGTTAGATCGACGCGCCGCAACAGGGCCTTGACCGGCCCGATCGAGGCAGGCCGCATCGACAAGCTGCGCAGGCCCATGGCGGCCAGGGCCAGGGCCTCGATCGGCCGCCCGGCATCTTCGCCGCAATAAGACAGCGGCGTGCCTGTTTCCGCGCACCGCTGCACGATCTGCTCGATAAAGCTGAGGAATGTGAAATTCAGCATGTCGTAGCGCCGTCGCACCCGCTCATTCTCGCGGTCGGCGGCAAAAAAGAACTGCTTCAGATCATTGCCGCCAATCGAGACGAAATCGACAAGGTCGAAAAACGCGCGGGGGGCAAAGGCAAGGCTGGGGGTTTCCAGCATGGCCCCGATTTCGATGGTTTCGGGGGTGATATGGCCCAGTGATTTTTCGCGGTGCAATTCGCGCAGCACATGGCTGCGGGCCTGCTGAAATTCGGAAAATTCCGTGATAAAGGGAAACATCACCGTCAGCGGGCGGCCATTGGCGGCGCGGATCAACGCCTGCACCTGCATGCGCAACACGCCCGGTTTATCCAGCCCCACCCGAATGGCGCGCCACCCCATGGCGGGGTTCGGCTCGTCTTGCGGTTTCATATAGGGCAGCACCTTGTCTGACCCGATATCCAAGGTGCGAAACGCCACCCGACGGCCTTGGGCGGCATCCATCACGCGGGCGTAAAGCTGGGCCAGTTCAGCGCGCCTTGGCATCTTGTTGCGCACCAGAAACTGCAATTCGGTGCGGAACAGCCCCACGCCTTCGGCGCCCGAGCCTTCGAGGCTGGGCAGATCGGCCATCAGCCCCGCATTCATATGCAGGCCGATGACCTGACCACAGGCTGTCTGGGCAGGCAGTTCGCGCAGGCTGGCATAGCGCTGTTGCGCCTCGGCCTGCATGGCGATCTTGTCGCGAAAGGCACGGGCGACGGTTTCTTCGGGCCGCAAATGGGCAATGCCCTGATCGCCATCGACCAGAATATGGTCGCCGTTCAGCGCCTCGGACGTGATGCGCCCGGCATTGATGATCAGCGGAATCGCAAGCGCCCGTGCCACCACCGCGGCATGGCTGCCGACGCTGCCTTCCTCCAGCACCACGCCTTTCAGCTTGCGGCCGTAATCCAGCAGTTCGGCGGGGCCGATGTTGCGCGCCACCAGCACGGGGTCGCTGGGCATTTCGGCACCTGTGTCGGCCCCTTGGCCCGTCAGTTGCCGCAGCAGCCGGTTTGACAGATCATCCAGATCCGACAGGCGTTCGCGCAGATAGCCGTCTTCAACCTGTTCCATCCGGGCGCGGGCGGCGGATTGTTCTTTTTCCACCGCCGCTTCGGCCGACAGGCCGCGCATGATGTCTTCTTCCATCCGCCGCAGCCAGCCGCGCGAATTGGCGAACATGCGATAGGCCTCCAGCACCTGAACCTGATCCTTGTCCAGGCTTTGGGCGGCCAGAAGATCCTCGATCGAGACGCGCAACTGCCCCACGGCCTCGCGGATGCGGTCAATTTCGGTCAGCGGATCGTCGGCCACCGGGTTGGTGACCACGACGCGGGGTTCATGCAACCAGACATGACCTTCGGCGGCGCCCTCTTGCCCGGTGCTGCCGCGAAACATCACCGGCTGGCGGTGCAGGGCGCGCATCCCCTCATCGTCCGAGGTGAAAGCCCCCAGTTCCGTCATCTCGGCCAGCACCATGGCCACGACTTCCAGCGCATACACCTCATCGTCGGAATAGCTGCGGTCGGTCTTGGATTGCACGACCAGAACGCCCAGCTTTTCACCAACGCGCTGAATGGGCACACCCAGAAAGCTGGAATAAATCTCTTCGCCCGTTTCGGGCATATAGCGAAAGCCCTTTTCGGCGGGCGCATTGGCGGTGTTCACTGCGCTGTTGGTGCGTGCCACCCGGCCCACCAGACCCTCACCCAACTTCATGCGGGTCTGGTGCACGGCTTCGGGTTTCAGGCCCTCGGTTGCACACAACTCCAGCGTCTCGGGGTCGCGGAACAGATAGATCGAGCACACTTCGGTGCCCATGGAATCTGCGATCAGATGGGTGATGCGGTCAAGCCGGTCCTGCCCCCCGCCTGTGGTGGCCAGGGTATCGCGCAAACGGCGCAGCAATTTCCGGCTTTCGCTTTCGGTCCGTTCCGGCATGGAAATTCCTGAACTTGATTTTGGGCCGCCAAATGGGCGGCGTTTTCTTCCTTAGATCACAGCCGTGTCAAAAACAAAACGTCAAGCGCGGCAGATCGGCAAGCTGTGTCATCGCGTCTCAAATGCAAACGGCCCGCCTTGCGACGGGCCGACCAAAGGCAACTGCCCGAAAATCAGGCCTTATCCAGATCGAAACAGTCGTGCAGCGCCTGCACGGCCAGTTCCATATATTTCCGGTCGATCAGGACCGAGATCTTGATTTCAGAGGTCGAGATGACCTTGATGTTGACGTTTTCGGCCGACAGCGACGAAAACATCTTGGCCGCCACCCCGGTATGGCTGCGCATGCCGATGCCAACGACCGAAACCTTGGCCACATCGGTGTCGATGATCAGATCGTCATATTTGATCTTGCCAGCGGCCTGCGCATCTTCCAACGCCTTCTTGGCGCGCTCGACCTGATTGATCGGGCAGGAAAAGGTCATATCGGTGACGGCGCCGGGATGGGCCTCGTCATAGTCCTTTTCGCTGATGTTCTGCACGATCATATCGACATTCACACCCGCATCGGCCAAGGGGCCGAAGATGGCGCTGGCGACGCCGGGGCGATCTTCGATGGTGAAGAGGGTGATCTTGGCCTCTTCGCGCGAAAAGGCGATGCCAGAGACGACTTTGGATTCCATGATTTCCTCCTCGCCACAGACGAGCGTTCCTGATTGTTCATCGGTGTCTTCGAACGACGACAGCACGCGCAGACGCACATTATAGCGCATGGCCAGTTCCACAGAACGGGTCTGCAACACCTTGGCGCCCAAGGATGCCAGTTCCAGCATCTCTTCAAAGGCGATCTTGTCCATCTTGCGCGCCTTGTCCGATACGCGCGGATCGGTCGTGTAAACGCCGTCCACATCGGTATAGATGTCGCAGCGTTCCGCATCAAAGGCCGCGGCAAAGGCAACAGCGGTGGTGTCTGACCCCCCCCGGCCCAGCGTCGTCACCCGGCCTTCGGCCGAAACGCCCTGGAACCCGGCGACCACGGCCACCTTGAACC
Source organism: Pseudotabrizicola sp. L79 (assembly GCF_036553525.1). Lineage (NCBI taxonomy): Bacteria > Pseudomonadati > Pseudomonadota > Alphaproteobacteria > Rhodobacterales > Paracoccaceae > Pseudotabrizicola > Pseudotabrizicola sp. L79. Next base: position 98,264 of record NZ_JAZHDA010000041.1, on the reverse strand, counting down.
CTTCGGCGAATTTCGCATCCAGATTGTCGCGCGGGATCGACATGAACCGGGCCGAGCCATGCGCCGAGGTGGTGTTGATCGGCACCTGCCAACCCTGCCAAGACCGGGCGGGAACGCCCATTTCCTGCAAACGCAGCGCCATCAGACCGGCTGTCACGTTTTCGCCGCTGGCCACCACGGCATCATATTCGCGGGCGTCATACAGTTTTGACGTGCCCTCGACATAGCCGACCAGCTTGTTTGTCTCACCCGACATGGCCGAGACGATGACGATCACGTCATAGCCACGCTCGACCTCTTTCTGCACCTTCTTGGCCGCATTCTCGATGCGTTCAAGATTGGCGACAGAGGTTCCGCCGAATTTCATCACCAGAAGCGGCATAAGATCCTCCCACGCCGGACGCAAATTGCGCGCGCTTTTTATGCGGCACAGCCCCCCGGCGCAAGGGCTATCGCGGCGCGGGCCTGGCCTTAATCCAGACGAAACGCCACAGGCGCCAGCGGCGGCGGCGCGACCTCGCCCAGATGCGGGGCCAGACTGATTTCGGCAATGCGGCACATCGCATCCAGCGGCAGGCCATTGCCCGTCATCGCAAAAGGATGCGCCAGTTCTTCTGTCACCTCGCCCAGACCGAAAAACGTATAGGCCACGATCAGCGTGAAGACAGGCGTCCACCACCCCGTCGCATCCAGCAGCGCCAAGGGCAGCAGCAGGCAATAAAGCCACGCAGTGCGAAACACCAGCAGGGAATAGACATAGGGCAGGGGGGTGGCCTGAATACGCTCACACCCTGCCTGCGCCAGGGCAATGCCCGACAGCCGCTGCGACAGCGTGCGCGCGCCAAAGCCATCCAGCCGGCCGGCGGCATAGTCCTGCGCCAAAAGCGCGGTCATTTCGGTCAGCGCGGTGTCGGGGCCCGCATCGGGTGGCAGGCCCGCCTTGGCGGCCCAATCCAGCGCCGCCTTGTCCTGGGTCAGCTTGCGCAACCGGGCGCGATGCAGGTGCAAAAAGGCCCGCATCAACCGCAGCAAGCGGGGGGCGTTTTCTGATGCGGGCAAAAACAGCGCCACTTCGCGCGCAAGGCTGCGCGTGTCGGCAATCAACCCGCCCCACAGCTTGCGCGCCTCCCACCAGCGGTCATAGGCGGCGTTGTTGCGAAAACCCAGAAACAGCGACAGCGCCACCCCAAACAGCGCAAAGGGCGCCGTGCCCAGATGGGCCATGGTCAGGACGTTGCGATCCACCCAGACCAGCACCGCTGACCACAGCGTGATAAAGATCAGCGTGCCCGCGATATGCGGCAAGACAGACCCGCGCATCGCCAGCAAAAGCTGCAAGACACCCGGTTTGTCGCGCACAATCATCGCAGGGCCCTATAGCGCGCGCCAGCCGATATCGCGGCGGCAAAAGCCTTCGGGCCAGTCGATGGCATCAACCATGGCATAGGCGCGGGCATGGGCCTCGGCCAAGGTGTCACCGCGCGCAGTCACATTCAGCACCCGCCCGCCATTGGCCGTAATGGCCCCATCGCGCGCTTTGGTGCCCGCATGAAACACCATCTGGGTGCTGCTTTCGGGCAGGGCGTCCAACCCGTTGATGACACTGCCCTTGGCATAATCGCCCGGATAGCCGTTCGCCGCCATCACCACCGTCAGCGCATGGTCATCGGCCCAGTTCACCTGCGCGCGGTCCAGCCGCCCTTCGGCACAGGCCAGCATCAGATCCAGCGCCTGCGCGCCAAGCCGCATCATCAGAACCTGGCATTCCGGGTCGCCAAAGCGGCAGTTGTATTCCACCAGACGCGCCTGCCCGTCCTTGATCATCAGCCCGGCATACAGCACCCCCTGATAGGGCGTGCCCCGCGCTGCCATCTCGCGGATCGTCGGCAGCACGATCTGCTCCATCGCTTGCCGTTGCAGGGCCTCGGTCAGCACCGGGGCGGGGGAATAGGCCCCCATGCCACCGGTATTGGGCCCGGTATCGCCATCACCCACCCGCTTGTGGTCTTGCGCCGTGCCGATGGGCAGGGCGTTTTCGCCATCCGACAGGATGAAAAAGCTGGCTTCTTCACCTTCCATGAATTCTTCGATCACCACCTCGGCGCCCGCGGCCCCAAAGGCCCCGCCAAAGATTTCGTCAATGCCATCAAGGGCCTGATCCAGGGTCATGCCCATGATCACGCCCTTGCCTGCCGCCAGACCATCGGCCTTGATCACGATCGGCGCGCCCATGCGCGTCACATAGGCCCGCGCTTCCGTCGCCGTGTCAAACCGTGCATAGCCCGCTGTTGGTGCGCCGCAGGCATCGCAGATTTCCTTGGTAAACCCCTTGGAGGCCTCAAGCCGCGCCGCCGCAGCCGAGGGGCCAAAGGTCACGATCCCGGCGGCCCGGGTGGCATCGGCCACACCGGCCGCCAAGGGGGCCTCGGGGCCGACGATCACGAAATCAATCGCGTTTTCGCCGCAAAATTCCACCACCGCCGCGCCATCCAGCACGTCGATGTCGGCCAGTTCTGCCACTTGCGCGATCCCGGCATTGCCCGGTGCCACGATCAGCCGGTCACATTTCGGATTCTGCTTTACCGCCCAGGCCAACGCATGTTCGCGCCCGCCACTGCCGAGGATCAGGATGTTCATGGGTGCGCCCCCTTGGCCTTGTGTCTTGCGCGTCATAAGGTCAGCCCCGCAAGGAGGCAAGCCGCATGGACATCTTCGAAGACGCATCCCCCGCAGGCAATCAGCCGGAATACACCGTTTCGGAACTTTCCGGCGCGGTCAAACGGGTGATCGAGGGCGAATTTGGCCTTGTGCGGGTGCGCGCAGAGGTGGGGCGCGTGTCGCGCCCGGCCTCGGGGCACCTTTACTTTGACCTCAAGGATGACCGCAGCGTGATTGCCGCCATCAGCTGGAAAGGTCAGGTCGCCCGCATGCAGGTGCGCCCCGAAGAGGGGATGGAGGTTGTTGTGACGGGCCGGATGACCACCTTTCCGGGCCAGTCGAAATATCAGCTGATCGTCGAGGACGTGGCCCCCGCCGGGGCAGGGGCGCTGATGGCCATGCTGGAAAAGCGCCGTGCCGCCTTGCAGGCCGAAGGTCTGTTCGATCCGGCCCGCAAACGGCCCCTGCCGTTCTTGCCGCAGGTGATCGGCGTTGTCACCTCGCCTTCGGGGGCGGTGATCCGCGATATTCTGCACCGCCTGCGCGACCGCTTTCCCCGCCATGTGCTGATCTGGCCGGTGGCGGTGCAGGGGCAGGCCTGCGCGTCCGAGGTGGCCGCCGCGATCCGGGGGTTCAATGCCATCGCCCCCGGTGGCCCGATTCCGCGCCCCGATGTGCTGATCGTGGCGCGGGGCGGCGGCTCGCTAGAGGATCTGTGGGGGTTCAACGAAGAAATCGTGGTGCGGGCGGCGGCAGAAAGCCAGATTCCGCTGATTTCCGCCGTGGGCCATGAAACCGACACCACGCTGATCGACTATGCCTCGGATCGGCGCGCGCCAACGCCGACGGCTGCGGCGGAAATGGCGGTGCCGGTGCGGCTTGACCTGCTGGCCGGGCTGGATGATCTGGGCGCGCGCCTGTCGCGGGCCTTGGCGCAGGGCATTGCCTTGCGCGGCCAACGCATGCGCGATCTGGCGCGCGCCTTGCCGCGGGTCGAGACGCTGCTGGCCACCCCGTCGCAACGGCTTGACGCCGCCACCGGCCGGCTGTCGGGGGGGCTGTCGCTGGCTGTCAGCCGCAAGCGTGGTGATTATGAACGGCGCGCAGGCCGGATGTCGCCCCAGGCGCTGCTGTCTTTGATCGCCAACCGAAGCCAGGCCCTGTCGCGGCGCGGGGATGCGGTCGAGGCGCGCCTGACCCGCAAGCTGGATCAGCAGCGCGCCCGGTTCGACAATTGGTCGTCGCGCCTTGCCCCGTCGCTGTCGCGTCTGCTGGGTGGGGCGGCGCGCGATCTTGACAAAGACCGCAAGCGCCTGACCGATGCCGGTCAGCGGCTGGACGGGCTGGCCCTGCAACGGCTTGCAGATCTGTCGGCGCGTCTGGAAACCCTGGACCGGATACGCCAGACCATGGGCCATGCCGAAACCCTGCGGCGCGGCTATGCGGTGGTGCGCGGTGATGGCGCCGTGGTCACCAGCCGGGCCGAGGCGGAAAAGGCAACGGCGCTGGAGATTGAATTTCACGACGGCAAATTGCCCGCCCTTGGTGGCAAGGCGGCTGCGCCGAAAAAAGCCAGCCCCAAACCCCCAACGCAAGGCAGCCTGTTCTAGGTTCGAAACCGTAAAGCCTTGCGCCCGTTTTATCCGGTGCAACCGCGCAGAATGTTCGAAACTGACAAAGGCTACACCCCAACCTCGGGCCCGGCACAGGCCAGCGGGGCCGGGGTTTGTGACAGTTCTGTCAGCCGCGTGCCGCCATCTTCGCCCATGAACAATGCGTTCAGCCCGTCATCCTGCCAGAACACCCAGCATTGCGGCACCGGGTCGTAATCATAGACAAAGCAGATCTGCCCCGGTTCTTCATACCAGATGCCTTCGCGGCAAATATCTTCGGTAAAGGCCCACATCACCCGCCGACCGGGCAGATATTGCTCGGCCCCGTAAACCTGCCCCTGTGATGAAAAGGTCAGCGTCTTGCCGGTGACATAGGCCTCAAACTCGGCCCCCGTCAGCGGCGTGCCCATATCCGTCTCGGCCGCGGCAAGCGCACTGGGGATCACGGCTAGGCAAAGGGCAAACCAACGCATCACGGCTCTCCTGATCATGGCGCATGCTGCCATGCTCTGCCCCATTTGGCCAGTCACCGCTGCGTCAGGTTTCCGGCGTGCCCCATCTGGCCAGCAGCGGCTTCATCCGCCGCCGCCACAGGCGCGGCAGCAAGGCCATGGCGCAGGCCACGGGCAGGGGCCAGGGCAACATCGGGGCATCTTTGTCCAGTCGCAGCGCCGGATAGGGCCGGTTGGGATGCGCGTGATGGTCGGAATGGCGGGGCGCATTCAGCATCATCGCCGAGGAAAACCAGTGCGGCGTGTTCCACGAATGCCGGTCTGCCACCGGCTCATAGCGCCCATCGGCCAGCCTGGCCCGCCGCAGCCCGTAGTGCTGCACATAATCGGCCAAGGCCATCTGCACCTGCGCATGGGCCGCCAACCCCACCCAGACCAGCGCCCCGGCCCAACCCGCAATCAGCGCACCCAAGCCCACAAAGGCCACGGCCCCCCCCAGATAGACATGATAGGGATGCACCCCGCCCCGGCCCACCCGCGCCCGCAAGGCATCCTCGGCCGCCCAACCGGCGCGAAAACTGCCCCACCACGACCGCGGCGCAAACCGCCAGAAACTGATGCCGGGGGCGGCAGAACTGGGGTCTTCGGGGGTGGCCACGGCGCGGTGATGCACCAACCGATGCGCACTGGCATGATGGCCGATCAACAGGCTGGTATAGATCGCCACCCCCAGCCGGAACAGCCAGCGGTTGCCCCGGTGGATCAACTCATGCGCGGCGGGATGCGCCACTTGCCCCATCCAATAGCCGCACCCCAGAAACAGCAGCAGCTTTTCGCCTGTGCCCAAGGCCGACGGCCCCGCCACCGCCCAGACGGCAAGCGGCATCAGCGCCAGATGCGACAGCCCCACCGCCACCAACACCACATCACCCGCAGGAAATTCGGCCCCCTCGGGCGCGTCGCCCGCCACATAGGGCACCAGCTGATCCAGCAAGATCACCAGCGCCGCCATGTAGAGAAACCCCGCCCAGACCCAAATCCCGCCCAGCCAGACCCCCGCCGCCAACAGCGGCACAGGCAAAAGGGCGGCAAGGGCAAACAGGATCAGGGGCAGCGGCTTTGCGGTCATGCGGGGGGTGTAGCATGAAATTCTGGCCGATCCATGGCAAGGCGGTGCGACAAATGCTAAAGCCCCGGTCCAGACAACAAGGGGCTGCGCATGTTCGACCTGATGTTTCGTGTGGTGGCCAGTCTGGGCCTGATCGCCGGGCTGATCTATTGGCTGGCCTACAGCTGGCGAGATGAGGATGACTGGCTGTGCAGCGTGATCAAGACCACCACTCTGGCGCCCTTGGCCCTGTTCTGGCTTGTCACCTCCTATCTGGGGCAAGACCCGGTCTGGATCATGGCGCTGGGCCTTGGGTTCGGAGTGCTGGGCGATTTCTGCCTGTCGCGCCCCGGCCCGCGCGCCTTTCTGGCCGGGATGGCGGCCTTTGGCATCGGGCATCTGATCTATGCCGCCGCCCTGATCGCGCGGGGGGCAGAGCTTGGGTTTGATGGTGTCGCGGGCCTGGAGTTCTGGGCCGCCGTTGCCCTTGTGGCCCTGGTGGTGTCCACCGAAATCTGGCTCGCCCCCCGCACCGGGGCGCTGCGTTGGCCGGTGCGGGCCTATGTGGTTCTGATCGCCGCCATGGGCGTTGCGGCCATTTTGGTGCCGGCCAATCCCGGCACGGCCGAACTGCGCCTTGGTGCGGCCTTGTTCATCGCCTCCGATCTGTTTCTGGCCGTGCGGATGTTCGTCTTGCAGCGCGAAACCCCGCGCCGCCTGCTGGGGGCCGTGCTTTGGCCCGCCTATGTGCTGGGGCAATTCTTGCTGTTTTTCGGCAGCGTTCTGTTCTGGACTTTCCCCCAAGCCTAGCCCGCCAAGGGGCGCGGCCCCTTTCCATGCGGCGTCAAAGCGATTAGGTGAAAGCAAAGCCAAGGTGCGAGGCCCCCATGTCTTTCTTCAAGAAACTCAAGGACCGGATGTTCAAGTCCTCCGACAAGATCGGATCAGGCCTTGATGCGCTGGTGGCCGAAGGCCAAGGCCCCGAAGCCGCCCCCCCGACGCCCGAGGACAGCACCCCGCCCGCATCCGCCGCGCCCTCGGTTGCACCCAAGCCCGCCCTGATGCCGCGCGCCCCGGCCATTGCGCCCGAAACCGGTCGCCGTGTGCTTGACGATGCGATGCTTGAAAACCTTGAAGAGCTGCTGATTCAGGCTGACATGGGGGTCGAAACCGCGCTGCGCGTCACCGCCAATATCGCCGAAACCCGCTTTGGCAAGAAAATCTCGACCCAAGAGCTGCGCCTTGCCCTTGCAGATGAGGTGGCGCGCATCATGACCCCGGTGGCCAAACCCATGCCGCTTTACCCGCAAAAACCACAGGTGGTTCTGGTGGTGGGCGTCAATGGCTCGGGCAAGACGACGACCATCGGCAAGCTGGCCAGCCAGTTCAAGGCCGCGGGCAAAAAGGTGGTCATCGCCGCGGGCGACACGTTCCGGGCGGCGGCGGTCGAACAGCTCAAGGTCTGGGGCGACCGCGCCGGCGTGCCGGTCCTGACCGCGCCCGAAGGCTCTGACCCGGCCAGCCTTGCCTTTGACGCGCTGACCCGTGCGCAGGCCGATGGCGCCGACCTGTTGATGATCGACACCGCAGGCCGCCTGCAAAACCGCGCCGATCTGATGGAGGAACTGGCCAAGATCATCCGCGTGATCCGCAAGAAAGACCCGACCGCCCCGCACAATACCCTTCTTGTGCTGGATGCAACCACCGGCCAGAACGCCGTGGCACAGGTCGAGATCTTCCGCAAACTGGCCGATGTCTCGGGCCTTGTGATGACCAAACTTGATGGCACCGCCAAGGGTGGCGTTCTGGTCGCGCTGGCCGACAAGTTCGGCCTGCCGATCCACGCCATCGGCGTGGGCGAGCAGATCGACGATCTGGCCCCCTTCGACCCCGATGATTTCGCCCGTGCGCTGGTCGGGCTCGACCGCTGACCCTCTTCATCTGTTTCCAAATATCCTGGGGGTCCGGGGGCAAAGCCCCCGGTCGCCGGTTCCGAAAGACCCACCGTGTCAGATTGGCTGATCTCTCTCGAAGGCACTGCGGCGGGCAAGGATGTGGCCCTTGCCCTGGCGCTTTTGGCGGCTTTTCTGCATGCTCTGTTCGGGGCACTGCAAAAGGGGCGGCATGACCCCTGGATCAGCCGCGCCGCCATCGACGCAAGCTATGGCCTGATCGCCGCGCCCTTCGCCCTTTTCGTCGTGCCCTGGCCCGAGCCGCATATGTGGCTGATCTTCCTTGGCGCCTTTGTCATCCATGCCATCTACAAGGTGTTGCAGGCGATGACCTATACACGCGGCGCCTATTCGGTGGTCTATCCGGTGGTGCGCGGCACGGGCCCGCTTTTTGCCGTGCTGGCGGCGGGGGTGGTGTTTGGCGAAACCTATAATGGCTGGCAATGGTTCGGCCTTGGCCTGCTGGTTGCAGCCATCCTGGGTCTTGCGGCCTGGAACCTGCGCAAGGTGACCGAGGGGCGCGACCAGATGATCCCGGCCTTGGGCTTTGCCGTGGCCACCGGCGCGCTGGTGGCGGCCTATACCACCTATGATGCCTGGGGCATCCGCGCAACGGCAGATCCCTTTACCTTTCTTGCGTGGTTTTTCATGATCGACGGCATCTTCATCCCGCTGGTCACGGCCCGCCGCTGGATGCGCCTGCCTGGGGGCGAAATCCTGCCGCTGCTGAAACGGGGTGTGCTTGGCGCGTTTGTCGCCTATTTCTCATTTGGCTCGATCATGCTGGCCACCCGGCTGGACAAGGTGGGCGAAGCGGCGGTGCTGCGCGAAACGTCGACCGTCTTTGCCGCCTTGATCGCCTGGCTGGTTCTGGGCGACAAGGTCGGGCCGGTGCGCACGGCGCTGATGGCGCTGATCGCCCTGGGGGCGGTCATCATGGAATTTGCAGGATAGGCAGCAGGGATATGGCAGAAAAGCAGATCAACGGCATCCTGAAACAGGTGTTGGAATTGGGCCCCACCATCGCCTTTTTCCTGATCTACCTGCGCATCAAGGAAGACAGCTTTACCATCGCGGGCACCGAATATTCGGGCTTCATCGTCTCGGCGCTGGTGTTCATTCCGATCCTGCTGGTGGCGATGGCGGTGCTGTGGCGGCTGACCGGGCAGCTAAGCCGGATGCAGGTCTTTACGGCCTTCATGGTCATTTTCTTCGGGGGCCTGACCGCCTGGTTCAATGATGAGCGGTTCTTCAAGATGAAAACCACCATCGTTTATGGCTGCATGGCCGGGCTGTTGGGCATTGGCCTTGCCCGCGGGCAAAGCTGGCTGCAATTCGTGATGGCCGAGTTGTTGCCCATGCGCCCCGAAGGCTGGATGATCCTGACCAAGCGGCTGATGGGCATGTTCGTGGCGCTGGCGGTGGCCAATGAATTCATCTGGCGCACCATGTCCACCGACACTTGGGTCAAGCTTGAAACCTTTGCCATGCCCGCAGCCTTGGTGCTGTTTCTTTGGGTGCAGATCTTTGCCCTGCAATCCTATCTGATCGACCCTGCGGCCGACCCTGACGCCGCCGCCAAAGCCAAGGATGCCCCCGGCGACGACGCCAAGGGCTGATCGCAACGGCGCGCCCCCCCCCGCCGGGGGGGAAATGCATTCGATCCGCCCAGATCCGGCCCCGTTTGCGCCCAATTCCCGGGTTAGTCCTTGCCCACCCACCCCAACCGGGGCAAGGCAGGAGGCCCAGCACATGTCAGATTTCCAGCGCCGCACGCTTGTGCCGCGTTTCGATGCCAACCAATTGTTGCCGGGCATCATGGCCTTGGGCGTTTATCCCCTGTTGCTGGCGCTGACCGAAGATGCCTCTGCCTCTTTCGTCACGGCGTTCTTTCTGGGGCTGTGGGTGTTTCTGGCACGCTATGCCGAATGGGCGGCACGCTATTGGTGCAAGCGGTTTTCGGTGCGCACGGCCAGTGTTCTTGCCGTCTGTGCCGCCTTGGGGCCTGCATCGCTGATCATGCTGGCCGACCGCCCCGATTGGTGCCTGCGGCTGTTTTCGGTCTTTGCTGCCGTGGCCAGCCTTGCGCTGCTGAACGATCTGCGCGACGGCGACCACAGCTATCTGCGCTTTCGCCTGCCCAATGTGGCGCTGCGCCCGGCCTATCCCGAACTGGCCCGCGCCTTGCTGATCTGGAACATCGCCTTGGTGCTGTTCAACGAAGGCATGATCGCCTTGCTAGAGATCTGGGGCCTGATGGTCTGGTATGCCGTGCTGCCGCTGATCATTCACGCGGTCGAGGCGGCGGTGATCCTGTCGATCCTGCATCGCCACCGGCAGGCCGCCTGACCACCGCCCGCAATGGCACGCCGCCACCGCGCAAACCATTGACCGTTGCGGCGCAAAGGCGTATGCCGCGCCCCGTGGTGCTTTGTGCCGGATTGCGGGCCACGTTAAATAACCCGCTAAAAGGGTCTTGGGTCGAAACCCCGAAGCCTGACCGGTTTCGGGGTTTTTCCTTGGCCAAAGGGGGCAAGCGATGTCACAAGATTGGAAAACGCGCACAAAACTGGTGCATGAAGGGCTGCGTCGCAGCCAATATGGCGAAATGGCCGAGGCCATTTTCCTGACCCAAGGGTTCGTTTATCCCACTGCCGAGGCCGCCGAGGCACGGTTCATCAAGGCGGGCGAGGATGAGTTCATCTATGCCCGCTATGGCAACCCCACCACCCGGATGTTCGAAGACCGCATCGCCGCGCTGGAAGGCACCGAAGATGCCTTTGCCACGGCCTCGGGCATGGCGGCCGTGAATGGCGCGCTGACCTCGATGCTGCGGGCGGGCGATCATGTGGTGTCGTCGCGCGCCCTGTTCGGCTCGTGCCTTTACATCCTCGAAGAGGTGCTGACCCGCTATGGCGTGCGCGTCACCTTTGTCGATGGCGACGATCTGGATCAATGGCGGGCGGCGGTGACACCGGGCACCAAGGCCGTGTTCTTCGAGTCGATGTCGAACCCCACGCTGCAACTGGTCGATATCCGGTCGGTGGCCGAAATCGCCCATGCCGTCGGCGCGCTGGTCGTGGTTGATAACGTCTTTGCCACGCCCATCTTTTCGCGCGCGGTCGAGCAGGGGGCCGATGTCATCGTCTATTCCACCACCAAACATATCGACGGTCAGGGCCGCGCGCTGGGCGGCGTGATCTGCGGCACCCGCGACTTTATCCGCAAGGTGGCCGAACCCTATATGAAACACACCGGCGGCAGCATGTCGCCGTTCACCGCCTGGATGCATCTGAACGGCATGGCCACGCTGGATCTGCGCTGCCGCGCCATGGCCGACAGCGCCGCCCGCGTTGCAACCGCCTTGCAAGGCCATGCGAAACTGGCCCGCGTCATCTATCCCGGCCTTGCCAGCCATCCCCAGCATGATCTGGCCATGGCGCAGATGGGGTCGGGTGGCACCTTGGTGGCCTTTGACATCGCGGCGGGCAAAGAGGCCGCGTTCCGTTTCATGAACGCGCTGCACATCGCCAGCATCTCGAACAATCTGGGCGATGCAAAAACCATTGCCACCCATCCGGCCACCACCACGCATCAACGCCTGCCGCAAGACCAGAAAGACAGCCTTGGCATCACGCCGGGCCTGATCCGCCTGTCGGTCGGGCTGGAGGATGCGGGCGACCTGATCGCCGATCTGATGCAGGCGCTGGATCAGGCCTGATCCTGTCCCTCTGCGGGGCGCGGGCGCGGGCCAAAAACCGCGTTCGCCCGCCGTGCCGGGTCGCTTGTGCGATCACAGCCGTCGGATTGCGGCTTGTGCCCGGAAAATCAGTGCCTAGATTGATCCGGCACGCGCCATGCCGCGTATACCTGCTGACATTGAAGGACAGGGCCCACCCTGCCGGAACCGAAAGGATAGCCGATGAACATCCACACGCCCGAGCTTGACCGCAAACCCTCAAGGGAAGAGGCGGAACAGGCACTTGCCCTGCTGCGGCAATGGGCGGGAAAATCCTCGGATGACGAGATCGCCACACTTGATTCCTCGGTGGCCTATCTGATTCCGGGGCAGGGCTATCCGGCCCTGTCGCGCGACTATCCGCAGGATTTCGTCGTGACCGAGGGCTATAAAGACAGCCTGCCCGATCTGCAAAACGGCCCCTCCAGCCTGATCGTGGGGGCCAAGCAAGTGATCCAGCATGTCGGGATCTCGAACTTCCGCCTGCCGATCCGCTATCACACCCGCGACAACGGCCCCGTCACGCTGGAAACCAGTGTCACCGGCACCGTCAGCCTTGAGGCGGAAAAGAAGGGCATCAACATGAGCCGCATCATGCGGTCGTTCTATGCCCATTCCGAAAAGGAGTTTTCCTTTGGCGTGATCGAACATGCGCTGGAAGATTACCTGCGCGATCTGGGCAGCTTTGACGCCCGCATCCAGATGCGCTTTTCCTTCCCGGTCAAGGTCAACTCGCTGCGGTCGGGCCTGTCGGGCTGGCAATATTACGACATCGCGCTGGAACTGGTCGATGTGGCCGGCGTGCGCACCAAGATCATGCATCTTGATTTCGTCTATTCCTCGACCTGCCCGTGCTCGCTTGAACTGTCGGAACATGCGCGCATGACGCGCGGCCAACTGGCCACGCCGCATTCGCAACGCTCGGTCGCGCGGATTTCGGCGGTGGTCAAACCCGGCAAGCGGATGTGGTTCGAAGACATGATCGAACTGGCCCGCGACGCTGTGCCCACCGAAACGCAAGTGATGGTCAAGCGCGAGGATGAGCAGGCCTTTGCCGAGTTGAACGCCGCCAACCCGATCTTTGTCGAAGATGCCGCCCGCAGCTTTTGCGCCAGCCTGAAAGGCGATCCGCGCGTCGGCGATTTCCGCATCGTTGCCAGCCATCAGGAAAGCCTGCACAGCCATGATGCCGTCAGCGTGCTGACCGAAGGCCCGACCTTTGCGCAGACCAGCCTTGACCCGCGCCTGTTCCAGACCTTGTTCCACATCGGCTAACCGTCATCCGGTCATTCTGCCAAACGCCGTCCCCGCGCGGGGGCGGCGTTTCCTTTTGCCACGGGCGCGCCCTTTTTTGCGGCGGTCCCGTGGCTTGGCAACACAAAGCGCAGGCCAGAACTTTGCGGGATATTGACAAGGATCGGGCAAAGGCAGACAGATCGCCGCACCATGGTGGACATCCGCCCCATTGCCTATCTGATCGGCCGGATGCTGATCGTGCTGGCCATCTTGATGCTGGCCCCGGCGATCATTGATCATCGCGCCGGTTTGGAAAATGGCGCCGACTTTCTGGAAAGTGCGATCTTTACGGGCGGTATCGGCGGGCTGATCGCATTGGCCACGCGCAACGGGTTGCGGCGGGGGCTGGATATCCGGCAGGCCTATCTGCTGACCGCCGCCATCTGGCTGGGCCTGCCCCTGTTTGCCGCCTTGCCCTTCATGCTGGGTGCGCCGGGGCTGAACTTTACCGATGCGTATTTTGAGGCCGTTTCCGGCATCACCACCACCGGATCAACCGTGATCGTGGGCCTTGACCACCTGCCCGAGGGGATGAACCTGTGGCGCGGGATGCTGAACTGGATCGGCGGTCTGGGGATTGCCTTCATCGCCATGATCTTTCTGCCGATCATGCGCGTGGGGGGGATGCAGTTTTTCAAGACCGAAGGCTTTGATACCTTTGGCAAGGCCCTGCCGCGCGCCACCGATATCGCGCGGGCGCTGCTGATGATCTATGCCGGGCTGACCGTCATTTGCATTCTGACCTATGTCGCCTTGGGGATGTCGGTGCTGGATGCCATCGTGATGGGGGCGGCCACCATTGCCACCGGGGGGTTTGCGCCCAGTGATCTGTCGTTCAGCAAATATCCCGGTGCGGCCGAATATGCCGGGGCGCTGTTCATGCTGTTGGGCAGCCTTCCCTATATCCGCTATGTGCAACTGGTGACCGGGCGATCCTGGGGCATCTTGCGCGACCCGCAGGTGCGGGCCATCGTGCTGTGGCTGGCGGTTGCGGTGGCGATGACCACGCTGTGGCGGGTGGCGACGTCTGAACAACTGTTCGAATCCGTCTTGCGCGAAACCGTGTTCAACCTGACCTCGATCCTGACCGGAACCGGGTTCTTTTCCGGCTCTTTCGGCGGCTGGGGCAGTTTTGCGCTGTCGGTGGCCTTCATGCTGGGGCTGATCGGGGGATGTTCGGGGTCATCCTCGGGGGCGCTGTCGGTGTTTCGGGTGCAACTGGCGGCGGGCGCATTGGCGGCACAATTGGCCGAGATCACCCACCCCGACCGCGTGGTGCCGCTGCGGTATGCGGGCCTGCCGGTGGGTCAGGATACGATCAGCGCGATGATGCTTTACGTCACCGGCTATATCCTGACCATCGGTGTGCTGTCAGTCGCCATGACGCTGGTCGGGGTGGATATCGAGTCGGCCCTGTTCGGCGTCTGGACCTCGATCGGCAATATCGGCTACGGCTTTGGCCCCATGGTGGCCGAAACGGGCACCTTTCGGGATTTTCCCGATCTGGCGAAATGGATCATGACCTTGGCGATGCTGTTGGGCCGGTTGGGGCTGCTGGCGGTGTTCGTGCTGGTTCTGCCCCGGTTCTGGCGGCGCTGACGTTACCTGCGCGCCACGCGGGCCGGGCCGGGCGGGGCAGGGCGGGGCCGGGCGATTGACAGCGCCGCCGCTTCGGCCCAACTGTGCCCCTATGATTGATCTGCGCCCCATCGCCTATGTCATCGGATTGCTGATTGCCGCCTTGGGGGTGTTCATGCTGTTTCCCATGGCGCTGGATATGGCCAATGGCGATCCGCATTGGCGGGCGTTTTTCCGGGCCTCGGTGATCAGCCTTGTGGCGGGCGGGGCCATGGCCCTTGCCACGGCCAATGCCACCGGCGGCACCATGACCTTGCAGCAGATCTTCATCCTGACCACGGGCGTCTGGATCGCCATGCCGGCCTTCGGGGCGCTGCCGCTGATCATCGGCGCACCGGGCCTGTCGCTGACCGATGCGCTGTTTGAAAGCGTCTCGGGCATGACCACCACAGGCACCACGGTGATCGAGGGCATCGACGCCCTGCCCAAGGGCACCAATCTGTGGCGCGGCATCCTGCAATGGCTGGGCGGCCTTGGGATCGTCATCGTCGCCATGCTGTTCTTGCCGGTGATGAAGGTGGGCGGGATGCAATATTTCCGGTCCGAAGGCTTTGACACGCTGGGCAAGGTGCTGCCGCGCGCCATCGACATCTCCTCGGCGCTGATCCAGGTCTATATCTGGCTGACCGTCGCCTGTGCCGTCACCTATTTCGCCCTTGGCATGTCGGGGTTTGAGGCCGTGGTCCACGCGCTGACCACCGTGTCCACGGGGGGCTTTTCCACCAGCGACCGCAGCTTTGGCCTGTTTCAGGGGCCTGCGGAATATGCCGCCGTGGTCTTCATGCTGCTGGGCAGCCTGCCGTTCATCCGGTTCATCCAACTGGCCCAAGGCTCGTTGCGGCCACTGCTGGTGGATGCGCAGGTGCGGGCCTATCTGCGCTGGAACCTCTATGCTGTGATTGCCATCGTTGTGTATGAGTTGATGACCCATGGCATGGCGGTCGAACCCCTGCTGCGCGAAACTGCCTTCAACGTGGTGTCCACCTTCTCGGGCACCGGCTTTTCCTCGGTCGATCTGTCGGTCTGGGGGCCGTTTCCCTTTGTCATCCTGATTGCGGTCGGCCTGATCGGCGGCTGCACCTCCTCGACCGGCTGTTCGGTCAAGGTGTTCCGCTATCTGATCCTGTTCGAGGCCATCCGCGTGCAGATCCGCCGCCTGCATGATCCCTCCTCGGTCAACCGGCTGCGCTATTCGGGCGGGGCGGTGGCGCAGGATGTGGTCGATTCCGTCATCGTGTTCTTCACCCTGTTCATCCTGACCTTCGGCCTGTTGGCCGTGGCCCTTGGCCTTGCCGGGCTGGAATTCAAGACCGCCGTCACCGCCTCATGGACATCGGTGGCCAATGTCGGCCCGGTCTTTGGCCCCGAGGTCGGGCCAACAGGCGCGGTCCACGGCTTTCCCGAAAGCGCCAAATGGCTGATGATGGCGGGGATGCTGGTCGGGCGGCTTGAACTGATGTCGGTCTATGTGCTGTTCATGCGCCGGTTCTGGCGGGCCTGATCGGGGCAACCCCGCGCCGAAACGAAAACAGCCGCCCACGGGGGCGGCTGTTTCACTTGGGCAAGGAAGGTTTCACTCCCAGCAGCCGACCAGCACGGTCATGCCCATGGCCTTGCGCGTCAGGTCTTCGGGGGCCAGCGCCCCGGCCATCGCAGCTTCTGCCGGTGCCAGACCGTTGGCCGCCATCAGATCGGCAATCCCGGCCGCCGAGACGGCGAATTCCACCCCCTCGGGCAACACCCGGCTGCCCCCGGTGGCGCGCGGCAGCAACATGCCCAGCACAGCCCCCGTGCCATCGATCACCGGCCCACCGGCATCGCCGGGCAGGGTGGCAATGCCAAGGCGCTTCAGCCCCGGCTCGCCATCCAGGCCCTGCACATCTTCCAGCGTGCCATAGGTCAGCACCGGGGCGGGCAGCGTGTCTTCGTAGGCATAGCCCGCCACGGCCACTTCGGCCCCGATCCGGTCAGGCGCAATCTGCAAGGCCCCCACCGCAGGCGGCGCCAGTGCCGCCTCGGGTGCCAGCAGCGCCACACCGCTGGCGGCATCGGCCACAATCACCTTGGCGTCGGTCAGCCCGTCCAGCGTGATGCGCCCGCATTGCGCCACGGCCTCAACCGTGGTTGCCACCCGGCCCGTGCCATCGACGTAAAAGCCTGACCGGCTTTGCTTGGGCCGCCGCAATTCCAGCCCGGCAAGCAGACCCTTGCGCGCCGCATCGCTCATGGCCACCATGCCGGGGTCCAGGGCGCGGTTGCCCACCGGGCGGAACGTGGCCTTCATCTGCGTCAGCACCCGGTTGGCCCGGTCGGCATCGGCGGGGTTCCACACCAGAATATAGCCTTTCACCAACCCCTGAGACAGTTCGGCAAAGGCATAGCTTGCCACCGTTTCATTCGCGGCGTTGATCTCGAAAGACCGCTCGCGGCGCGCCCGTTCCCCCTGCATCGGCACGATGGTCAGGGTTTGCAGAATGTCATACAGGCCATACAGCGCCGATTGATCGCCGGGCTGCGAGATCAGAATGACCGTCATCCCCGACCCGTTCAGCGCGTTGAAATGCACGAAGGGCGGTTCGTAATGGTCAAATCCGACCAACCCCAGCGGCAGTTCGATCTCGATCCCGGCTTCGGCTTCGGTCACAACCTCAAAGCCATATTCCGCCAGATCGGCCCGCCAGTTGCCCAGCAGCATGTCGCGCTGACGGCTGGTCAGCACACCGGTCGGCTCCAACCCCATGGCGCTTTGCCACTCGGCCATCGACCGCCGCGTGCCTGCCCCAAAGGCCCCGTCAATTGCCGCCGCATAAAAGCCGTTCCATTGCAGCGCGCGCTGCAACTCCATCTGCTCCTCCCGCGTCAGGGCCGCTTCCGACTGACGCGCTTCGGCAAGGCTTTCTTCGGGTTCAGCCACAGGCTCTGGCACAGGCTCTGCAACTGGCTCGGCCGCAGGTTCGGGGGCGACCTCAGCGGCCGCTTCTGCCGCAGGCGCGGTGACGGGGTCTGTGGCAGCTTCGGCAGGCGGGGCCGCATCGGTGGCCCCGACCGGCCAGAACTGATCACGAAAGTTTGTGCCATCACTGACAAAGCTGTCGCGCGGAATAAGACCCTCGGCCCGCAACTGCCGCCGCGTGGCTTCGGCGGTGTCAGGATCAAAGGGGCCAATCGCGATCCCATACCAGCGTGACCCCAGTTGATAGCCCACCACATCAGACAGCACCGCCGCATAGGCGCTGGCGCGCTCTTGCGCTTCGGCCAGTGACGGCTGGGCCTCAACCTGCACCCACGCCCGGTCTTGCGCCGCCGCCGCCCCGATCCAGACGGCCGCTGCCATCACCCAGGCTGCCACCCCGGCAGCAATTCTTGCAAACATCATGCCCCACTCACTTCAAAAAATTAACGCGGCCACCCTAAGGGCAGCTTTGCGCCAAGGGTAGGGGCATTCTTGCCCCTTTCCCACACCGCAGCCACCGCATCGCATTGACCGTTGCCCGCCTCTTGCCTATTACGCAGCAGCATTTCAAGGCTTGGCTGCTGGTGGCCGGGCCAAAGGGGGACTCGCCATGTCCGACGCCATCTCGCGCCCACGGTCGTTTCAGGAAATCATCCTGCGGCTTCAGAGCTATTGGGCCACCAAGGGCTGCGCCGTTTTGCAACCCTATGACATGGAAGTGGGGGCCGGCACCTTCCACCCCGCCACCACGCTGCGCAGCCTTGGCACCAAGCCCTGGGCCGCCGCCTATGTGCAACCCTCGCGCCGCCCCACCGATGGCCGCTATGGCGAAAACCCGAACCGGTTGCAGCATTACTATCAGTATCAGGTCATCATCAAACCCTCGCCCCCCGATCTACAAGATCTCTACCTTGGCAGCCTCGCCGCCATCGGCCTTGACCCCGCCCTGCACGACATCCGCTTTGTCGAGGATGATTGGGAAAGCCCGACCCTTGGCGCCTGGGGCCTGGGGTGGGAGGTCTGGTGCGACGGCATGGAAGTCAGCCAGTTCACCTATTTCCAACAGGTCGGCGGCCACGACTGCCGCCCCGTCTCGGGCGAGTTGACCTATGGGCTTGAACGCCTTGCCATGTATGTGCTGGGCGTCGATCACGTCATGGACATGCCCTTCAACGACCCGGCCAGCCCGATCCCGCTGACCTATGGCGACATCTTCCGCCAGACCGAGGAAGAATATTCCCGCCACAACTTTGACGGCGCCACCACCGAGATGCTGTTCCAGCACTTCAAGGATGCCGAGGCCGAATGTGAACGCCTGCTTGCGGTTCCCGCCAATGATCCGAAAACCGGCAAACACATCATCATGGCCCACCCGGCCTATGACCAGACGATCAAGGCCAGCCACATCTTCAACCTGCTTGACGCGCGCGGCGTGATTTCAGTCACCGAACGTCAGGCCTATATCGGCCGCGTCCGGGCCTTGGCCAAGAAATGCGCCGATGCCTTCCGGCAAACCACAGCCGGGGCAGATGCAGCATGACCGGCAAGTTCGCAGCGGGGTTCATCGTGATTTCGGCACTGATCGCAGGCATCGCCATCTATTACCTTCAGGTTTACGCCTTTTACCGAGAGGTGGCCTTCACCCCCGGTCAGGAAATCACCCTGACCCCGATCGAATCCGGCCAGCCCGAACCGATCCTGGCCGAAAACATCACCGGCATTGATGCCGACAGCTCGCCCCTGCGTTTTCGCGCCTGCTTTACCACGCCGCTGACCCAAGGCATGCTGTCCGAAACCTACCGCGCCTATGACGGGGCCGAACCCCTGATCGCCCCTTCGTGGTTCGACTGCTTTGATGCCGTCGAAATCGGCACGGCGCTAGAGCGTGGAGAGGCTTTGGCCTTTCTCTCGCAAGAAAACATCCACACCGATGTCGATCGCGTCGTCGCTGTCTTTCCCGATGGCCGCGCCTTCGCCTGGACGCAACTGAACCCCGCCGCCAAGGATAAATGACATGCCCGATCTTCTGATCGAACTCTTTTCCGAGGAAATCCCGGCGCGCATGCAGGCCCGCGCCCGCGAAGACCTGAAAAAGCTGGTCACCGATGGCCTTGTGACCGCAGGGCTGACCTATGCCTCTGCCGGTGCCTTTTCGACCCCGCGCCGCCTGACCCTGACGATCGAGGGGCTGACCGCCGAATCCAAACCCACCCGAGAAGAGCGCAAAGGCCCCGCCACCACCGCGCCGCAACAGGCCATCGACGGCTTTCTGCGCGCCACCGGCCTGACCCTCGACCAATTGGAACGCCGCGCCGAGAAAAAGGGCGAGGCCTATTTTGCCATCCTGCAAAAGCCGGGCCGCCCGGCTGCCGAGATCATCGCCGAAACACTCGACGCGACGATCCGCAATTTCCCTTGGCCCAAATCCATGCGCTGGGGCAGCGGGTCTTTGCGGTGGGTGCGCCCGCTGCATTCCATCCTGTGCCTGTTGTCCGACGAAGCCGGCAGCACCATCGTGCCCCTGACGGTCGATCACATCACGGCGGGCAACACCACATCGGGCCACCGCTTCTTGTCGCCGGGCCGCTTTGCCGTTCATAATTTCGACGATTACGCCGCCAAACTGAAACGCGCCCATGTCATCCTTGACAGCGCTGAACGCGAGCAGGCCATCTGGCAAACCGCCCAGAACCTTGCCTTTGCCGCCGGGATGCAGGTGGTCGAAGACCGCGCCCTGTTGACCGAGGTGGCGGGCCTTGTCGAATGGCCGGTGCCGCTGATGGGGCGCATTGCCGATCAGTTCCTCGACCTGCCGCCCGAGGTGCTGCAAACCTCGATGCGCGAACATCAAAAGTTCTTCTCGGTGAAAAACCCGAAAACGGGCCGGATCGAAGGCTTTGTGACCGTCGCCAATACCGAAACCAATGACCACGGCGCAACCATCCTCAAGGGCAATCAAAAGGTGCTGACCGCGCGCCTGTCGGATGCCAAATTCTTCTGGGAAAATGACCTGCGCGTGGCCAAGGCGGGGATGGATGACTGGCGCGATGGCCTGAAATCCGTCACCTTCCACAACAAACTGGGGTCGCAGGCCGACCGCATCGCCCGCATCGCGGCCCTTGCGCGTGACATCGCGCCGATGGTCGGGGCCGATCCGGCTCAGGCCGAACGCGCCGCAACACTGGCAAAACTCGACCTGCGCTCGGCCATGGTTGGCGAATTCCCTGAACTTCAGGGCCTGATGGGCATGTATTATGCCCGCGCGGCGGGCGAACCCGACGCCATCGCCAACGCCGCCCGCGACCACTATTCCCCCCTTGGCCCCACCGATGATGTGCCCACCGATCCTGTCTCGGTCGCCGTGGCGCTGGCCGACAAACTCGACACGCTGACCGGCTTCTGGGCCATCGACGAAAAGCCCACGGGCAGCAAAGACCCCTTCGCCCTCCGCCGCGCCGCTTTGGGCGTGATCCGGTTGGTGTTGGGGAATGGGGTGCGTGGATCGCTCGAGGAACTGTCAGTGAACGCTCAGTTTTGCCTCGAAGATTCCTTGCGTTCTTTCAGAGATGCCGACCCTGAAAGCGCGCTGTCGCTTCGGAAAAGCTATGCCGAAAATTCCGGTGTTGATGAAAACGAACTGCGAAAACTAGAATTTGCGAATTTCGATTGGCCGAAGTTCTACGAGTCCTTGAAGGCGAAAAAGTGGGCGAAAGGTGATTTCGTCGAATATCAACTTGCCGCCGACCTCCTCTCCTTCTTCCACGACCGCCTCAAGGTCTTCCTGAAAGACGAAGGCATCCGCCATGACGTGATCGACGCTTGCTTGGCTATGCCCGGCAGCGACGATCTCACACTGCTCGTCAACCGCGCCCGCGCCCTGAATGCCACCCTTGCCACCGAAGACGGCGCAAACCTTGTCGCGGGCTTCAAGCGGGCCAACAACATCCTGACGCAGGCCGAACAGAAAGACGGTGTCGAATATTCCTTCGGCGCTGATCCGAAATTCGCCGAAACCGATGAGGAACGCGCCCTCTTTTCCGCCCTCGACAGTGCCGAGTCCAAAATCGCCCCGGCGATGCAGGCCGAGGATTTCAGCGCCGCGATGCAGGCCATGGCCGCCCTGCGCGCGCCCATCGACGCCTTCTTCACCGCTGTCCAGATCAACACGGAAAATGAAATCATCCGCCGCAACCGGCTGAACCTTCTGCACCGCATCCGCACCATCTGCCTGTCGGTGGCCGATCTGACCAAACTCGAAGGCTGATCTTCTGCCAGTTCTGACGGTGCGAACGGGGGGCCATTGGCCCCCCTTTTGCGTCTTGGGGGGCGGCGCCGGCCCCGGCGCGCTGTGACCACAGATGCACTACAGATGCACCACGCAAAAACCACAGGAAAACCACGCTTGTCATGGGGCGTTTTTGGCGTAAGGTCGGGGCGTGAAAAGGAATGCCGCAGTGCAGAAACTTATGCCGATCGAGGACTTCACCGAAGTCACCCAGACCGCGAAAATAGACCGTCAGGCCCATGGCTGGCGGGCTAAATGCCTGCAACGCCTGATCCGGCTTGATCTGCCCGTGCCGAAAACCGTGGCCATTCCGGCGGCCACCGTCCGGGCCATCGCGGCAGGCCATCCCATTGATTGCAAAGCGATTTTGTCGTATTTTGGCGATGATGCGCTGGTCTCTGTCCGCCCCAGCCCCGCCAATCCCGATTGGGGCGGCCCGGCCACGATCCTGAATGTCGGCCATAACAAGGCCCGCCACGACGCCCTTGTCAAACGCCACGGCGCCCAAGCCGCCAACGCCATCTCGCTGCGGTTCATCCAAAGCTACGCCACCCACGTCGCCCGCCTCGACCCCGACATGTTCGAAGCCAAAGACCCATCCCCCGACGCCATCCGCGACGCGCTTCGGGTCTATGCTCTTGAAATGGATGAGGAATTTCCAGAAGATCCGGCCCGCCAACTGGCCGATGTGCTGCGCTCGATGGCCCGCGCATGGGAAGGAACGACCGCCCGCCTGCTGCGTCAGGCCAAGGGCGCACCGCTTGAGGCGCCCTTGGGGCTGGTGGTTCAGGCCATGGCCCAGGGGATGGGGCAGGGGATTTCCGGCTCGGGCGTGATGCAATTCGTCGATCCCGTCACCGGCCAACCCCAGATCACCGGTCGCTATCTGGGCCAGGGCCAGGGCCGCGACGCGCTGAAAACCGCCAAGGCGCTTTACCTCACCCGCGACCCGCGCGGCTCCTCTCTCGAAGATATCGCGCCCGAGATTTTTGCAACCCTGATCCGCCATGGCGCGGCCTGTCGCGCCAAGTTGCGCGAAGAGATGCAGATCGAATTTACCATAGAAGACGGGCACTTGGCGGTTCTTGATGCCGTGCGGGTGCAACGCTCGGCCCGGGCCAGCCTGCGGATTGCCGTGGCCTTGGCCAGTGATGGCGTGATCTCTGCCGAAGAGGCCGTGCTGCGGGTAGAGCCGCGGGCCTTGTCGGAAATGCTGCATTCGCAGGTCGATCCGCGCGGCCCGCGCGACGTGGTGGCGCGCGGCATTGCCGCCAGCCCAGGGGCCGCAACGGGCCGCATCGTGTTTTCCTCGGCTGCCGCGCAGGCCAGTGCCTCTCGGGGAGAGGCCTGTATTCTGGTGCGCCGCGAAACCGCGCCCGAAGACATTCGCGGCATGCATTCCGCCGCGGCCGTGCTGACCGAACGCGGCGGCATGACCAGCCACGCCGCCGTCATCGCCCGCGGCCTTGGCCTGCCGTGCGTCGTGGGGGCAAATTTGCGGCTTGATCCGCGGGACAAGCGCATCCATGCCGAGGGCCGCAGCTTTGGTGAGGGCGATCTGATCACCATCGACGGCACCACCGGGCAAGTGCTGGCGGGTGCCGCCGAGATGCTGGCCCCGGCCTTGGATGAACATTTTCAAACACTTCTGGGATGGGCCGATCAGTTTCGCGACATTGGCATCCGCGCCAATGCCGATACGCCCGCCGATGCGGCCACGGCCCGCAAATTTGCTGCCCAAGGCATCGGCCTGTGCCGCACCGAACATATGTTTTTCGAAGAAGATCGCCTTGTGGTGATGCGCGAGATGATCTTTGCCGATGTTTCGGAAGATAGGGCCGCGGCCTTGGCGCGGCTGTTGCCGATGCAGCGTGCTGATTTTGTTCAGCTTTTTGAAATCATGGCGGGCTTGCCTGTTTGCATCCGTCTGTTTGATCCGCCCTTGCACGAATTCTTGCCGCATGATCGCGAAGGCATGCGCGAACTGGCCGAGGCGCTGGACAAGCCGCTGTCTGAGGTGACGCGGCGGGTCGAGGCTTTGGCCGAATTCAACCCGATGCTGGGTATGCGGGGGGTGCGTCTTGGGGTCGTCCTGCCCGAGATTTATGACATGCAGGCGCAGGCGATTTTTGAGGCCACCGTCGAGGTGGCCCGCCGGGGCGCGGCTGTGGTGCCCGAGGTGATGATCCCGCTGGTCAGCGCCAAGCGTGAAGTCGAACTGGTCAAGGCCCGCATCGACGCCGTGGCGGCCAACGTCAAGATCAAGGCAGGGCGCGAGTTTGACTACAAACTGGGTGTGATGGTGGAAACCCCGCGCGCCGCCTTGCGGGCCGGGGAAATCGCGCAGCATGCGGCCTTTTTGTCTTTCGGCACAAACGACCTGACCCAGATGACCTATGGCCTGTCGCGCGACGACGCGGGGCGGTTCATGAACATCTATGTGCAGCAGGGCGTGTTCCCCGAAGATCCATTTCACATTCTTGATGTGGAAGGGGTGGGAGAGTTGTTGCTGATCGGGGCGGAACGCGGGCGCAAGACACGCCCTGATCTGACCCTGTCGATCTGCGGCGAACATGGCGGCAACCCCGAATCAATCGAGTTTTGCAGGCGTGCTGGCTTTGATTATGTGTCTTGCTCGCCCTATCGCGTGCCCCTGGCCCGACTCGCCGCCGCACATCTGGCGCTGAACGACCGTAGTATGCAGGCCCAGACGGGCCACAAAATCCTGTAGTCGGGGCGGTTTTTAGACCATTTGGCCAAATGTGATCGGCGGAAATCTGCCGACATTTTGACGAATCTGACATGTCTTTCGGCGTTTCGTGGACGAAAGGGCTGCTTTCGCCTACGTCCTGCGATCGTTGCGCTGATCACGGGCTTGTGAGTCTGGGTCGCGCGGCATGGCAACAAGACGGAACACTAGACAATGCGCTTGCGACAAATCTGGGCTCTGGCTGCCTGTGCAGCTTTGGCCACGGGTGGAGCGGCCTTCGCCGACGTGACGGTGAGCCAGTCCAACAGCCCTGCACTGGATATTGCAGAACAGGTCGCCCTTTTGATGGGGGCCGAACAAGAAACGCTCGGGGCGGTTTCCGCCTCCAAACTCGCGGCTTTGGCCCAAGGGCCGAAGACGATCAAAAAAGCAGGCAAGGCCGAGACGCCAACTGTTCTGCGCTATGACGACGGTTTTCTGGCGCAGCTGCCGGCGCCCAAAGGCGATGCCGAATGGCAATGCCTGCAATCTGCGCTGTATCACGAAGCCCGCGGCGAAACGCTGAAGGGGCAATTTGCAGTGGCCGAAGTGATCCTGAACCGGGTCGATAGCCCGAAATACCCCAAGTCGGTCTGTGGCGTGGTGAATCAGGGCAGCAGCAAAGGCTGCCAGTTCTCGTTCGTCTGCGACGGTATCAAGGATGTGATGCGTGAAAAGGCCGCCGCAGATCGCGCGGGCCGGATCGCACGGCTGATGCTGGATGGCGCACCGCGCGCCCTGACCGAAGGGGCCACCCATTTCCACACCCGCGCCGTGCGGCCGGGTTGGGCGCATCGCTTTCCTCGCACGGCGCAGATCGGCGCGCATCTGTTTTATCGCCAACCCTAGGGCGATGCGTCGTCCCCCTTGCAGGGGGCGTCGGCTTCGGGCATTCCCAAACCGGGGGCGGGCGTTAGTCTGCCCCCGATTTCATCTTACCGGTCCGCCACCGGTCCGGGGAGGGCCAGATGACCACCGACACCCGACTTGCCTTTGCCCATCCCGAAGAACGCTCGATCGCTTCGGCCAGTGCCGACCCGCGCGACCGCATTTCCTTGCGCGATCACGTTGTCGAGGTTGAGATTGGGGCCTTTCAAAAGGAACGTGGCCACAAGCAGCGGGTGATGTTCAATGTGGTGGTCGAGGTGCAGCCGGTCACGCAACCGCTGAACGATGATGTTGACCGCATCCTGTCGTATGACCGCATCACCGAGGCGATCGCCACGGAACTGGCCGCCGAACGGCTGAACCTGCTGGAAACGCTGGCCGAACGGCTGGCCGAGCGGATCCTGGCCGAGCCGCAGGCCATGCGGGTGTTCGTGCGGATCGAAAAGCTGGATATCGGGCCCTATAAGCTGGGGGTCGAAATCGTGCGCAGCCGGGCCGAGGCGGCGCTGCGGGTGATGGGCAGCGATGGCGAAGAATCGGCCGTGCACCCTTTGGTCGTGCATTTTGACAATGCCACCATTGCCCAGCCCGATCTGTCGGCCCGCATTGATGCGCTGGTGGGGCGGGGGGCACCGGTGATCTTTACCGTGGGCCTGCCCGAATTTGATCGCCCCGTTACCGGCCACAGGCCGACGCAGCGCCGGATCGATCTGCTGGCCATCGAACAAAACGCCTGGTCTTTGGCGGCGCGGGATGCGCGATGCGTCGTGGTGGCCACCCGCACCGAGATTGACTGGGCGATCAAACGCGGTCGGTCGGTGGTTTGGGCGCCGTCCAAAATGGTGCTGGATGCGGTTGATGGCCCGAAATCGGCCGATCCGGTGGCGCTTGCGCTGTGGTTGGCCGAGGGGATGGCCGCCAGTGGCATAGTCGTTCACGGCAATGTTGCAGTGCCGGCAGGAAGTCGCGTTCCTGTCGAGCGCGCCTGATGCCGGCCTTGCCAAGGTCGGCCTTTGCCGCCTAATCCATGCCCATGGATTATATACGCCCGATCCCGATCATTGATGCCGCCGCCCCGGATGGGGCCTTGCCGCTTGCTGGCGGTTGGTGCCGTTTTTCGCATGTCGAACTGCTGCGCCGTGACGGCGCGCCGCAGGTTCTGCCCGTCGCGTCCTTGTCTGCGGCTCAGCTTGCCCCGCTGACAGCACCGCGCCCCGATTTTGCCGGGCTGGGGATGATGCGCCCCCGGATCATGGGCATTCTGAACGTCACGCCCGACAGTTTCTCTGACGGCGGCCTGTTTCTAAAGCCCGAGGCGGCGATGATGGCGGCGCGCGATATGGCGGCGGCGGCTGATCTGCTGGATGTGGGCGGCGAAAGCACCCGGCCGGGCGCGGCCGAAGTTGAGGTCGCCGAAGAGATCGCGCGCACCGCCCCGGTGATCGCGGCCATGCGCGCTGCGGGCATCGCCCCGCCGATTTCTATCGACACCCGCAAGGCCGAGGTGGCGCGCCGCGCCCTGCAGGCTGGGGCGGCGGTTGTGAATGATGTCACGGCGCTGCGGTTTGACCCTGAGATGGCCTCGGTCGTGGCGCAATCTGGTGCGCCGGTTATTCTGATGCATTCCATCGCCACGCCGCAAACCATGCAGAACGACCCGCGCTATGACGATGTGGTGCTGGATGTCTATGATGCCCTTGCCGCCCGCGTGGCCGAGGCCGAGGCCGCAGGCATCCCGCGTGATCGCATCGCGATTGATCCCGGCATCGGCTTTGGCAAGACGCTGGAGCATAATCTGGCCCTGCTGGCGCGGCTGTCTTTGTTTCATGGGCTCGGCCTGCCAATCTTGCTGGGGGCCAGCCGCAAACGCTTTATCGGCACTCTGTCTGGTGCCGAGGAGGCGCAGCGGCGGATGCCCGGCTCTGTGGCTGTGGCCCTTGCCGGGGTGGCGCAGGGGGCGCAGATGATCCGGGTGCATGATGTTTCTGAAACGCGGCAGGCCTTGTCGCTTTGGCTGGCCGCAACACAGGGAAAACCAGAATGACACGCAAGTTTTTTGGCACCGATGGCGTGCGGGGCCGGGCCAACACCTATCCGATGACGGCCGAAATGGCGCTGCGTCTGGGGGCAGCGGCGGGGCGGTATTTCCGCCGTGATGGCACCGCGGCGCATCGTGTGGTGATTGGCAAGGATACGCGCCTGTCGGGCTATATGCTGGAAAACGCCCTGACGGCGGGGTTGACCAGCACCGGGATGAACGTGCTGCTGCTTGGCCCGGTGCCCACCCCGGCGGTGGGGTTCCTCACGCGCTCGATGCGGGCCGATCTGGGTGTGATGATCAGCGCCAGCCACAACCCCAGCGAAGATAATGGCATCAAGTTCTTTGGCCCTGATGGCTTTAAGCTGTCGGATGAGGCCGAGATCGAGATCGAGCGCATCGTTGCGGGCGACATCCAGTTGGCGCAGGCCGAGAACATCGGCCGGGCCAAGCGGATCGAAGACGGTCGCGGGCGGTATCAGGAATTCGTCAAGACCACCTTTCCCGCTGGCTTGCGGCTGGATGGGCTGAAAGTGGTGATCGACTGTGCCAATGGTGCGGCCTATCGCGCGGCACCCGAGGTGCTGTGGGAATTGGGCGCGACCGTGGTTCCGATTGGGGTTACCCCAAACGGCACCAACATCAACGACCGCTGCGGCAGCACCTATACGCAGACCGCGGCCGAAGCGGTGGTGGCGCATGGGGCGGATGTGGGCATCTGTCTGGATGGCGATGCCGACCGGGTGATGATCCTGGATCAGACCGGCAAGGTGGCGGATGGCGATCAGATCATGGCGATGCTGGCCACCCGCTGGGCAGAAGAGGGCAAGCTGCGGGGCGGCGCCCTTGTTGCAACAGTGATGTCGAACCTTGGGTTAGAGCGGCACCTGACGGGTCTTGGCCTGCGGCTGGAGCGGACCTCGGTCGGCGATCGCTATGTGGTCGAGCGGATGCGGGCCGGGGGCTTTAATCTGGGAGGAGAGCAGTCGGGCCATATCGTGATGACCGATTACGCGACGACCGGGGATGGCCTAATTGCGGGCCTGCAATTTCTGGCCGAGATGGCGCGGACGGGCAAGAGTGCCAGCAGCTTGATCCATCAGTTCGAGACGGTGCCGCAGATGCTGAAGAATGTCCGCTTTGCCGAGGGCGCGCGGCCCCTGGAGGTGGACAGCGTCAAGGCGGTGATCGAGGCGAGTGCCGAGCGGATCAAGGGCAAGGGGCGGATTCTGATCCGCAAGTCGGGGACCGAGCCGTTGATCCGGGTGATGGCGGAATGTGAGGATGAGGGGATGCTTCGATCGGTGGTCGATGAGATCGTCGGCGCGGTTGAGGCGGCCGTGTAAGGCAGGGGTGTCTCTGGCAGAGACACCTTTTCACCGCTGCAATATCAATACCTTAGCAGCGCATTTTTACGCTTTTTTACCGCGTTGTGGCCAGCGGGTCTGGCTGATGATCAGCCCGACAAAGATCAGCATCAGGGCGGCGAAGAAGGTTTCGGGCAGCGATTCATTCAAGACCAGCGCGCCGAAGGCCAGCGACCAAAGCGGCACCTGATAGTTTGTCAGGGTCATGAAGCCCGAACCTGCACTGCGAATGACCGTCACGCGCAACAGCGCGGCCAGGGCGGTGGGCACCAGACCCAGAAACACGATTGCGATGCCCGGCAAAGGGCCTGCCCAATGGGGCGTGCCTTCGACCAGCAGCATGGCCGGAACCAGAACGGCGGCCCCGACCAGCAAGGTGGCCGCGGCAAGGCCGATCGGATCAACCGGTGGGCAACGGCGGGTCAGGATCGAGGCAATTGCATAAGACAGGGCGGCGCCAAGGCAGGCCAGTTGCGGCAGGATACCGCCACCGCTGCCAAGGGCCTGCGGCCCCAGCAAGACCAGCACCCCGACAAACCCAAGGCCAAAGCCAAGGGCCTTGCGCGGTGACAAGGGCTCGTCGGAAAACAGATGTGCGAGGGGCAACACGAACAGCGGGACCGAGGCCATCGACAGACCGGCAAAGGCCGAGGGCAGGCTTTGCTGGCCCCAGCTCAGCAGAAAGAACGGCAGAGCGGTGGACAACAGCCCGATGGGCACGGCACTGCGCCAGACAGCGGCCGAGCGGGGAAGCCGCCGCCCGGTCAGTCGCACCAGCCCCAGCACCGCCAAGGCCCCCAAAGTGGTGCGCGCCGTTGCCACGGTGACGGGGCCATAGCCGCGCAGGGCCAGACTGATCACCATGAAGGTGCCGCCCCAGATCAGGCCAAGGGCAAGGATGGACAGCCAATCGGTGCGGGTGGGTTGGGGCATGGCGTGGCTATAGCGCCCGCTGCGGCGCAGGGCCAGTGGGCAAATCGGGCCAGGGGCCCCAGCCGTGCGGAACCGCTGCGGCGGTGGGGCGTTAGGGGGGCAATGCCACGCCCCCGATGCGCCGCCGCCCCGTGCTTGGGTCGGCATCGCGGGGGATGATCAGGAAAGGAAACCAGATGACCGGAGCCATTGTGCCGTTCTTGTCGATGCTGACGCTGCTTGGGGTTGCCCTCTTTGCGCTGGTCAGCAAGGCGCGGGTCGAGGAACGCCGCCACGACCCCAACCCCCCGAAATCAACGCTTGCCAAAGACGGGCCACAGGGGGGCGTCGCCTTTTTGCTGCCCTTGGCCGAGCGGCAGGCCTGGCTGCGGCGCAATCGGCCTGTGCACTGACAGGCATGACGCAAAAAGCCGGGGTTGCCCCCGGCTTTTCAAGGTGATTGCAGATGGCCTTAGTTGCGGGCCTTGTCTACCATCTTGCCTTTCGAGATCCACGGCATCATGGCGCGCAGCTTTTCACCGACCTGTTCGATCTGGTGTTCGTCATTGATGCGGCGGGTGGCCTTGAAGAAGGGCTGGCCGACGGCGTTTTCCTGCATGAAGTCACGCACGAACTTGCCGGTCTGGATATCGGTCAGCACGGCTTTCATGCGGGCCTTGGTTTCATCATAGGGCAGGATGCGCGGGCCCGAGACATATTCGCCATATTCGGCGGTGTTCGAGATCGAATAGTTCATGTTGGCAATGCCGCCTTCGTAGATCAGATCTACGATCAGCTTCACTTCGTGCAGGCATTCGAAATAGGCCATTTCCGGCTCGTAACCTGCTTCGACCAGGGTTTCAAAGCCCATGCGGATCAGTTCGACCAGACCACCGCAGAGAACGGCTTGTTCGCCGAACAGGTCGGTTTCGCATTCCTGACGGAAGTTGGTTTCGATGATGCCCGAACGGCCGCCACCGATGGCCGAGCAATAGCTGAGGCCGATTTCCATGGCTTTGCCGGTGGCATCCTGATGCACGGCCACCAGGCAGGGCACGCCGCCGCCTTTGGTGTATTCGCCGCGCACGGTGTGGCCGGGGCCTTTGGGGGCCATCATGATGACATCGACGCCGGGCTTCGGCTCGATCAGGCCGAAATGCACGTTCAGGCCGTGGGCAAAGGCAATGGCCGAGCCTTCGCGCAGGTTGTCATGGACATATTTCTTGTAGGTTTCGGCCTGAAGTTCGTCAGGCATGGTGAACATGATCACGTCACACCAGGCGGCGGCTTCGGCGATGCCCATGACTTTCAGGCCTTCGCCTTCGGCTTTCTTGGCCGAGGGGCTGCCTTCGCGCAGGGCGACGACAAGGTTCTTGGCGCCCGAATCGCGCAGGTTCAGCGCATGGGCATGGCCCTGGCTGCCATAGCCGAGGATGGCAACTTTCTTGTCCTTGATCAGGTTGATGTCGCAGTCACGATCATAATAGACGCGCATGGCGGTCCCTTTCCTTATTGATGGCGTGACAATAGGGGGATTGGGCCGTTATCCGCTGCAATGTTTGACGGGTATGCATATTTCTGCAAAAGATCATTCGCGAATAATGGATTTGGCGAAATAATCATGCAACTGGATGAGGCAGACCGGCGTATTCTTCGGCATTATCTGGCCGAGCCGGGGCTGGACCGGGCCAAGCTGGCCGAGCGGGCGGGGGTGACCCCGGCGACGCTGTGGCGGCGGTTGGAGAGGTTGCGCGAGGCAGGGGTGATCCGGGCCGAAAGTGCGGTGATCGACTGGCGGGCCCTGGGCTATGCGGTCGAGGTGTCGCTGCGCTTTACGCTGGACAAGACCAACCCGCGGGCCTTTGACGAATTCATTGTGGCCGCGCGCGACGTGCCCGAGGTGGTGGCGATCGAAACCTTTCTGGGCCGGGTGGATGTGCGGTTGAATGTGATGGCGCGCGATATGGCGCATTATCAAGAGGTGTATCGGCGCCGGATTCTGACCCTGCCCCATATTGCCGAGGTCGAGGCCTTGATGCTGATCGCGACGATCAAGGAAGCCGAGGGGCTGCCGATATGATGGACCTGGACGATACCGACCGCGCGATTCTGCGCCTGTTGTCGGGCGATGCCACGCTGTCGGCGGGGGAAATCGGGCGGCGGCTGGGGGTGTCGCAGCCTGCGGCATGGCGGCGCATCCGGCGCTTGGAAGAGGCGGGGGTGCTGGCGGGGCAGCGGGTGGATGTGGACCGCGCGGCGCTGGGCTTTGGGGTGACGGTGTTTCTGGGGGTCAAGCTGGCGACCAAGGGGCGGGTGAGCCTGGAAGATTTCGAACGCGCGGTGCAGGCCATCCCCGAAGTGCAGGTGGTGCAGCATGTGTTGGGGCTGTTCGATTACCGGCTGCGGGTGGTGGCGCGCGACATCTCGGATTTTGAGAGGGTGCTGCGGCGGCGGATCATGACGCTGCCGGGGGTGGGCAACGTCGAGGCCAATGTGCTGTTGACAGAAGAGCGCCGTCCCGGCCCCTTGGGGTGACGGCCTGCCCGAGGCGGGTTTGCGCAGAGGAAAGGTTTGCCTTTGCAGGCTTTTCGGGCATGTTGCAGCAAAGAGGAGTATGCAGCATGGCAGGAATGCACGCCCATATCGACCCCGATGGGTTGGAAGAATTCTCGGTGGTGTTCACCGACCGGTCGCTGAACCATATGTCGGCCAGGTTTCAACAGGTGATGCGCGATGTGTCGGGCCTGTTGAAAGAGGTCTATCACGGCAGTGCGGTGGCGCTGGTTCCCGGCGGTGGCACCTATGCGATGGAGGCCGTGGCGCGCCAGTTCGGGCAGGGACGGGTGCTGATTGTGCGCAATGGCTGGTTCAGCTTTCGCTGGACGCAGATTTTTGACGCGGGCGGTTTTGCCAAGGAACAGACCGTGGTGATGGCGCGCCAGACCGGGAACGAGGCGCGTGCGCCCTATGCCCCGCCGCCGATTGACGAGGTGGTGGCCAAGATCCGCGAGGTGAAGCCCGAGGCGGTGTTTGCCCCGCATGTCGAGACGAGTGCCGGGATCATTCTGCCTGATGACTATATCAAGGCCATGGCCGATGCCGCGCATGAGGTGGGGGCGCTGATGGTGCTGGATTGCATCGCCAGCGGCTGCATCTGGGTGGATATGGCGGCGACGGGCGTGGATGTGCTGGTCAGTGCGCCGCAAAAGGGCTGGTCGGCCTCGCCCTCGGCGGGGGTGGTGATGCTGTCGCCCGCAGCCGAAGCGCGGCTGGACGACACCACGTCGAACAGCTTTGCCATTGATCTGAAGAAATGGCGCGCGATCATGGCGGCCTATGAGGGCGGGGGCCATGCCTATCATGCCACCATGCCGACCGATGCCATCGTGGGCTTTCGCGATGCGATGGTGGAAACGAAAGAGATGGGCTTTGAGGCAGCCAAGGCGGCGCAATGGGCGCTGGGCCGGGCTGTGCGTGAGCTGATGGCGCGCAAGGGCGTGGCCTCGGTCGCGGCCGAGGGCTTTGGCGCGCCGGGGGTTGTGGTCTGCTATACCGACGATCCGGCCCTTCAGACCGGGGCCAAGTTCCGCGAGCAGGGGTTGCAGATAGCCGCCGGCGTGCCGTTGCAGGTGGGCGAAGGCCCGGCCTTCAAGACCTTTCGCATCGGCCTGTTCGGTCTGGACAAGCTGAAAGACGTGCCGGGCACAGTGGCGCGGCTGGAACGGGCGGCCGAGGCGGTGCTGTAGCACCGCCAAAATCCTGCACAGGATTTTGTCAAATTTCTTGCAAGAAATTTGGCCCTAGCGCACCCCAAGCCCTGCGCGCATCAATGTCTTGCGCACAGGCGCAACCGAATACAGGGCGTTCAGGGCCGTGGCGCGCAGGTCGCGCAGGCCTTGGGCGCCCATCATCGAGGCCCGGTTCAGCACATCAATGCCGCGCAGCCGGGCCTGCACTTCCCAGTGGCGGCTGCGGTGATAGCGGTCCAGCATGGCCGCGCTGCCGATCTGGTCGGGCGCGGCCTGGGCCAGATCGAGCAGCACCCGCAGGTCGGCGAGGCTCATGTTCAGGCCTTGGGCACCGATGGGCGGCACGACATGGGCGGCCTCGGCGATCAGGGCGGTGCGTTCGCCTGCCATGCGATCCGCGATCTGGCTGATGATGGGCCAGGCGGTCAGGCGGCTGGCAAGCGTCAGCGGCCCCAGAATATGGCACGACCGCAGGTTCATCGCAGCTTCGAATTCGGGCTGCGGCAGGGCTTGCAGGCGCGCGACCTCGGGCCCGGTTTCCATCCAGACCACGGCCGAGCAGGGTTTGCCATCGCGGTCGGGCAGCGGCACCAGTGTGAAGGGGCCGCCCGAGCGGTGAATTTCGGTCGAGACATTGTTATGGGGCACCGGATGGGTGACGGCGAAGGCCAGTGCCTTTTGGCCATAGCGGATGGTTTCCACCGGAATGCCAAGGGCCTGACGCACGGTGGAGTTGCGGCCATCGGCGCCAATCACCAGGCGGGCGCGCAGCTTGGTGCCGTCAGACAGGCCGACCAGCGCCTCGGTTTCACGCGCAAGCAGGCTTTGGGTTGCGGTGCCAGGGCGGAAATCGACATTGGGCAGTTCGGCCAGGCGGGCCACCATTTCGCGCCGCAACAGCCAGTTGGGCAGGTTCCAGCCAAAGGGCAGGTCTGACAGATCGGCGGCGTCGAAATCCTTGATGATGCGCGGTTCGGGTTCGGCCCCACCGGCATCAATGATCCGCATCACCTGCAGGGCAGCGGCATGGGGTTCCAGCCGCGCCCAAAGGCCGGCGGCCTGCAACACCGGAATGGATGGGTGCAAAAAGGCGGTGGTGCGCAGATCGGCGCCATCGTCATCGGCTGCGGTGACGGGGGGCGACGGATCGACACAGACAACGGAAAACCCGGCCGAGCCAAAGGCCGCCGCCGCAGTCAGACCGGCGACGCCGCCGCCGGAAATCAGGATATCAGTGTCGATGCGCGTCATGGTTCACCCTCTTTCCACCCAACATAGAGTTGGGGCCGGGCAAAGCGAAGCGACAAAGCGTAGCGGCCGATCAGGGCCGGCTGATCATCAGGAACAGAATGAACATCACCGGCACCAGCACCAGCGCGGCCATGGTCAGCGCCACAGGCCCGAACAGGAAGGTCGCACCGGCCAGCACCACAACCGCCAGAAGGATGCCCAACAGAACCAATGTGGTGGTCTGCAGTCCACGGCGTTGCGTGGGTTGGGCCTGGGTGGTTTCAGCGGTTGCCATCGGTCTCTCCGTGTTTTGAGGTGGGACCGAGATAGGCATGGGGGGGCTGGCCCACCAGAAGGCGTAATGACGCAGCGCAGAGTCAGCTTTGGCGCAGGCGGGCCAGAAAGGCCGTCAGGTCGGGGCTGTGAAAGTGGATATGCGGGGCCGGGGCCGGTTCGGGGGCGATATGCACCGTGCGCATCCCCATGTCATGCGGGGCGGCCAGATTGCGGGCATCATCTTCAAACATCGCGGCGCGGGTGGGGTCTAGCCCATCAAGGGCAAAGATCGTCTCAAAGGCCGCGCGTTCGGGTTTGGGGCGATACTGGGCGTTTTCGACGCCGTAAACGGCATGGAACAGGCCATCCAGCCCACGGGCGCGCAGCACCTTGGCGGCATAGATGGTATCGGCATTGGTATAGACGATGCGACGGCCGGGCAGGGCGGCGATATGGTCGGCCAATTCGGGATCGGGGGTCAGCGCGGTAAAGTCGATGTCATGAACATCCATCAGATAGTCCATCGGCTCGATCCCGTGTTCATGCATCAACCCGGCCAGCGTGGTGCCGTAAAGCGCCCAATAGCTGGCGCGCAGGTGGTTGGCATGGTCATGGCTGACGCCAAGGGTGCGGGCCACCCAGTTGGTCATGCGGGCCTCGATCTGATCGAACAGGCGCATGCTGGGGGGATAGAGGGTGTTGTCGAGGTCGAACACCCAAGTGGTCACATGAGAGAAACTGTCTTGCATCATGGAGTGCACATAGAGCGATGGGGGCCGGGGGGCAATGGCAGGATGCGACGGATAGCCCCGGATGGCTTGCCAAGGCTGCGGCTTGGGATGTAGCGTCGCGGGCCAAGGCAAGGGATGGGAAAGCCGGTGCAGAAAGATGCCTATACGCTGATCCTCGAAGCGATCGAGGCGGGAACCTACAAGCCGGGGGATCGTCTGGTTGAATCGGAACTGGCCGAGCGGCTGGGCGTCAGCCGGACGCCGGTGCGCGAGGCGTTGCAGCGGCTGGAGACGCAGTCGATGCTGACGCGGGATGGCCGCAGTTTGATTGTTGCCTCGCTGGATCACAACCAACTGGCCGAGCTTTATGTGGTGCGGACCGAGTTGGAAGGACTTGCGGCACGGT
This sequence comes from Pseudotabrizicola sp. L79, assembly GCF_036553525.1. Lineage (NCBI taxonomy): Bacteria > Pseudomonadati > Pseudomonadota > Alphaproteobacteria > Rhodobacterales > Paracoccaceae > Pseudotabrizicola > Pseudotabrizicola sp. L79. Next base: position 62,224 of record NZ_JAZHDA010000041.1, on the reverse strand, counting down.
TGGCGGCGCGGCATGCGACGGATGAGGAGATCCGGGTGCTGCGCGGGATGGTTGAGGAAGACCGGCTGCTGTTGAACCAGCCGCGCGAATTGGCGCGGGCGAACAAGCGGTTTCATCGGCAGATTCATCTGGCCAGCCACAACCGGTTTCTGGTGCAGCAACTGGATCTGGTGCATCGGTCAATGGCGCTGATGGCGACCACGTCCTTGGCGGCCGAGGGGCGCAGCGAAGTGGCCTTGGCCGAGCATGACCGGATCGTCGCCGCCATCGAGGCGCGCGATGGCGAGGCGGCGTTTCAGGCGCTGAAAACCCATATCAGCCGGGCGTTCGAGACGCGGCTGCGGGTGGATGCGGGCGAGTTGCGGTTAAAGGCCTAGCCTTGCTGGGGGCTGGGCGGCGCCTCGACCGGGTCGAATTTGCCGTGCATCGTCTTGTCCCAGTAGAACGGGTTGCGCACCACTTCCCAAAGGGCCTTGTAAGAGGCAAGGGCGCCAAGCGGGAAGTATAGCTGCAAGGTGGGCACCCAGAGCAGGCTGAGGCGGTGCTTGGTGCGGCGCAGACCGATGCAGCCAAGGGTGATGTTGGCGATTTCGGTGAACAGAAACAGGCCGCCCAGACCCTGCAGCGCGATGCTGGGCAGGCCGTCGGCCACGGGATGCGGCACCGCCAGCACGGCCAGCCAGAACGACCACAGCACCGGCATCAGCAGGAATTGTGACAGGGTGCACAGAAACAGCACCTGAAACCCGGCAAAGCGCCATGGCCCCAACTGCCGCCACAACAGCCGCGGATCCCGCATATGCGTGGCCCAGGTCATCATATAACCCTTCAACCAGCGCGAGCGTTGCTTGACCCAAGGCAGGGCCCGGCAGTTTGCCTCCTCTCCGGTGGAGGTGTCGATCAATTCGGTTCGGTAGCCGTGACGATAAAGGCGAATGCCCAGATCGGCATCCTCGGTCACGTTATGGGCATCCCAGCCGCCCAGATCCTCAAGCACCGAGCGGCGGAAGAACAGCGTGGTGCCCCCCAGCGGAATGGGCAGGCCCAGCCGTTGCAAACCGGGCAGGATCAGGCGAAACCAAGTGGCATATTCGATGGTAAAGCAGCGCGACAGCCAGTTGGTGGTCGGGTTGTAGAAATCAAGCACCCCTTGCAGGCAGGCAACCTCGGGGCCAAGGCTGCAAAATCTGTCAACCACCTTGCGGATCTGGTCGGGTTCGGGCGCATCTTCGGCATCATAGACGCCCACAATCGTGCCCCGGCAGTGATCCAGCGCAAAGTTCAGCGCGCGCGGCTTGGTCTTGACCTTGCCATCAGGCACCACGACCACCCGCATCCACGAGGGCAGGTCGGTCATGGCAAGGGCCGAGCGAGTCATCTGATCTTCGGCCTCGACCACCAGAACGATGTCGAGCAGTTCTTGCGGATAATCAAGTCGCCCCAGACGGCTGATCAGCCGAGGCGCAATATCAGATTCTCGATAGAGCGCCACCATCACCGACACCACGGGCAGGCGGGCCATCACCGGAGGCGGGGGGCGAGGTGCCTCGGGCTGCAAAGACGCGACCGCGGCCGCGATTTTCAGCGCCGCGGCCAGGATCAGCGTCACCACCGCCCAGACCGTCAGCCCCCACAGCAGCGCCGTGGGGGCGATCAGGGCCATGGCCAGCAATACCACAGCGATGGCCAGCAGCGGGGCTGTCAACTGCCGGCCCGCCAGATCACGGCAACTTTCGGCCGAGAGCACCCGCTTTTCGGCCAGTTGGGCCAGATGGTGGCCGCGCAGGCGCAACACGGCGGCCTCGATCCCATCGGGGGTGGCGATGGTCATCGCAACGGGGCCAAACAGGGCCGTAAGATAAGGGCGCTGTTTGAAGAAATCTTCGGGCCAGGCGGTGGCAATGACGGTAACGCCGCCCCGCTGGTAAAGCGGCAGGATCTGTTGGCGCAGGCAGGCCGTCGCGCCCAGTTTGTCGAGCAGGCGCACATCCGGGTTGATCTGGCGCGGATCGACCAGATCGGTTTCCCATTGCCGGGCGAGCGCCTGATAGAGCAGCCCCCGAGGCACCAGATTGCGGGCCAGCAGGATATCGACAATGCGCCCGTTGCGCCGCGTTTGCAGCGACAGGGCCTGAACCATCTGATCCCCGCTGATCAGGCCATCGCGCAGCAGGGCAACCGGCAGGGTATCGGACGAAGCGGGCGGGGCCGCAAACCCGATGGGCGCGGCTGTGGCGATGCTAAGATGTGCTGACCGTGCGTTCATCCGGGCCCCATGTTCGGGGACGACACTGCGCACTCAAGGTTAACAGGGGGTTAAGCTTCGGGCAGAGGTTGGTCTCTGCCCGAAACAAAAGGCCGTTCAGGCCGCGCGGCGGGCGCGCATGGCGGCGGCAAAGCGATCAAACAGGTAATAGCTGTCTTGCGGGCCGGGGCTGGCCTCGGGGTGATATTGCACCGAGAAGATCGGTTTGCCATCGACCGCAATGCCGCAATTGGTGCCGTCAAACAGCGAGACATGGGTTTCGCTGACGCCTTGCGGCAGGCTGTCGGCATCAACGGTGAACCCGTGGTTCATCGAGGTGATCTCGACCTTGCCGGTGGTCAGATCCTTGACCGGATGGTTGGCGCCGTGATGGCCGTGGTTCATCTTGCGGGTCTTGGCCCCAAGCGCCAAGGCCAGCATCTGATGGCCAAGGCAAATGCCAAACAGCGGCAGGTCAGCCGCCAGCACGCCCTGAATCATCGGCACGGCATAGGTGCCCGTGGCCGCCGGATCGCCGGGGCCGTTGGACAAAAAGACACCATCGGGGTTCAGCGCCAGCACATCCTCGGCGGTGGCGGTGGCGGGCAGCACGGTGACATCGCAGCCCGCACTGGCAAGGCAGCGCAGGATGTTGCGTTTCGCGCCATAGTCGATGGCCACCACGCGCAGGCCATCGCCGTCGCGCTTGGTATAGCCTTCGGGCCAGGCCCAGCGTTTTTCATCCCAGCGGTAGGATTGGGTGCAAGACACATCCTTGGCCAGATCAAGGCCGACCAGACCCTTCCACGCGCGGGCCTTGGCAACCAGTTTTTCAATGTCGAACACCCCGTCGGGGTGATAGGCTAGGGCCACATGCGGGGCGCCCTGCTGGCGGATGGCGCGGGTCAGGCGGCGGGTGTCGATGCCACCGATGCCAATCCGGCCTTTCTTTTCAAGCCATTCGGTCAGATCGCCCATGGCGCGCCAGTTTGACGGCTCGGTCGGATCCCATTTCACCACGATCCCGGCGGCAAAGGGTTCGGCGGTTTCGTCATCTTCTGTCGTGACGCCGACATTGCCGATATGGGGGAAGGTAAAGGTGACGATCTGCCCGGCATAGGACGGGTCTGTCATGATTTCCTGATAGCCGGTCATCGCGGTGTTGAAGACCAGTTCGGCAACGGTATCGCCGGGCGCACCAAACCCGTGCCCGTAGAACAGTGTTCCATCCGCAAGTGCAAGGCAGGCTGTTGGCTTCTGCGAGGCAGGCATGGCACGACTCTCCTTTGGGCAAATTTGCCGGAACCTATGGGGGATAGGCGGCCGGGTCAAGCCCATGTGTGCAATTGATTTTTTCATATTAATCAATGGCTTGGTGATTTCCGATCTGGTTGAGCTTGGCCGCGCTTCGCTGTATGGTGCTGGCATAGGCCAATGACCCAAAGGTATCCCATGTCGCTGCGCGAGCGTTTGCAGACCTCTTTGAAAGAGGCAATGAAGGCAAAACAGGCAGATCGTCTTTCCACCTTGCGGCTGATCAATGCCGCCATCAAGGACCGCGAGATTGCAGCGCGGGGCGATGGGGCTGAGCAAGAGGTGGGTGAGGCCGACATCATGGCCATTCTGGGCAAGATGGTAAAACAACGCCAGGAATCGGCGCGCGCCTATGAAGAGGGCGGGCGGCTGGAACTGGCGGAAAAGGAATTGGGCGAGGTCAAGGTGATCGAGGAATTCCTGCCCCGCCAGTTGGACAGAGCCGAGGTTGAGGCCGCCATTCAAGCCGCAATCAGCGCGGCGGGCGCCAGCGGTATTCGCGACATGGGCAAAGTGATGGCCGTGCTGAAAGGCCAATACACCGGCCAGATGGATTTCGGCGCCGTTGGCCCGATGGTGAAAGAACGGCTAAGCTGACGGGCCGACACGGGCGCGGCACGGGGGGGCGGCACGGCGCGGCCCCCTGATGCATCAGCGCCGTGTCTCGGCCAGCGTCTGGCGCAATTCACGGGCAAGGGTCAGGCGCTCTTCCTCGGACAGGAAAGCGCCGATTTCCACCTCTCGCGGGCCACCTTGCAGGGTGATGTAATTGGCCACAGGCCCACCCTGCGGATGCACCTCGACCCGCACCCAATAGGGGTTTGCCTCCCACTCCTGACGTTTGCCACGCGGGCCGTGGCGCGTGAGTTGCAGGCGTGAAGGGGCCAAGGTCAGGTCTTCGATGATCTGGGCATCGCGGTAGCTGCGCATCAGCGCCCACCACACACCCGCCACAGCCAGAACCAGAAACGGCAGCAGCCCCCACAGCACCGGAGAGCCGATGACAGTCAGCAGCGGCAGGGTGATAAGCGCGGCGGTTGCGCCAATGAACAGCACAAAGCCACGCCGGGGCAAAGAGCGATAGGGCCAGAGATGCAGGCGGCGGATCTCGCCTTGGGGGGGGAGCCATTGATAGGGCATGGGGCCGGGTTCCTGAATGTCGCGCGGGGCAGAGTCTAGGGTGGCTTGGCGCAATGTCCAACCGCCGGGGCTGCGACGCGCTGTCAGGGGGCGCAGGTGATGCCAACCTCAACCATGCGGTAAAGAAAATCCTCGCCAATCCGTTCGGGGCCATAGGGGCGGGTGGATTGGATCGTGTGGCGGGCGGTGCCGCAATATTGCGCGGCCTCGGCGGCAATGCGGGCCTTGAAGTCCAACTCGCGCGGGTCTTCCAGCGTATAGGCGCGCTCGATGTCAAGCAGATGGACCTGGGCACCAGCCTCGGTGCCGGTGGTCGGCATGGTGGTGACGTTGAAGTCCGGCTCTGCCTCTGGGGTGGTTTGGCAGGCGGTTTGGGCAAGGCTGGCGGTCAGGGCAAGGCAAAGGACAAGACGGCGGCGCATGCGGGGTTCCTTGGGCGAGACTGTCTTAGGGTGGCGCAAAAGACCGGGCGTGTCACGGTCTGGAATTCACCCCCTGCGCAGCAGCGACAGCAGCCCCTGAACCGCAAGGCCAAGGATCAGAAGACTGCCGGTGAAAAAGCCAAGGGCAGTGACGGTGTCGGCCATGGAGATGGTGAAATACAGGCTTTGCATGTCAGTGCTGCCGTTCTGGGGCGCGGGCAGGGGCAAGAACAGGCGCAGCATCTGCAAGGCCGCAGCCAGATGCAGCAGCACAAGGCCTGCGGCCCCAAGATTGCGCATCAGCCCGGCGGTGCGCCCCTTGGCCAAGCCACCCGCAAGCAAGACCAGCCCACCGGCCCCCAGCAACCACATAGAGAGGCCAATGAGATAGTGGCTGCGGCCCAGTGTCAGAAAGCTGCTGGGCATCGTGGCTGGGTCTGTGGTGCCAAGATCTGGCGGCAGAACGGGCGCAAGGCCAACGGCAAGCGCCGCCAGCACGGCCGCCGTCAGGGTCAGGGCCATGGTCACCGTTGGCAGGCTGCTGCGGCGAAACAGCGGCACGGCCGCAAGGGGCAGGGCAAGCCAGATCAACAGCAGCGGCAGGGCAGTCATAAGCATTGGGGGCATCCTGTCATGTGAAAAGGCCCCGGATCGCTCCGGGGCCTTTTGCGGGAAGGTCAGGCCTTAGTGGGCGTGGCTTTTGTCCCAGTCAGATTGCTTCGGCAGTTGCTCGAAGGTGTGCTCTGGCGGGGGTGACGGCAGGGTCCACTCCAGCGTGTCGGCATATTCGTTCCAGTAGTTGTTCTGGGTGACGCGTTTGCCATAGCGCAGCGAATAGAAGATCACGCCGATGAAGAACACGAACGAGGCGAAGGACAGGAAGGCGCCGATCGACGAGAACCAGTTCCAGTAGGCAAAGGCCTCGGGGTAGTCGATGTAACGGCGCGGCATGCCCTGACGGCCCAGGAAGTGCTGCGGGAAGAAGGTCAGGTTGGCACCGATGAACATGGTCCAGAAGTGCAGTTTGCCTGCCCATTCGGGATATTCACGGCCCGACATCTTGCCGAAGTAGTAGTAGATACCGGCAAAGATCCCGAACACGGCGCCCAGCGACATCACATAGTGGAAGTGGGCCACGACGTAATAGGTGTCATGATAGGCCCGGTCCACGGCAGCTTGGCTGAGGACGATACCCGTCACACCGCCAACGGTGAACAGGAACAGGAAGCCAAAGGCCCAAAGCATCGGCGTCTTGAACTCGATCGAGCCGCCCCACATGGTGGCGATCCACGAGAAGATCTTGACGCCGGTTGGCACCGCGATGACCATCGTTGCCAGCATGAAGTAGGATTGCTGGGTCAGCGACATGCCAACGGTATACATGTGGTGCGCCCAGACGACAAAGCCCAGCACCCCAATGGCGACCATCGCATAAACCATCGGCAGGTAACCGAAGATCGGCTTGCGCGAGAAGGTTGCGATCACCTGGCTGATGATGCCAAAGGCGGGCAGCACGATGATATACACTTCGGGGTGACCGAAGAACCACAGAATGTGCTGATACAGGATCGGGTCACCGCCACCTGCGGGATCGAAGAAGGTGGTGCCGAAGTTGCGGTCGGTCAGCAGCATGGTGATGGCGCCAGCCAGAACCGGCAGAGCCAGCAGGATCAGCCATGCGGTCACAAAGATCGACCAGGCGAACAGCGGCACTTTGTGCAGGGTCATGCCCGGCGTGCGCATGTTCAGGAAGGTGGTGATGATGTTGATGGCCCCAAGGATCGACGAGGCACCCGACAGGTGCACGGCGAAAATGGCCAGATCCATCGAATAGCCGCCTTCATTGACCGAAAGCGGGGGGTAAAGCACCCAGCCCACGCCCGAGCCAAGCTGATCATTGCCACCCGGCGCGATCACGCTGGCAACGGCCAGCGAGGTGCCTGCGACATACAGCCAGTAGGACAGGTTGTTCAGCCGGGGGAAGGCCATGTCCGGTGCACCGATCTGCAGCGGCATGAAGTAGTTGCCAAAGCCGCCGAACAGCGCCGGGATGACGACGAAGAACATCATCAGAATCCCGTGGCCGGTGATCAGCACGTTCCACAGGTGGCCGTTGGGTGTACATTCGCTGGTCGTGGCTGCGGTCAGGCGCGCACCTTCCATACACATGTATTGCACACCGGGATTCATCAACTCCATCCGCATGTAAACGGTGAAGATGACCGAGATCAGGCCGACAAGGCCCCCGGTGAAGAGATAAAGGATACCGATATCCTTGTGGTTGGTCGACATGAACCAGCGGGTGAAAAATCCCCGCTCGTCATGGTCGTGGCCATGAATGGCTGCGTCCGCCATAGGCGTCTCCCGTTTCTTGTTGTTCTCCGCGGGGTCATACCCGAGAAGTGTTCCCTTCCACCCGCCCCCGCAAAGCGGAGTCGGGGCGACATCTTTGGTAATAGCTTGGTGGGGGCGATGGGGCAACGGCGGAAATTGATCTAGATCAAGATCAAACGTCGCAGGGGCATTGACACCACGCCGGGGCTTACAGGGTGCGCCGCCGGGCTGACCCGACGGCGCTGGGGCGCGTCAGGTCAGATAGGTGGCGAACCACGCCAAGGTGCGATCCCAGGCCAGTTTGGCCGCGGCCTCGTCATAGCGTGGGGTGGTGTCATTGTGGAATCCGTGGTTCACGCCGGGGTAGATATGGCCCTCGAACACCTTGCCATTGGCCTGCAACGCGGCCTCATAGGCGGGCCAGCCTTCGTTGATCCGGGTGTCAAGCTCGGCAAAGTGCAGCAGCAGTGGCGCCTGAATGCGGGGCACATCCTCGGCCGCGGCCTGACGCCCGTAGAACGGCACCGCGCAGGCCAGTTCGGGATAGGCCACGGCTGCGGCATTGCAGACCCCGCCGCCGTAACAAAAGCCGACGATGCCCACCTTGCCATTCACCTCGGCATGGGCGGTCAGGAATTCGATGGCGGCAAAAAAGTCGTTCATCAGCTTGGTCGGATCAACCTGCTGCTGCAATTCGCGGCCCTGATCGTCATTTCCGGGATAGCCACCAACCGATGTCAGGCCATCGGGGGCAAGGGCGATGTAACCTGCCTTGGCCACGCGCCGCGCGACATCTTCGATATAGGGGTTCAGGCCGCGGTTTTCATGCACCACGACCACCGCCCCCAGCGTGCCCGTGGCATTGGCGGGGCGCACCAGATAGCCCTTTACGTCGCCATGCCCGTTCGGTGACGGATAGGTGATCGTTTCGGCGGTGATATCGGCATCATCGGCCATCACTTGCTGGGCCAGGGCGTAATTGGGCTGCATGGCCGACAGGATGGCGGCGGCCGTCATTGACCCCACGGCGAATTTGGCGGCGCGGTCCAGAAACTCGCGCTTGGTGATCTTGCCATGGGCGTAATAGTCGTAAAGCTCTAGGATTTCGGGCTGAAAGTCTTTGGCGGTCAGACGTGTCATCTGGGGCTCCGTCGCTGAATGAACTGAGAACGTAAGGATAACCCGTTTCCCGGCATTCTCAGCCACAACCCGTTTCACGAAGGCGTGACCGGCGGGATCGTGCCGCAGGGTTCACGTCAGGGCGCGAAATGGAAAACGGCGCGGCAGGGGGCCGCGCCGTTCAAATCTGATGCAGGGCAGATTACTGCGAGACAGACGCCAGATAGGCGGCCACGTCTTCTTGCTTTGCGCGCAGCTTGAAGGTCATTTTCGATTTGGCGCCCGCATCGCCGGTGACTTCCTTCAGCCATGCGGCCGGATCGGTCACATAGGCGGCCAGCATCGCCTCGTCCCAGACTTTGCCATCGGCCCCGGCGGCCACGATACCGTCGCCATATTTGAAGCCTTCCAGCGCGCCAACCTGACGCCCGACGACGCCGTAAAGGTTGGGGCCGGTCTTGCCGCCCTTTTGAATCTCGGTGCCGTCATCGGCCACGATCGCATGGCACGCCTTGCACTTCTTGAATTCGGATTCGCCAACAGCGACATCGCCTGCAAAGGCGGGGGCTGCCAACAACGAAGCGGCTGCGATCAGGGTATATTTCATTCTGAACTCCGGTTTTTGGTCGGGGCGAACAAACCCCTTTTACAGATGTGCTCGCCAACATGGCGGCCAAAACCCCGAAATGCAAGTTGGAGGAACGTCGCACGCACCGGGTATGGGTCAGGCAGATTGACTTAAATCGCGGGCCGCGCCAATGTCGCGCCACGGCACCGGGGGAGGATTGCGATGCAGTGGGAACAGGTTTTGGCACCGCGGATGGGGCGCATGAAAGCGTCAGAGATCCGCGAGCTTTTGAAACTGCTGGACCAGCCTGACATCATCTCTTTCGCAGGCGGCATTCCCGACCCGCGCATGTTTCCGGTTGCGGCCTTTCAAGAGGCCATGGCGCGCGTGCTGGCCCCCGGTCAGGCGGCGGCAGCGCTGCAATATTCGGTCAGCGAAGGGTCGGCTGCCCTGCGGGCGTGGTTGGCCGATCACATGACGGGTTTGGGAATCCCGTGCGGGCCAGACAACATCCTGATCACCTCGGGGTCGCAGCAGGCACTGGATTATCTGGGCAAGCTGATGATTGGCGCGGGCGATACCGTGCTGGTGAACTGGCCGACCTATATGGGCGCTTTGGGCGCGTTCAACGCCTATGAGCCGACTTATGACCGGCTGGACCCCGGTTCGAACCGCGAGGCTGCCGATTTTGCGGCAAAGGCAAAGGCCAAGGGGGGGCGGGTGAAATTCGCCTATCTGTCGGTTGATTTCGCCAACCCTACGGGCGAGACGATCGACCTTGCCGGGCGCCAGCGGGTGCTGGATCTGGCCGAAGATCTGGACATCGCCATCGTCGAAGACGCCGCCTATCAGGCGCTGCGCTATGACGGAGAGCCGGTGCCGCCGATTCTGGCGCTGGAAATCGCGCGCAAGGGCAGCATCGAAGCCTGCCGGACGATCTATTCCGGGTCGTTTTCCAAGACACTTGCGCCGGGTCTGCGCATTGGCTGGGTTTGCGCGGCCAGCCCGGTGATCGGCAAGCTGGTGCTGATGAAGCAGGCCGCCGATCTGCATTCGCCCACGCTGAATCAGATGGCGGTGGCCGATGTGGCGGCGCGGGTGTTCGACAGCCATGTCTCGGCCCTGCGGCAGGCCTATCGCGCGCGCCGCGACGGGATGCTGGCCGCGCTGGACCGCGAAATGCCCAAAGATGTGCACTGGACGCGGCCCGAAGGCGGCATGTTCGTCTGGATCACCATGCCCGACGGCATGGACGGGGCCGAATTGCTGGCGCGGGCGATCAAGACGGAAAAGGTGGCTTTTGTGCCGGGCCGTGCATTTTTTGCCGATGGCTCGGGCAGCAACACCATTCGCCTGAGCTTTTCGTTGAATGATGGCCCTGCCGTCGATGAAGGCATCGCGCGGCTGGCACGGGTGATCCGGGCGGCCTAAACCGCGCAACCCGGCGGGTTTTTCCCATCGGGGTGCAGCCCGCCATCGGGGAAAAAGCGGGGGAACGTGGTTTTCAAGGCCACGTCCAGATCCTCGATCGTGACGGGCAGGCCCAGATCGACAAGGCTGGTCACGCCATGATCGCGGATGCCGCAAGGCACGATGCCTGAAAAATGCGACAGGTCGGGTTCGACATTGATCGAAATGCCGTGAAAGCTGACCCAACGACGCAGTTTGACGCCGATGGCGGCGATCTTGTCTTCGGCCGGGGTGCCATCGGCAGTGGCGGGGCGGTCGGGGCGGGTGACCCAGACGCCCACACGGCCGGGGCGGATTTCGCCGTGGATGTTGAATTCGGCCAAGGCAGCAATCACCCAGTTTTCCATCGCGCGCACAAAGCAGCGCACATCGCGGCCGCGCGCGCCAACATCCAGCATCACATAAACCACGCGCTGACCGGGGCCGTGATAGGTGTATTGCCCGCCGCGCCCCACCTGATGCACCGGAAAACGGTCAGGATCTGTCAGATCCTGGGCCCGCGCACTGGTGCCCGCGGTATACAGCGGGGGGTGCTCCAGCAGCCAGATCGCCTCGGGGGCCTCGCCCCGGGAAATGGCTTCGGCCCGTGCCTCCATCGCGGTCAGGGTCTGGGCATAGTCTGACAGGCCGGGAAGTGTGGTCCATTCGGGCATGATCTGGCCTTGGGTCTGGAATTTATGACTGTGCGGCGAAGACATCGGTGGTAACATTTGCGCGATTTTAGAGACGGCGATTTCGATTCTGGGGAGAGATGGAATGAAACTCAAGGCAATTGCAACTGCGGCCATTTCGGCCAGCATGATTGTCGGGCCCGTGGGGCAGGCGCAGGCCGATGCTGGCGATGCGATTGCCGGGGCGCTGATTGGCGGCATCATCGGCCATGCCATCGCCAAGGATCAGCAAAAGCGCAAGACCAGCAGCGCGCCGCGCAAATCGACCAAATCCTCGGGGATCTCGTCGGCCCAGCGTGAGGCGAACCGCGAAGTGCAGACGGCGCTGAATTTCTTTGGCTATCCGGTGGGCACGCCAGATGGCTCGATCGGGCCGAAAAGCCGGGCTGCGATTTCCAGCTATCAGGCCACTCTTGGCTATCCGCCCACGGGCCAACTGACCGATTATGAGCGGACGATCCTTGTCACGGCCTATCACCGCGGCGTGGCCGGTGGGCCGGTGGTTGCGCAGGCGGTGGCCAGTCATCCGATGGGGATGAAGGGCCTGCTGATGGCGCAGCGCGATGAAATGGCGGGGGTGGTGCCCAATGTGGCACAGGCGGTGACGCCGATGCCGGTGGCCCCGGCGGCGGGGGCGGTGATGGCGGGGGCGACGGCGCTGCCAAGCTTGATGCCGGAGCCTGAGGCCCCGGTTGCCGCTGCCGCCCCGGCGCTGCCGTCCTTCATGGGGTCTGGCGTGGCGCAGGTGTCGCTGGCCAGCCAGTGCAACAAGATCAGCCTGCTGACCAATTCGAATGGCGGCTATGTCACCAGCGCCACGATGACCGATGCCAGCTTTGCGCTGGGCGAGCAGTTCTGCCTGGCCCGGACCTATGCCATGGCCACGGGCGAAGATCTGGCCGCCAAGGTGGCAGGCTTTACGGCGCAGCAGATCGCCGAACAATGCACCGGCTTTGGCCCGGTTCTGGCCGAGCATGTGGCAGCGCTGTCGCTGAAGACGCGCGACGAGGTGCTGACGGGGGTTCAGGGCTTTGTGCTGGGCTCGGGCATGTCGCCGGCGCAATTGTCGGGCACCGCCAAGGTCTGTTTGGGTGTTGGCTATACCACCGATGCGATGGATGTGGCGATCGGATCGGCCTTGCTGTTGGCGGCCATGGGCGAGACCGCCTATGGCGAGCTTTTGGGCCATCACCTGAGCCAGGGCTTTGGGGCCGCGCTGCGCCCCGATCTGGCGCTGGAATGGTATGATATGGGGATCAACGCCATGGGGCAGGGCGGGGCGGTTTTTGCGCCTGGCCTGAATGACCGGCCCGAACTGATTCGCAAGGCGGCCTATACGATGGCGGGCCGGGCGGGCGATCTGGCCCCGGCAGCCCCGCCTGTGGTGCCGGCGGCGTTGCCGCAATTCGCGCTGGTGCCCGACGCGGCCCCCGCTATGGCCGAACCCGCCGCCCCGCCACAGGCGGCCGCAGCCCCCACGGCCACCCAGGCACCGCCCTCTGAGGCCGGTGCGCGGGCTGTCTTGTCGGCGGCCAAACTGCCGTTCCTGCTGTTGGGCAATTAACTTGGTCAGGGGGGTGAAAATCCCCCTTTCCTTCGCCGCAAAGCTTCGCTAGAAGCCGCGCATCCAAGTCGTGTCTGCGGATGTGGCGGAATTGGTAGACGCGCAGCGTTGAGGTCGCTGTTCCTTAACCGGAGTGAAAGTTCGAGTCTTTTCATCCGCACCACGACTTGGTTGATTAAGAAACTGGCGCCGCGCAATCGGCGCCTTTTCATTTGCGGGCCCGGGGTGCCTCTGCCGTGATGGCATCCCTGGGGCCTGCGCCAGCCAAAGCGCTGTGAATTCTGGCGATTTCAGCCAAAACGGTGGTCTTTTCCGGCCCGTTCGGCGATTTGCGCGTCAGGCGATCTTCCTGCCCGGCCTCCTCAGATTGCCGCAAAGTTTGGCGAAAGCGGCGCAAAATGACCGATTTTCCCTTATTCGGCATGCGAAGCCCTGACCTGTGACAACTTGGTTGCAATGCGCCACCGCTTTGGATTTAGTTGTCGTAATAAGTGCAGGATACCTGCCGGACCATACGGGGAGATAAGCGCGGTGAGCGTAAGCCACAACGACGCATTCGTTGCTTTTGAGCACGTCCAGAAAAGCTATGATGGCGTTTCTCTGGTCGTCAAAGACCTTAACCTGAACATCGGCAAGGGCGAGTTTCTGACGATGCTTGGCCCCTCGGGCAGTGGCAAGACCACTTGTCTGATGATGCTGGCCGGGTTTGAAACGGCCACCCATGGCGAAATCAGGCTGGATGGCCAGCCCATCAACACGGTGCCACCGCACAAGCGCGGCATCGGGATGGTGTTTCAGAACTACGCGCTGTTCCCGCATATGACCGTGGGCGAAAACCTGGCCTTCCCGCTGGAAGTGCGGGGCATGGGCAAGTCAGAGCGTGAGGCCAAGGTCAAGCGCGCGCTGGATATGGTGCAGATGGGCGATTTCATTGCCCGCCGTCCGGCCCAGTTGTCGGGTGGGCAGCAGCAGCGCATCGCCCTGGCGCGGGCGTTGGTCTTTGACCCGTCGCTGGTGTTGATGGACGAACCGCTTGGCGCGCTGGACAAGCAACTGCGTGAACATATGCAGTTTGAAATCAAGCATCTGCATGAAAGCCTGGGCATCACGGTGGTCTATGTCACCCACGATCAGGGCGAGGCGCTGACGATGTCAGACCGCGTTGCCGTGTTCAACGATGGAAAGATTCAGCAACTGGCCCCGCCCGCCGATCTGTATGAGCGCCCCGACAACAGCTTTGTGGCGCAGTTCATCGGTGAAAATAACAAGTTGCCGGGCACGATCGAAGAATTGTCGGGCGACAAGGCGCTGGTCCGTCTGGCGACCGGCGAATTGATCGATGCCACCCCCGTGAACGTGACCGAGAAAGGGCAAAAAACGCTCGTCTCGATCCGCCCTGAACGGGTAGAGTTCAAGTCCGAGATGATGCCCGAAGGGGCCCATATGATCGACGCCGAAGTGCTGGAAGTGATCTATATGGGGGATATCCTGCGGGTGGTCATGCGCGTGGCCGGATCGAATGATTTCGTGATGAAGATGCGCAACACGCTGGGCCAGACGCATCTGAGCCCGCGCCAGAAAATCAAGGTGGGCTGGCATCCACAGGATGCGCGCGCACTTGATCACGACTGATATTCCCCGAAAAACGGGGAATGCCGCGCAAAAGCGGCTAACAAACACGAAAACCAATCACCAGGGAGCTAACGAATGAAAAAACTGCTTATTCTTTCCACCGCGATGACCACCGTCGGTTTCTCGGCCTCGGCCGCCGAACTGGCCGTGATGTCTTGGGGTGGGTCGTATGAGACCAGCCAGGTTGAGGCCTATAACAAGCCTTTCGCCGCCGAAAAGGGCGTGGTCGTGAACATGCTGGCCGCCGATAACCCGGCGACCCAGATCAAGGCCATGGTCGAGGCCGGCAACGTGACCGTTGACGTGTTCGACGTTGAACTGTCGGATGCCGTGCGTCTGTGTGACGAAGGCGCTTTGGAAGTGATCGACCATGCCGCGCTTCCGGCTGGCGTTGATGGCACCCCGGCCGCTGATGACTTTATTGATGGCGCCCTGGCCTCGGAATGTGCCGTTGCCAACATCGTCTGGTCCACGGTTGCGGCCTTTGACAGCACCAAGGTTTCGGGCGCGGACTCGATTGACGACTTCTTCAATCTGGCCGAATTCCCCGGCAAGCGCGGCCTGCGCAAGGGCGCCAAGGCGAACCTTGAAATGGCGTTGATGGCCGATGGCGTGCCCGCGGCCGAAGTTTACGACGTGCTGTCCACCCCGGAAGGTGTCGATCGCGCTTTTGCCAAGCTGGATACGATCAAGTCGGAAGTCGTCTGGTGGGAAGCTGGCGCGCAGCCGCCGCAACTGCTGGCCGATGGCGAAGTGGTGATGTCGACCGCCTATAACGGCCGGATCTTTGCGGCCGCCGTTGGCGAAGGCAAGCCGTTCGAAATCATCTGGGATGGCCAGATCATGGACTTTGACCTGTTTGTTGTGCCCAAAGGTGCGCCGAACAAGGATCTGGCCATGGAATACATCGCCTTTGCCACCGACAGCCAGCGTCTGGCCGACCAGTCGAAATACATCTCTTACGGCCCGGCCCGCAAATCTTCGGCCCCGCTGGTTGGCATGTATCAAGATGGCAAGACGGCCATGGCCCCCCATATGCCCACCTCGCCCGAGGCGCTGACCAATGCCTTGGTCAACAACTTTGAGTTCTGGGCCGACCGGGATGTCGAGTTGAACGAGCGTTTCAACGCCTGGCTGGCAAACTAAGACCAAATGGGGGCGGCGGGCTGACTGCCGCCCCCATCATCGCTGAAGGGTCCGTATCCAGAGAGACCCATCGCAAAAGGGACCGACATGGCTGATCTTTCCGCCGCGCCCGCCGCACTTCTGACCACTGCTGATGGCCGCCCGCTGAAGGCTGCGCTTGCGCGCGCCCAGCAACAGGCCAAACGGCGTGCGTTCTTGCTGGTGTTGCCGCTGCTTGCTTTCATCGTGGTGACATTCGTTCTGCCCATCGGGCAGATGCTGCACCAGTCGATCTATAACGACAAGTTTTCGGCCAACATGCCGCGCCTTGTGGCATGGTTTGAGTCGACCGAGCCGGGCACCGTGCCGGATGAGGCCGCCTATGAGGCCCTGGCGCTGGATATTCGCGATGCTGCCGTCGCCCGCACGATTGGCGAAGTGGGCACCCGCGTGAACTATGAATATTCCGGCACTCGGTCGTTGTTCACCTCGTCGGGGCGCAAGTTCCGCTCGCTTGAGCCGCCCTACAAAGAGGCCGTGCTAGAGGCCGAGCCGAAATGGGCCGATCCTGCCATCTGGGCGACGATGCGGCAGGTGGCCCCGGCTTACAGCACGAATTTCTTTCTGGCCGCCATCGACATGACGCGCAACGAAAAGCACGAGATCGTGGCCGTGGCCGAAGATCGCCAGATCTATGTCACGCTGTTCAAGCGCACCTTCTTTATGGCCGCGCTGATCACGGTGGCCTGCCTGATCCTGGCCTATCCGGTGGCGCATCTTTTGGCGACGCTGCCGTTGAAATGGTCGAACCTGCTGATGATTCTGGTGCTTTTGCCGTTCTGGACATCGCTGTTGGTGCGCACGACCAGTTGGATGGTGCTGTTGCAACAGCAGGGCGTGATCAACAACACGCTGGTCGCGCTGGGGATTATCGGGGACGATGGCCGCATTTCGATGATGTATAACCAGACCGGCACGATCATCGCGATGACGCATATCCTGCTGCCCTTCATGATTTTGCCGCTGTATTCGGTGATGCGCCCGATTCCGCCCAGCTATGTGCGGGCTGCGCGGTCCTTGGGGGCCAGCAGCTGGACGGCGTTCCGCCGGGTCTATCTGCCGCAAACGCTGCCGGGGATCGGCGCGGGCTCGCTCTTGGTGTTCATCCTTGCGGTTGGCTATTACATCACCCCGGCGCTGGTTGGCGGGGCCGATGGTCAGCTGATCTCGAACCTGATCGCGTTTCACATGACCAACAGTCTGAACTGGTCACTGGCCGCTGCCCTAGCTGCAATTCTGCTGGGTGTGGTTCTGGTGCTCTATTGGCTCTACGACAAGCTCGTGGGCATCGACAACCTGAAGCTGGGATAAGAAAATGGCCCTACCTGTTTACGCAAGCCCGCTTGAGCGCGTCTGGTATTTCAGCCGGTTGACGATCTGCGCCCTGATCTTCCTCTTTCTGATCTCGCCCATTCTGGTGATCATCCCGCTCAGCTTTAACGCCGAGCCGTATTTCACCTTTACCGAGAAGATGCTGGCCTTCGACCCCGAGGGATACAGCCTGCGTTGGTATGACCTGTTGCTGACGCAGCCGGGCGTGCCGACCGATGTGCCGCGCGATGCGGCGTGGTGGGGCCAGGTCTGGCGTGAGGCCGCGTGGGTCAATGCGGCCAAGAATTCGGTCATCATCGGCTTTTTCTCGACCATCGTGGCCACGGTTCTGGGCACAGTGGCCGCCTTGGGGCTTAGCCGGGCCGAGATGCCCTATCGCAAGGCGGTGATGGCGATCCTGATCTCGCCCATGATCGTGCCGATCATCATCACGGCGACGGGGTTGTTCTTCTTCTACTCTAACCCGTGCAGTCTTTTGACATGGACAGGCCTTGCCGCTGACAGTTGCGGGCGCCTTGCCGGCACCTATACCGGCATCGTTCTGGCCCATGCCACGCTGGGTATTCCCTTTGTCATCATCACCGTCACGGCCACCCTGTCGGGCTTTGACCATTCACTGACGCGCGCCGCGGCCAGCCTTGGGGCAAATCCGACGACGACCTTTTTCAAGGTCACCATGCCGCTGATCCTGCCGGGCGTGATCTCGGGGGCGCTGTTTGCCTTTGTCACCTCGTTTGACGAAGTGGTGGTGGTTCTGTTCGTGGCGGCCCATGACCAGCAGACCATCCCGCGCCAGATGTGGAACGGGATCCGTGAACAGATCAGCCCGGCGATCCTGTCGGTGGCGACCATTCTGGTGATCGTGTCGATCGGCCTGCTGGCCACGGTCGAGCTGCTGCGCCGCCGGTCAGACCGGTTGCGCGGTGTGACCGGTGTCTGACAGGGCGTGACGTCTGCAAAGAATGGGGGGCGCGGTCGCGGACTGCGCCCTTTTCCTTTGGCGGCAGGCGGTCAGGGCAGGATTTGCAACCAAACCCAGATCGTGCCCATCGACAGGGCCGTGGCCACCAGCACAGCTGTGGCATTGACCCGCTTGGCCACCCCGTAAAGATGGGCAAACATATAGGCATTCACGCCGGGGGCCATGGCCGCCGTCAGCACCGACGACCGCAGGCTGGCCGTATCATTGTCAAAGACCTGCGTTCCCAGCACCCAGGCGATGCCGGGGTGCAAGATCAGGCTGGCAAAGCAGATCATCGCAATCGTCGCCTTGTCGCCCTCGGGCCGATAGCGGAACAAGACCCCACCCAAGCCGAACAAGGCCGCAGGAATGGCCGCGCGCGCCATCATGTCGACCGCCGACCAAAAGGCCCCCGGCATGGGCAGCCCCGTCAGGTTCAGCGCAAAGCCACAGGCAATGCCAATGACCAGCGGCTGCGACAGGGTGGCTTTTGAAATCTGTCGGCCAAGGGCACCCATCGACAGGCCCTGACCCGTGGTTCGCGCCCATTCCATCAGCGCAATTCCCAACGCATACAGCAGCGGCGCATGAATCGAGATGATGGCATAGTTGCCCGCCAGGGCATCGGCGCCATAGGCCCGTTCGGTGATGGGCAGGCCCAACAGCAACGAATTGGAAAACAGGCAGGCAAAACCGATGGCAACGGAATCGGTCAGCGGGCGGCGAAACAGCAGGCGCGCGCCCAACAGACCAAAGGCAAAGGATGTCAGCGCCCCGATGTAAAACGACAGCATCAGCCCGACATCATAGGCTGCCCCCAGATCAAGCTGCGCGATCGACCGGAACAGCAGAACCGGCACCGCGAAATTCTGGGCAAAGCGCATCACCCCATCCACGGCGCTGTCGTTGAAAAGCCCTTGGCGCGCCATGGCATAGCCAAAGCCGATGATCAGAAACACCGGCATGATCACATCCAGCAGCAGGCTCATGCCGGGATCTCGATCACCATGTTATCATGGGCGGGCCGGATATGCGGGGGCAGTTCGGCCTGCAAGGTGGCATAATCCAGATCGTTATGCATGTTGGTCAGCACCGCGCGCGCAGGCTGGGCGCGGGCGATCCAGCCCAGCGTCATGTCCAGATGTGCGTGGGTTGGGTGCGGTTTGCGGCGCAGGGCATCGACCACAAACACCTTTAGCGCGTTCAGCAAGGGCCAATGCTGGTCGGGGATGGCAACCGCATCGGGCAGATAGGCCAGATCCCCGATGCGAAAGCCCAATGCATCCATCGAGCCATGTTCGCACAAGAACGGCAGCAGGGTAACAACGCCCCCCGGCCCGTCGATACAGACTGGCCCGTCGATCGTGTTCATGTCCAGGATCGGGGGATAGGGCGACCCGGCGGGCTGGATGAAGGCATAGGCAAACCGCGACAACAGCGCCTCTTGCGTCGGGCCATCGGCCCAGACGGGCAGTCGGCGGCGGATGTTGAACACAACCTGCCGCAGGTCATCAATGCCATGGGTATGGTCGGCATGGGCATGGGTATAGACCACGCCATCCAGCACCCCCACCCCTGCATCCAGCAATTGGGCATGCATATCGGGGGTGGTGTCGATCAGAACGCGGGTGCGGCCTGTCTCGCTGATGCGCTCGACCAACAGCGAACAGCGGCGGCGGCGGTTCTTGGGGTTGGCCGGATCACAATCCCCCCAATCGGCCCCGATGCCTTCGCCGCCAAGGCGCGGCACCCCGCCCGACGATCCACAGCCCAGAATGGTAAAGCGCAGGCGGGCCATCAGGCGGCCTTGGCCCGGCGCGCGGCCCGGCGGAACAGCCTGTCGAAATTCGCCGTGGTCTGGGCGGCAAAGGCGGCCTCGGACAGGCCAAAGACCTGCGCGCCGACCTTGGCGGTAAAGGCGGTATAGGCCGGTTCATTGCGCCGCCCGCGATGGGGCGGGGGGGCCAGATAGGGGCTGTCGGTTTCCAGCAAGATGCGATCTACGGGCGCTGCGGCAAAGATATCGCGCAAGTCCTGGCTTTTGGGAAAAGCGGCGATCCCCGACATCGACAGATAGAACCCAAGGTCCAGCGCAGCCTTGGCCAGACCCGCCCCCGACGAAAAGCAGTGCATGACACAGCTATAGGGCCTGTCGCGATAGCCTTCGGTCAGAATGGCGGCCATGTCATCATCGGCATCGCGCGCATGGATGATCAGCGGCAGGCCGGTTTCCTGCGCGGCCTGAATGTGAATGCGCAGGCTGTCTTGCTGCAACACCTTGGTTTCCGGCGTGTAGTGGTAATCCAGCCCGGTTTCGCCAATGCCCACCAGGCGCGGATGCTGCGCCAGGGCCACCAGATCTGCGACCGACACCAGCGGTTGTTCGGTCACATTCAGCGGGTGGATGCCTGCGGCGTAAAACACCTCGGGGTAGGTTTCGGCAATCGCGCGCACCTTTGGTTCGTTCACGATGCGGGTGCAGATCGTCACCATGCGGCGCACGCCTGCGGCCTTGGCGCGGGCGATCACGTCGGGCAGTTCATCCTGAAAATCCGGGAAATCCAGATGGCAATGGCTGTCCACGATCTCGGGCAGGGTGTCGGGCGTCTGTGCGGTCATTGGGTCACCTGAGGGCGAGGGAACCCGCCGTCTCGTCAATTTTAAGAAAGCTATCCATCAGAAGGGCGGCAGGGTCAAGGTTGACGGCCTTGCCGCGCCGGGCGCGCAGCGACAGGCTTTGTGCCAGATCGGCCCAGTGGCGGGCGGCGGCTTCGCTTGGCGCAAGACGGGCGAAGACCTCGGCTTCCTGGGGCGCAGCGGGGGGCGGCAACTGGCGGGTCACACCCGCCCGCGCCAGCCGCGCCAGAAACAGATCCAGCAGCGTGACGATCAGATCAAACCGTTCTTCCTGCCCGCGCCCGGCCCCCAGCTCGGCCAGATGCAACGCGCGGGGGCGATCCATCCGGGGCAGGGTGGCAAACAGGGCGACCAGCGCCGCATAGGTCTTCAGCCCGTCAAGATGGGTCAGGCGAAAGGCCTCGCCCACCGAACCGCCCGCCAGTTGCGCCAGGGCAATCGCCTCATCCGGGTCAACCGCGCCGCCTGCCTGTTCCAGCGCACGGGCCAGCGGTTCGGGGGCCAGGGCCGTCAGCCGCAATTCCCGACAGCGCGACCGGATGGTGGGCAGCAGGCGGTGGGGTTGGTGGGCGATGACCAGAAAGGTAACATTCGCCGGCGGCTCTTCCAGCAATTTCAGCAAGGCATTGGCCGCGCCGGTGTTCATCTCATCCGCCGCATCAATGATCGCCACCCGACGTCCGCCATCGGCGGCAGACAGGGCAAAAAACGATTTCATCTTGCGCACTTCATCCACGCGAATATCGGCAGACAGCGCGGTTTCCTTGTCATTCGGGCCGCGCCGCAGCAAGAACAGGCGCGGTTCGGCCAGTTGCGCCATGCGCCGGATCACCGGATCGTCCGGGTCTGTCTCCAGACTTTCGCGCGGCGGTGGCGCGCCAAACAGGCTACCGCCCTGCGCATCGGGGGCCGTCAGCAAAAACCGCGCGATCCTCCACGCCAATGTGGCCTTGCCCACCCCCTTGGCACCGGTGATCAGCCACCCGTGGTGCATCCGCCCCGAGGTAAAGGCCTGCAAGACAGCGGCCTCTGCGGCCTCATGCCCGAACAGCTTTTGGGTGTCACGCGGATGCGGGGCCCCTTCAACGCGGTCAGGTTCAGGAAGCTCGGCCGTTGCCATCAGCCCCCCACGGCGCGGCGCACGGCTGCGGCAACCTGATCAGGCGCCATAGCACCATCAATGACGCGAAAACGGTCATGGCGGGCGGCAAGCGCCAGAAACCCCGCCCGTGCCTTTTCCTGAAAGGCCAGCCCCATATCCTCGAACCGCATTTCAGTGCCGGCACGCGCCGTGGCACGCCGCAGGCCCTCGGCTGGATCAAGGTCGATCAACAGCGTCAGGTCAGGCTCGATCCCGATCATCAGATCATGCAGCCGGTCTACAGTGGCCGTCAGGTCGCCCCGCGTGATGCCCTGAAAAATGCGCGTGCTGTCGGCAAAGCGGTCGGTGATCACCACCTCGCCCCGGTTCAGCGCGGGCCGGATGGTCTTTTCCAGATGGTCACGGCGCGCGGCGGTGAACAGCAAGATCTCGGTCTCGGCAGACCAGCGGTCGGCCTTGCCCTCCAGCACCAGACGGCGGATCTGTTCGGCCCCATCGCTGCCGCCGGGCTCTCGGGTCAGCACCACCGTCTGGCCCTCGGCCCTCAGGGCATCGGCAAGGCGGCGGGCTTGGGTTGATTTGCCCGACCCGTCAATGCCTTCAAAACTGATGAACCGTCCTGCCATGGCCTGCTGCAATCACGAGGCCGCTGGCGCGCCAAGGTATTCCGCCATCAGCTTTTGCGCAGCCGTGGTCAGGCGTTTGACAAAGCCACCCGCCGCCACATCCGCCTCGGCCACCAGCGGCACACGGGCATCGGGCAGGTCAGGAACATGGATGATCATCTCGCCCACCGTATCGCCCGCCTTGATCGGGGCGCGCAGCGGGCCGGTGTAAATCACTTCGGCCGAGGTGCCCTCTTGCACCAAAGCCGGCACCAGCAGCCGCACATCTGCCGCCGGAACCAGCCCCACGCTGTCCGCCTGACCCATCCAGACCGGCGCACTGGCAACCCGTGTGCCTGCCGTCACCAGGGTTTTCTCGGCAAACTGGCGAAAGGCCCAACTGACGATCCGCTCAGCCTCTTCGGCGCGGTCTTTTTCGCTTGCAAGGCCGGTGATGACAAAGATCACGCGCCGGTCCCCTTGGGCCGCCGATCCGACAAGGCCATAGCCCGCCTCAGAGGTATGGCCCGTTTTCAGCCCGTCAGCCCCCACCCCAAGCGCCAGCAGCGGGTTGCGGTTCGAGGCATTGGCCGGGGCGCGGTCTTTGTAGTTAAAGGTGGTTTCGGCAAAAATCGGGTAATATTCGGGAAAATCCAGGATCAGCCGCTTGGCCAGAATGCCCAGATCGCGCATCGACATGCGGTGGTCTGGATTTGGCCAGCCGCTGGCATTGGCAAAGACCGAATGCTGCATCCCAAGGGCGCGGGCACGCTGGGTCATCTGCTGGGCAAAGGCCTCTTCGGTGCCCGCCAGACCTTCGGCCACCACCACGCAGGCATCGTTGCCCGAATTCACGATCATGCCATGGATCAGTTCATCCACCGTGGGCCGGTCGCTTTCCTGCAAGAACATGGTCGATCCGCCCATGGCCTTGGCACGTGACGAAACGGCAAAGGTGGTGTCCATGGTCACCCGGCCATCGCGCAGGGCCTCGAACAGCATGTTGATCGTCATCAGTTTCGACATGCTGGCCGGGGGCAGCGGGGTGTCGGCGTTCTTGTCCATCAACACCGTCTGGGTTGTCACATCGTAAACCCAGGCCGCCGTCGCGCGGGTTTCAAAGGCCTGCGAGGCCGTGGCCGCAAGGATCAGGATCAGGGTCAGGACAGGGCGCAGACGGGTGAACATCAGACCTCCGGGCGGTTCAGCGTTTCAGGAAATAGGCGTCGGGGAAACCAAGCCCCTTGACCTTGGTCAAAGCGCCTGCATCCCCGCGTGAGGTGACAGACCAGAGCACCTTGCCATTCGACTCTTCGCGGCGCATCTCGGCCGGCAAGCCCGCCTTTTTCAGCGCATCCACGGCCCGCTTGGCATTGGCCTCGACCGAGAAGATGCCGATCTGAATGGTGCTGCCACCGCTGGCCGCTGGGGCAGGGGCGGGCGCAGGCTTGGCCGCGGGTTGTGCGGTTGGCGGCGGTGCCGTGGGGGCAGGGGCCGCGGTCGCCCCGGGTTTGGCGGCGGCCCGGTCAATCGCTGCGGCGGCGCCGGCGATCGGATCAAGACTTTCGGTTTCAACTGTTTCCGACGAATCAAGGATCGGCTTGGTGGCATCGGTTTCAACCGGGGCCTCTTCACGACGCAGGGCGGTGACATTGATCGCGGTCGGCTGACCCGCCAAAATGCCAAGGGCCGCAGCAGTATCGGACGAGATCTGCAATTTGGGGCCGGGGTTCATCGTTTCGCGGCGGAACAGGGCCCCGATGACGAATTTGCCATTGGCCTTGTTGCGAATGATCACCCGCTCGGGGTCTTTCGCATCGGGCGAGGCCACCCAGACGCCGCCCAGCGACGGCCGCCCATCCCACAGCGCGGTATCGGTGGTCTGAAACACTTCTGGCGCCTCGGTATCGCGATCGACCAGACGCGTTGATTTCTGGGCTGGCGCAGCCTCGGTGCCGCCCGCCGCCGTTTTTCTTGCAAATGGATTTTCGCCCGCAACGCAGCCCGTCAAGGCCGTTGCTGCCGCCGTCATCAGGAAAATCGTCCTGATCATTGCCCGTGTCATTCCAAGCCCCCGATCAAGGCAGGTTCGCCCTGCCGTTTTTGCTTGCCCGCCTTGCGCAGGCGCCGTTCTGCCCGATGCTCACCAGATCTGCCAAGGCCCGCCCAGCGATTTGCCCCAGCGATTTGCCCCGGTGATTTGCCCCAGTGATTTGCGGGCCAAGCATAGCCATCGCAAGCCAGAGAGGAAAGGCCGCAACGCTGCATCGGCAAGGATCGACACGCAATCTTGAGCCAAGGTGCACGCATCTGCTTGAAATCCTGCCAAACCCAGTCTAATCGAAGCGCGCGGGATGGGTGGCCGAGTGGTTTAAGGCTCTAGTCTTGAAAACTAGCGTGCGGGGAACCGTACCGTGGGTTCGAATCCCACCCCATCCGCCATTTGCCCTAGCGAAAGCGTTCTCCCGATCCGGCTCCGGCCGGATTTTCTCGTTGTATTCGAGGGTTATGCGGGAGGGGCTGAGCACTGGCCTCGTCGCCAGGAGGCTCGGAAGCGGTCTCTAAGGGTCGATATTCTCCGGACCTCATGACTGCGCCGTTTCGGTGTTCAGGTTGTAAGCGTTTGGACTTGTGATGTTTTTCAAAGGCAGTCCTACACATTTCGACGTCGGTCGCGCTCGTCGTGACGGAACCGACGTCGAACTATGATTGTAATCAAGCACCTACTCTCCGTTGCGGTTACGCCGCCTGCCGTCGATGAGAAGCAGGCCGGGGACAGGTCTATGAACGTTTCACTGAAGATGTAAGGCCTACAACCCTTCGACCTGAATCCCATTTTCTGCCAGCCAACCCTTTCGCCATCGCCAGTCGGGAAGATGCTGCTCGACTTTGATCCAGAAGTTGACCGAATGGTCTGGATACAGCCCATGGGCCAGCTCATGAATCACCACGTACTGGGCGATCCTTGGAGGCAGCAGAATGGCTTTCCAGTGAAAGGACACCCGGCCGCCACTACCGAATGATCCCCAGCGATAACCAAGATCTTGAACGTTGACCTCCTTGACGGATACGCCCATCCGGTTCGCTTGCTCGGTCACTTGTCGTTCAAACCAATCCTGCGCCCGGCGGGTATACCAGCTTACCAAGATTTCCCGTCCACGATGCACAGATGCCTTGCGAAGGCAGAAGCGTCCGTTGCGAAGCGACAGATCCACGAGTTGGTTTTCCACAAGCTTGAGCCGGTAGCTTTTGCCCAGATATAGGAACCCCTCGCCATCAACGAATTCCTTGATCGGAGCCCTCTGTTGGAGCCTTGCCTTCTCTTCGATCTTGGTGTGGACCCAGAGTAGCTTTTCCTCAACGAACTCTACCAACTGCTGGTCTGCGGCCTGCAATGGTGCAACGATCGAAAGCGCGCCGGTCCGCTCGACCGTGATCTGCAAGGTCTTGCGCCGATCACTCCTGTGCACCTCGAAAGACAGGCCATCGACCTCCAGCCTGTGATCACTGGTTCGAGTCTGCTTGCCGCCTGTTCTGATCGGTGAAAGCGGAAGGTGACGCATCACGCTGTCCTGAGCCTTTCGTCGTTTGCCTTGGCTTGCTGTATCAACTGATCGGCAAGGCTTTCAGCATTGGCCACCGTGAACCCGTTCAGTCGCCGATCAAAGATGATCTCAAATATTTCCGAGCGCAGATTTTCCTGATCCGCAAGCTTGAAGCTGCTCCAGATGGAACGGTTGGAGCCCACCTCCTCAATGATCCGGTCAACAATCTCTACGGTCATTTGGTGGATGGCCTGCAACTGGGCTGAGTCCGTTTCCGGCCCCGCGGCGCAAGCCTCAAGCACGGTCCGCAAGAAGGGTAAATAAACCTCGGGGATGTCAGGCGCTGTCCCGTCAGCGGGTGCGCCTTCGGAGCGAAGCTCATCGATAAGGGCCTGGAGTTGTTCGATGATCTGGTCCCACTGCTGACCAAGCCCCTCCAGGATCTGCTTCAGGCGCTCCGACATCTTCTTGAAACGAACAGGATCCGCCTCAAGGTTCTTGCGGATGTGCGACCGGATCGCATGCTCCATCTCCGACGCTTTGGCACGACTGCCGGTCGTCTGCCCAACATGGTTGTCAAAGTTCGCATCGGTCAGTTGAACGGGCGGGATCTTCGGGTCGATCCCCAAGGAAATCACATGGTCATCGATCAGCTTTCGGACCTTTGCCCCGACATCGGACCCAAGCGACATGACATCGCGATATCGGTTGCGCGCACGGGCATGGATATAGGCCAAGCGCTTCGCATCCTTGACGAAAGGAAGGCCTTCGGGACGTGGCAGGATGATTTCGAGCGAGGTCAGGAAGTCCTTGAGTTTGACTGTGAACTCCGCCCGGGCCTTCTCCGTCGCAAGGACATTCAGGCAGCTCTCATCATCGGAAAGGTCCTCAAGCCCGGCTCTGCGGAAAATGTCGATGACCCGGATGTGGCGGTCCCGCAGCACCGGGATCTGATCATTCAGCCCGACCAGAGCGCCCTCAATATCCTCGTCCGCATATGCGGCCAAGGCGGCTTTCAGGTGATGCGCCACGCCGAAATAGTCCACGACGATGCCGCAGGACTTACCGAAACCCGTCCGGTTGACCCGGGCGATGGCCTGCAAGAGCTCGGCTTCGCGGATCGACCGGTCCAGATACATCACCCCCTCGATGGGGGCGTCGAAGCCGGTCAACAGCATCGATTTGACGATCAGGAACGCCAGCGGATCCGTCTTGGCCGGGTCCTTGTGGAACAGGGCTTTCTTGAACCGCTTGATCCGGGCTTCTTGGGCCGAACCCTCAGTCCATTGCCGCCAGGTCGGATCATCATTGTTGCCACCCGACATGACCGGCGCAAACTCGATCCGCGCAAGCGTGTCGCGATACCGCCAAGCCTGCACAAGGGCCTGCATCACCGGCGGCCTTGTGCACAAAAGCTCGTCGTCCATCGCCTTGTCATGATCCGACAGGGCCGCGGCTTGGGCCAGCAACTCATCCCGCGCCTCAAGAAACGCGGCATGATACCGGATCACCGCAAGGCGGCTGTAGGCCACGACCTGCGCCTTGTAGCCGTTGGGCAGCAGGTTCGTCACATAATGCCGTAGCATGTCGCGGGCCTTTTCCGCGATCAGTGCCGGGGCCTCGAGGATGTTGCCCTTGGTCGCGTATTTCTTGCGGATCGCCTCCAGTTCTTCCTCGGTCCGGTCGCGAAACATGTCCTCGAACAGCCCGTCCAGCGTGGCGCCGTCCTTCACCGCGCCCTCGGCCGTCCGCCCCTCATAGAGGACCGGCACCGTCGCCCCATCGGCCTCGGCCTCCTTGATCGTGTAGCGGTCGATGAAGTCGCCGAAGATCTGGGCCGTCCGCTTCTTCTCTCCCATGATGATCGGCGTGCCGGTGAACCCGATCCGGGCGCAGTTCGGCAAGGCCGCCATCAGGTTGGCGTGCAGGTCTCCGGCCTGGGTTCGATGCGCCTCATCCACTACGACAAGGATCGTCTCATCCTCGTTCAGCACCTCGAAGGCCGGGCCCTTGGTCACCTCGGGTACATCTTCCTCGGTGCGGTATTTCTGTATCGTGGCGAACACCAATCCCGGGCCCTTGCGCCGTGCAAGCCGCTTCAGCGCCCCGGCATTCGTCGCCAGCTCCACCACATCGCCCGACAGGGTCGCCGTTTCCGACAACTGCCGTTGCAGGTCGCGGCGGTCGGTGACCATGATCACCTTGAACTTCCGCAAGGCTACATCGGTCCGCATCTTGCGGATCATGAACACCATGGTCAGGCTTTTGCCCGACCCTTGCGTGTGCCAGACGATCCCGCCGCGCCGGTCATATTCGCCATCCTGTGCGCGGGTTTTGCCCGTCCGCAGCCGTTCCAGCGCGCGGTTCACGGCGCGGTATTGCTGATAGCGGCAGACGGTCTTGATGGTCTGGCCGCCCACATTCATGAACAACAGGTAATGCCGCAGGATGTCCAGCAGATGCGCGGGACGCAGCATCCCGGCTATCAGGCGTTCCTGTTCCGACAGGCCCTTCTTGCCCAGAGCCGCCGCCACCGCATCCTCGGACCCGGAGCCATCCGGGCCGACCACGGTTTTCCAGCTTCCGTAGTGTTCCAGTCCCGCGCCGATGCAGCCCACGCGGGCCTGATCGAAGCTTGTGGCGATCAGCAACTGAACGCTGGCGAACAGCGCAGGCGCGCCTTCGTTGTCCTCCACCTCCAGCGCGGCCTTGCGCGCGTTGTGATAGCGGCGAAGCTGGTTCACCGCCTCGGCGAGCGGTTCGGGGATGCCGGGACTTTTCGCCTCGACCACCACCACCGGGATGCCGTTCACCAGCAGCACAAGGTCGGGGATGATGAAGCCCTTGCCCACGTCATGGCCCGGCGGGCAATCGATGCGGAACTGGTTGGCGATGGTGAAGGTGTTGGCCTCCACATCGTCCCAGTCGATGTAGCGGATGGTCTGGCCGCGCCCGCCGTCCCAGCCGGGCAGCCCCTCAACCGTCAGGCCCCGCAGCAACAGTTCCGTCACCGCCTGGTTCGCCTCCATCAGCCCGCGCTGGCCGTGGCGGGTCAGGGCGCTGACGGCTTCGGACAGGCGGGCGTCGTCCAGCCAGGGCTGGCCATCGGGGCCGGGGTTGATGGCCCGCAGACGCTCGCGCAGGCAGGCCTCGGCGATGGTTTCGCGGAAGGTTGCGCGCCCGGTCAGGCTGGGGTCGTCCTTTGACCCCTCCTGCACATGCCAGCCCATGGCGCGGCACTGGTTCAGGAAGGGCAGTTCCACATCGTCATACTCGTGACCCATGACCTGACCCTTCGGCTACAACAAGGGCGCGACGGAGACCCGGCCGGTGAGCAGGTCCTCCATCAGGCCGGATTTCTGGAGGCGGAGTTTGTCGAGTAGGGCCTGTTCTTTGGCGATGGCCGCGTCATGACCGATGAGCCTTGCCGCAATATCATCCTGCTCTTGACGAGAGCGCGGGAGGGCAATCGGCACCCTTCGCAGGGAGCCAAGCGAGATCTCCATGAACGTCGAACCCTTCACTTCCTTCATGATAGCATCTTGGCCGCGACGGTGACGGATCGCCCACATCAGGCAAGTCGGATTTACGTTTGCTCGTGGTGAAATACGCGCCGTTCCCTGCGTAAGGTTGGCCCCATCAAGATCATCTGGCACTGGAAGAACCTTCCCGAGCGTTGCGCGAATGGCGATGACGAGTTCGCCAGCGCGCACTTCGGAGCGACGATAGCTTCGAGCAATTCTCTCTGAGGTGCAGAGCATATTCTCTCGCACCAAAGCCTCCCCCGACATATCGCCGGTTCGGATGTAAGGGATGCCCCCGACGATGTGCGGGCCGGCTTGCACGATTCCATAGGTGATATCGTGCTGCGTATAGTCTCCAAGCGGTAATGCATCCCACTCCTTCGGCAGCCAGCCGAGCGGGGTTTGGTGGTAGAGGTGGGGGGCCTCGGGGTGTGGGGGGCGGAGGTCGCCGTTCGCGTCGATGCCGCGGGTCAGCAGGTCATGCAGCAGTCCCTGCTTCATCGCCCGCAACTTCGCCACCACCGCCTCGGTCCCCTGGATCGCCACGTCCAACGTGTCGAGGACTTCGGCGATCTTGGCTTGATCCAGCTTGGCAGGAAGATAGACCGCCACTTGTTCCAAGACATGCCGATCAACATGCGGGATACCCGTGCCATTCGTCTGACTTTTCAGATGGGGCTCGACCCACTTAAGTGCATGAAAAAAATACCCCAGATCAAAGCTATGATCTGGTCGGATGACGGCCATGGTCGAGGCCACGATGCCAGGCTTTGCGCGAAACGCTTCGCCTGCATTCGACCCGTCCCACAGCAAGACCACGTCGCCGCAGGTGGCCATCAATGAGTTTGGGAAACGCTCAGCAAAGGTAGGAGGGGCTATACCCCGCAGATACTCGGGGCTGAGATATGCTTGAGTGTTTGCAGTGTTCGCCTCGAATGACTTCGGCGGTTTTCCCTTCTGTATGGAAATAAGGGGACCAAGTTGATGCAGGTCAGACATACCCCAACCCCTTCAGGAACCCCGCCAGCTTGTCCGTCGCCTCGGCCCGCGCGCTTTCGATCTCGGTCAGGGTCACGCGATACTTGTCCCACCAGGTTTCGAACGCCGCCACGATCTGCCCGCGCTGCGCGGCGATGTAGCGGGACAGGATCTTTTCCATGTCATCGTGCAGGATCTTCAGGATCAGCGCCGCCGCATCCGCCTCGGTCAGCCCGTCCACGGCCCCGTTGATCGCATCGGTGAACTGCGCGTGCTTGGCCTTCAGCGTCTTCTTGACCTCGGCCAGTTCCTTTTTCCACCGTTTCACCTGCGCCTCGTCAACAGGTTCCGCGTCGTCCTCCTCTTCCTCGCCCTCCTCGGGCGTGGCGGTCGCGGCCTTGATCTGGGCTTCGAGTTCGGCCTTTCGCGCGGTCAACTCTTCGATCTCGCGCACGAAGTCGCCCATCAGGAAGCTGACAAGCTTGTGGTCCAGCGGGCTTTCCTTGTGGCCCTTGTCCTCCAGCGCGGTGACGATGGAGGTGCGCCAGGCATCGACAACACCCCGGCTGTCGCGCGCCATGAGGGTGAGGAAGTCGAACCGCGAGGCCTGCCAGAACTGCGCGATGATGCCCCGCACGGTGAAGGGGTCAAGCATGGCCAGCCCCTCCAGCGTTTGCGAAAAGCTGGAGAGGAGTTCATCGCGGAGTCTGATGAGCGCGGCCGCTTGATCGGCCCCGGCAAGGGCCACGATGCCATCCTGATGCGCGGCCCACCAGGCGTTAAAGGCGGCCCGGATTTCCGCCTCGCGCGCTTGCAGGCCCGCGTTGGCCTCGATGGCCGGTTTCAGGTCGGATTTTGCGGTCAGATGTGGGGCGAAGTCGAGATATCGGTCATCGCGGGGGACCAGCAGGTCCATCGGGTTCAGCCCGTGGGCGCGGAACAGGTCGGCCTTCGCCGCGACCTCTGCCTTCGGGATGCCGCCGACCAGATGCGCCCGCACGTCATGCGGTTCGGGCGGCGGCGCGTTGTCGGCATAACGGCGGATGTTCAGGTTGAAATCGTTGTCGCGCAGGGTGTCGATGTCGACGATGGCCGAGAAGCCGGGGATCTCGCGGTATTCCTCGAAGGTGGTGACGATCTTTTCGATGTGCTCGGGCATCAGGTGGTTTTGCGCCCGGCCTTCGAAATACTCGCGGTCGGCGTTGATGAAGAGGATCTTGCCCTGCCGGTCCTTCGGCTTGCCCGAGACAAGGTTCGCACCGTTCTGGATGCGCTGACGTAGGACGATGACGCAGGCCGGGATGCCTGTGCCGTAGAAGAGCTGGGGCCCGAGGCCGATGATCGCCTCGATCTGGTCCTGTTCGATGATCCTCTGGCGGATCTTGCCCTCGTCGCCCCCACGGAACAGCACGCCGTGGGGCATGACGGTGGCGATCATGCCGCCGTCACGCGTGACGTGCAGCATGTGCTGGAGGAACATGAGGTCAGCCTTCTTGGCGCCGCGGGGGACCTCGTGAAAGAAGCGCTCCGGGAACTTGGGCTGCCATGTGTATTCCCCAGATCGGTCCTTGTCCTTTGACCCCCAGGGGAGGGAGAACGGGGGATTGGTCAGGATACGGTCGAACCGGCGCAGTTCGCCGTTGTCGACATGCTGGGGCTCGCCCAGGGTATCCTCGTTGCGCAGGTCAGCGCTGCTGATCCCATGGAGCAGCATGTTCATCTTGGCGATGGACCAGACGGTGCCTGCGTTCTCCTGGCCGAAAAGGTTGGCCTTGCGCCCGTCCTGTCCGTGTTCATCGATGTAGTCCTTGGCCGCGATCAGCATGCCACCCGACCCGCAACAGGGGTCATAGATGTCATGTTCAAGGGTCGGCTTCAGGAGGCGCACCATCATCCGCACAACGGACCTAGGCGTATAAAATTCACCGCCCTTCTTGCCAGCGGAGTCAGCGAATTCGGCAATCAGGTATTCGTAGGCGGCGCCAAGCAGGTCGGGGAATTCGAAGTCCTCGTTCCGAAGGCGGATTTCCCCGAAATGGGTGATCAGCTGGCGCAGCTTCTGGTCGCTGATCTTGCTCTGGCCGACCTTGCGCGTGAAGTCGATGTGGTCGAGGACACCTTCAAGTGCGATGTTTTCGGACTCGATCCCTCCGAGGGCCTTGTTCAGCTTGTCGCCAATGTTTTCATGGGCTTCATCAACAAGGAAGGTGAACCGGGATTGCGGGGGAACCCAGAAAGTGCCGCTGCGGCCGTACCAGACCTTGTTCTCAGCATCCTCGGCCGCCTGCTCCGGCGCGATGCCGTTTCCGATGCGCTTTTCGATGACCCCCTGCCGGGCCTGCTCAAAAACATCGGAACAGCGTTTCAAGAACAACATTCCGAATATGTACTCCTTGAATTCTGATGCATCCATCTTGCCGCGCAGAATATCGGCAGCGCTGAACAGGTGGCGCTCAAGTTGTGGCAGGGTCAAAGGCATTTGTTGCTCGCTTGGAAGGTCTGAGCAAAGTGCACCAGCCTTCAGCCTAGGGCAATGTCTGCGGCTCCTGAATCGTGACCGGACGCGGCAGTTCGCTTGCCTGACTATCCCAGTTCGCAGGAAACGGCTCGAGCACCCGCACCAGCGTCACCAGTGGCCCCTGCTTCCCATCGAGGATCGCCTCAACGATGTCCGGCGCGAGCAGCGTCAGGCGCAGGACGCGGGTCATGTAGGATGGTGCGATCCCCTCCCGCTCTGCCAGATCGGCGATGGTGGCGTACTCGCCTGTCTCCAGCATGCGCTTCCAACGGAAGGCGCGCGCCAGCGCCTTGATCAACGTGTTGTCCGGCTTCCGCGGTTGTGCGGCGCCCTCTGGCAACTGCATCTCCTTGCGCCCGCCGCGCTTCACGACTCGGAACGGGACATGGATGGTCATCGTGTCAGGGATAGACTTGGCCCGGGTCATGCCGCTTCTCCGATGCCCCCGGCCAGCATCTCGCGAGCCAGACCTCCGAGCCCATCGACGCGCAGCCGGACGTTTAGCCCATCCGTGCCGATCTCCACGCGTTCGACCAGCAGCGCCACGATGCGCGCTTGCTCGGCGGGGAACAGTTCGTCCCAAAGGGGGTCGAGCTGCTGCAAGGCAGACCGAACGTCGGCCTCGGTGATGCCGTCGGCCTCGGTGATGCCGTCGGCCTGAGCGCGCGCGGCCTTCCACGTCCCTGCGACGATTTCCGGCTGACGGAACACAGCGCGAAGCTGATCAATGACCAATCGCTCGATCTCGCCCGCAGGCACGCGGCCGACCGGGCACGAACCAGCACCATGCTTCAGCACCGTCTGGCTGACGTAGTAACGGTATAGCCGCCCGCCCTTGCGGGTGTGCGTTGGAGAGAACGCCGCGCCGTCGGGACCGAACAGCAGCCCCTTAAGCAGCGCGGGCGTGTCGGCGCGGGTGCGCGCGGCACGCTTACGCGGGCTTTCCTGCAGGATGGCATGGACGCGGTCCCATGTCTCGCGGTCGATGATTGCGTCGTGTTCGCCGGGATAGCTGTTGCCCTTGTGGACCGCCTCGCCGAGGTAGGCGCGGTTCGAAAGCATCCGGTAGATGTATTTCTTGTCGATCCTGTTCCCGCTCGGGGTGCGGATGCCGCGCGCGCCGACCTCCCGCGCCAGTTCCGTGCAGGACCCGATCTCGAGGAAGCGGGCGAAGATCCAGCGCACATGCGCGGCGGCTTCTTCGTCGACCACCAGCTTCCGGTTTTCCACTCGGTAGCCGAAGGGCGGCACCCCGCCCATCCACATCCCCTTCTTCCGACTGGCGGCGACCTTGTCGCGGATTCGCTCGGCCGTCACCTCCCGTTCGAATTGGGCGAACGAGAGCAAAATGTTCAGCGTCAACCGCCCCATGGACGTGGTGGTGTTGAACGACTGTGTGACCGAGACGAAGGTCACGCCGTTCCGGTCGAACACCTCGACCAGCTTGGCGAAGTCGGCCAGCGAGCGGCTGAGGCGGTCGATCTTGTAGACCACCACCACGTCGACCAGTCCGTCCTCGATGTCGGCCATCAACCGCTTCAGGCCGGGGCGTTCCAGCGTGCCGCCGGAGATGCCGCCGTCGTCGTACTGATCGCGAACCAGCACCCAGCCCTCGGACCGCTGGCTTGCGATGAAGGCCTCGCAGGCTTCGCGCTGGGCGTGGAGCGAGTTGAACTCCTGCTCCAGCCCTTCCTCAGAGGATTTCCGGGTGTAGACGGCGCAGCGAAGCTTGCGGACGACCTTCGATTTTTCGGGCGGCTTCGTCATGTCCGCCCTCTGTGGTTCTTGAGGCCGAAGAACACCCAGCCGTTCCAGCGGGTGCCGGTGATGGCGCGCGCGATGGCGGACAGCGACTTGTAGGGCCGCCCCTGCCATTCGAAGCCGTCGGCGGTAACAGTCACGACGTATTCGACGCCCTGCCATTCGCGCAGGAGGCGCGTGCCCGTGATCGGACGGTCGCGGTCGGCGCGGATGCCGCGCTTCTTCTTATCGCCGCCGTCCAATTCCTCGCCCAGCCGTTCCAGCCGCCGGACGGTCTCGGGTTTCAGCCCGCCATAGGCGAGTTCCTGGATCCGATAGGCAAGGCGGGATTCAAGGTAGCGCCGGTTGAAGGGCGGCGGCTCGCTGTCGAACAACTCGCGCCACTGCTTCTTCAGGTCTGGTGTCGGGGTGGTCTTCAGCGCGGCCAGGCGCGCGGGGATGGGGTCATGCGTCGTCATGCGGTCTCCGTTGGGTTCGGGGTTGCATGACGGCATCGGTCGGCCGGATAGTGTAGGCGAATTTCTCCAGTTCCGTCAGAAGGTTCGCCTCGCTCGCGCTGCAGCAGCCTGACCAGCCCGAGCGCCAGCAGGGCGCACAGTTCGGTGCGACGCTCGGCAGCGGTCATCTGGGCAGGCGGCAGTGGATTGGGGCGTTTCATGCGAGCAAGTCCGTGTTGGCTTGCCCTGCCTCTACTCAAGCGCGCCGGAAAACGTCCCGCAGGGAAAAATGGCGGTTACGCAAAAGGCCGGACTCGACTCATGGTTGATCCATCGGGTAGAACATAATCAGAACAGGCCGGCCGTTTGCGAGGTATTCCCGTGGGTTCCGATCTCAAGAAATTTGTTAATCCGAAGTTTCTCAAAACCATTGATCCGGCCCTGATGCGGGTTTTGTTCGTTCGGCACTTCGGCGAGGATGAACTGCCTGTGGCGTTCGAGGGAGAGGCCCCAACCATTCGTGCAGCTCTGGCGGCGCATTTCGAAGGAACCGTTGCTGGCTGGAACGCCGGAATGGTCGCCGATTTGCATCGCGTTGCCGAGCTTGGAACCAGCGAGGGCATGCAGCTTATTCTAAACGAAGCTCGGCGTCGTGGCGTGGTTCTCTATCCTGAACCCGACCCTGACGACGCCGAGTCAGCGCCCATGCGCCATGATCCCAAACACGTCGCGCTGCACACCTATCTGCTGCATCACCGCGTTTTCGAGGCAGCAGCCGACTTCCACGCCCTTCGGGCACCGACATCGCCTGCGGAGTTCCGCGGCCCAGAGCGAGACGTGGGTGCGGACCTGACCGAAGAAATGACCGAGGCTTTCAAGGCCGCGGTGATCAATCTGTTTTCGCAGGACCTGCAGGGTCAATATTGCCGCCTTGGGCCTTATGAGGAATACGGCGAAATCAACCTGGTGATCAGCCACGGCGCGCAAGTGACCACAACGCCGGTGGTCACCGGGGATCGCGAAGAGATCATAACACTTCGCGCGGTCAAATATGCGGTGCTGCGGTACTCCCCGGTGGAGGGGCGCCTGTTCGTGGGCGGCGTAGTCAAGGCGCAGCAAGGCGAGATCGCCGAGCTTTTCGCCCGGCATATCCTGAGGCGGCCGGGCTTCTTCTCGGGGCGGGACGCGCGCGATCTCTATACGCTCGATCCGATCAGCGATGCCGGGCCCGATTTTGCGTTCCAGCATCGCTATGACGAGTCCATTAAGGAGGTCCGGATCGTTGCCGCCGCCGCTGACCTCTTCGAGCGGGATGAGGAGGATCAGCGCTGGAGACATGTGCGCAGTTGGGAATCGAAGGACGCGTCCGGCGGCGCGCTGACGCATTTCCGGGGCAGCGAGGTGCGGTTCGGCCGGGGCTGGCGGTTGGGCGAGATCACCTTCCGGGTCGCATTCGAAACCGGCGCAAAGCGGCCGGCACAGGTCACTGTGCGGCTGAAGCCGCCGGGGACGCTCGCCTTCCGCCGGACGCGGTTCGAAAAGGCGATCCACACGCTGGTTCAGCGCAATGGGCTCGAGAAGGATCGCGATGCTGGCATGGTTGTGGACGCGGCTGAGTGAGGGCGGCGCCCGGGTCTCCTTCTCGGGCCGGGCGTTAGGCCGCTTTCCCGCAAGCGAAGTCGAGCGCCTCTTGCGAGCGCAGGTGCTGATCGAGGAACGGAAGGCCGATACCTGGTCGGTCTGCGCCGAGTGCGACTGCGGGCTAGACGCGCGCCCCGTCGAACAGTTGGGCGATGCCTTCCGGGCCTGTTGCCCGCACGATCAGGCCGAAGACGTGATCCTCCAGAAGGACGATCTGCGCCGCTTCTCGGTCGACGTCGACCGGCTCGTGGCCCGGATTGCTGCCAGCGGGAATCTTGGCGGCGCTGTCGCCCGTGTTGCGGACGGCCTCTGGCTATTGGGGGAGACCCCATCCGGGCATGCCGTGGTCCTGTCATTCGATGCTGAAAATCTGGTTGCGCCTGGCGCGGTGATGGCGATCAGGGCGGTCGTGGGGCCAAAGCCAATCATGGCAATCGTCCACAACCTTTCCGCAACAATCGCCGTAAGGCTGCGAGAAGTTGGGGTCGAGCCACACGAAATTGCGGCGGTTTTCAAGGCAGGGTCGGATGGCACGGAACGCCTCGTCCTCGATCCGCCATCTTCAGTGCCGCGCCTTGTCATGACGCTTTCGGCGCAATCGGTCACTCTCGACGGCCGTCGGCTCGACCTGCCGACTCAGATGTTCGCGCTGTTTCGTCTGCTGATCGAGCAATCCGTCAAGCGTGATCCAGTTCTGAAAAAGCAGGATATCGAGAGGCAGACCGGCCGGCCGCCCAACCAGATCATCCGAGACCTTCGGAAGGCGCTGGTCGGTTGTGGGCTGACCAGCGACCAAGCAAAGGCGTTGGTCGCGACGGTACATGCTCGCGGCTATCGGCTCGGCCTCGACCCTGCCGAAGTGGTCATCGAACCCTGAGGCCGCCACACACAATCCGCACATAACAAACACACGGCAATCACACCGGCGGCAGCGCGCTGAACGGCACATTCGGAACAACAGCAACATGTTCCGAGGTGCTCCCGAATGTTTCCGCCGATTTCCCCCAACGACCTTGCCACGCTGATCGACGAGGCAGCCATTGCCGCGCGCCGCCTGCATCGCAAGCTGATGCTGCCCGCCGCCGATCTCGACGATCTTCGCCAGGACCTGCTGGTCGACCTGATCTGCCG
This sequence comes from Pseudotabrizicola sp. L79, assembly GCF_036553525.1. Lineage (NCBI taxonomy): Bacteria > Pseudomonadati > Pseudomonadota > Alphaproteobacteria > Rhodobacterales > Paracoccaceae > Pseudotabrizicola > Pseudotabrizicola sp. L79. Next base: position 24,388 of record NZ_JAZHDA010000041.1, on the reverse strand, counting down.
GCTGCCCAGCTTCGATGCGCGCCGTGGCAGCATCGGCGCCTTCGCCAACATCGTCCTGCGCAACCAGTCCTCGCGCATCGCCATCCGCCATCATCGCCAGCGCCGGATGCAGGGCGGCACGGTGCTTTCGCTCGACGCCCCCGTTTCCGGCGCGACCGAACCGCTGGGCTGCCTGCTGGCGGAAGCCGATGGTCTGGCCGCCTGGTATGGGCAGGACCGCGCTGCCACGGACGACGCCGAGACCCACCACGATCTCGCCCGGGTGCTGGGTGGCCTGCCCGAGGAAGCGCGCGGGCTCTGCGCGGCACTTGGCACCTGCGCTGTCGCAGAGATCGTCGAACGTACCGGCACCTCCCGCTCCGCCCTCTACCGCCACATCGCCCGCCTGCGGCTTGACCTCGCCATGCGCGGTTTGGGGGCGGAGTGGGACGGTTCGAAAGCGGCGTGAGTAGAGGACCGACATGGAGATGATCGTCATGCCCCTCACCGAATTCACGCCCGCAAAGGCCCGGCCGTTCACCGACATCGAGTTCTGCGCCTGGATCGGCCAGGCCATGCCGGGCGACCGCCTCGAGTATCATCGCGGGTTTCTCGGGATCGACACCACGGCGGTGATTTCAACCTTGCCGGAACTGGAACGCCGCAGGCTCGGGGCGCTGGCCAGTGCCGCTCACCGCGCCTTCGAGGCCGCGCTGGTGCATCTGGTGCAGGTCCGCGTCGGCCCCGACCGCTTCGCCTATCTGGCCATCGCGCGGACCAAGCCGCGCCATGCGCCGATCCCGTTTTCCCAACTCATCGCGACAGAGGAGGCCGCCTGATGCGCGCCACGCTTGCCTGGATCAGGGATCGGCTCCCGCCGTCCCTTTACTTCCTTCTCGCCGGAAACTCGGCCGCATCCCTCAACGGAGACCTCGATATGACCGAGACCAACGGCCCGCTTGCGCGCCTGCGCAAGGCTTTCCGCAGCCTTGAGGATCTGCCGGAGGTGATCCCCGCCGCCTGGCGTCCCGGCGATGCCACCGATCCGCTGCCAGTCGAGACAGCGAGTGTCGACGATATCGCCATCGCGATCGTCGCCGCGAATGCCGAACTCTCTGCGGCCATCCAGCGATCCTCGGCGCTGGAAAAGCTCCACCGTCTGGCTCGCGAAGCCGGGGCTGTTGGCACGGACCGCGCCGTGGATGCGGCCCTGAAACGGGAGGGGCGCTAATGGCCATGCCTTTTCCCAGCACCGATGCGCCGACCGAGGGGCGCGACGGAAACATGCCGAAGTTCGACGACCTCGACCGGCTGTCCATCGGCGAAATCGCCGACATGCCGCCGGCGCTGCTTCTTGCGCTGCAGGAAGAAGCAGCGGCCGAGACCGCGCGGGTCAAGCGCCTGAAGGACCGTTTCGAAGCGGCACTGGCGCAGCGTTATGACGCTGCAACCGAGGCCGAGCGGTCTGCGCAGGGCAAGACCTCGGGCACGGTCCGAATCGAGGATGCGGGCGTGGTGGTGATCGCCGACCTGCCGAAGAAGGTCACGTGGGATCAGGACCGGCTGGCCACCATGGCAACCCGGATCCGCGAGGCGGGCGACGATCCGACCCAGTATCTCGAGATCGCCTATCGCGTGCCGGAACGCCGCTTCGGCGCCTGGCCTGACGCCATGCGCGAGGGCTTCGCAGCCGCCCGGTCCGAGACCACCGGCAAACCCGTGTTCCGGCTCGAGACCCGAGACCGGTGACGCGCGGCGGCGGGAAGCCCGAGCGGCAACGCCGGGCAGGTTCCCCTTCGGCACCCGGTCACCCCCGCCGCCGCGCCCTTTCAATCCTTCGGAGAACCCCATGGCATTCCGCATCATCACCGCCGACGAACGCCTTTCGGCCGCCGAGAACAAGACCTCGCTCGCCATCTTCGGCCCGCCTGGCGTGGGCAAGACTACGCTTCTGAAATCCCTTCCACCCGACGAAACCGTCTGCCTCGACCTCGAGGCCGGGATGAAATCGGTGCAGGACTGGCGCGGCGCCTCGATCCCGGTGCGCAGTTTCACCGACTTCCGCGATCTTGCGGTGCTGATCGGCGGACCGGACCCCGCGCAACACCCGCAGTCCTGGTATGGAACCGAACGCCATGCGTGGCTGCAGGCCCAGCACCGTGAAAGCGGTATTGAGGCCTTCCTCGCAGCGCGCCGCATCGTCTTTGTCGACTCGATCACCGATCTTACCCGGCAGGCGATGGCCTATGCCCGCCAGCAGCCCGAGGCCTTCTCGGACCGGACCGGCAAGCCGGATGTCCGGGGCGCCTATGGGCTTCTGGGGCGCGAGGTCATTCAGGCGCTGAAGCACCTCCAGCATGCACGCGGCAAGACCGTGATCTTCGTGGGCGTGCTGGAAAAGGTGACCGACGATTTCGGCGCCGTCACCTGGCAGCCGCAGATGGAAGGCAGCAAGGCCGGGCGGGAATTGCCCGGCATCGTGGACCAGGTGGTTTCGATGCAGCTCTTCGCCCGCGATGCCGAAGGCGGCTGGGTGCTGGACGAGACCGCCACCGACCGCCGCCTTGTCTGCAAGTCCGGCAATCCCTGGGGCCTTCCCGCCAAGGACCGTTCAGGCCGTCTCGACCTGACCGAACCGCCCGACCTCGGCGCGCTGCTCGCGCGGATCGACGGCCGCGCCCCCCATCACCCCGCTTTCGCCTCCTGATCCTTGAAAGGAACTGACATGAGCTACGATCTGAACGACGCCCAGCCGCAGATGGCCCCCATCGGCGAACTGATCCCCGACGGTACCTTTGCCAAGGTGCGGCTGACCATCCGCCCCGGCGGCGTGAACGGCGCGACGCCGATGGATGCGGGGCTGCTGAAGGCCTCGCAGTCCAGCGATGCGCGGATGCTCGACTGCGAATTCACGGTGGTCGAAGGCCCGCATGCTCGCCGCAAGTTCTGGCAGAGCTTCACCGTGGCAGGCGGAAAACTCGACGAGAAAGGCCAGTCCATCGGTTGGAAGATCTCGAAATCCACGTTTCGCGCCATGGTGGACAGCGCCCTCGGGCTCGATCCGCGCGACGAAACCCCGGCGACCAAGGCCAAGCGGGTGCTACCCGGCCTCAAGCATCTCGACGGCATCGTCTTCGCAGCCCGCATCATGGTGGAGCCCGCGTCCAACCCGCAATACCGCGACCAGAACCGCATCGCCAACGTCGTTCTGCCCGACGAGCCGCACCATGCCACCGTCATGCGCGGTGAAACCGTCCCGCCGGAACCCGTCAACGCCCCGCCGCGCAAGGCCGCGAGCGGCGCGGCGCCGGGCTGGCAAGCGCCGACACCGGCATGGGGCGCGGCACAGCAGCCCGCTGCAACGACCCCTCCGGCCTGGGGCGCGCAGACCGTACCCACAGCGGCTGCCGCGACGCAGGCACCGGCGTCCGCCGCGCCGGGCGCCCCCGCGATGCCCGCCTGGCTCAATGGCTGAGGCGCGGCGGAAGCGGCGGTCGGGTGGCTCTGCGCGATCCACCACCGCCGAGCCCGATGGGGCTGGGCCGGGCGACCGGCCCATGACCCCGGACGAATGGCAAGCGCATGTGACGCGCGCCGCCGCGCTGGAGATCGGAACATGGCTCGAGGCCCGAGGAAGACTGCACCAACCCATCGCAAGCCTCACCCTCGGCGACCTCGAGGCCATGGCCAGCAACGCGATCTCACGCTGGATCGTGATGCAGACCGAGAAGCTTCAGCGGGCGGGTTGGCCGCCCGAGGACCCGATCGCGAATTTCCTACTGGGGTAGCGCTTTGCGCCGTCTGCGCGCGGGAGGCTCGTGGCTTCGGCTACGTCCACCGCCTCCAGCACGACCGCTATCCCTATCACCGCTTCTGCTCGCTCCGCTGTCAGGACGTGGGCAGCGCAATCGCCCAAAGGATGAATGGCATGATCGACAAGACCGCCCGCGAGGCACAGGCGATCCGCGACGCGCGGACGCTCTTTGCCGAAGCGTTGACCGACCTCGGGCTCATGGAGCCCTTCTTCCATCGCACCGCCGCCGATATCGACCGGCTGATCGAGGCGGCTGTCACCGGCTATGTCGACAGCATGCTGGCGCAGGGCGCACGCAAGGAGCGGACCGGCACGGCCCATGACGATCCGATTCCGTTCTGAGGGGGCCGCCATGATCGATCTGAACAATGAGACCGCCCCCTGGACTGACCTTCTTGCTGCCGCGACGGCGAACGCCATCACCGATTTCGAGGTCGAGTTCTGCGAAAGCCTGCGCCAGAAGCTGGGGACATTCGGCGCGCGTGCCCGGCTGACCGAGGCCCAGCATCACAAGCTGACCTGCATCGCGCAGGCTGGCGGGTTCTGGGAGCGCGACCAATGATCGACCTGAACCACGGCTCGGGCTGCATCTACGGTCAGGATGCGCCGCGTCCGCCGATCGCCACAGCCGTCTCATCCGCCATCGATGCGGCCCTGACGGCGCGCAATCGCGCCGAGCGCCCCCGAACCTATGTCAGTTCCTCGGGGCTGGGGCGCGACTGCCTGCGCCAGATCCAGTATGACTTTCTCGCGGTCCCCAAGGACGAGGGCCAGGAGTTCGAGCCGCGCACCCTGCGGATCTTCGAGGCTGGCCACCGGGCCGAGGACATTGTCGCGGGCTGGTTCAGGATTTCCGGGTTCGACCTGCGCACCGAACGCCCCGATGGTCGCCAGTTCGGCTTCGAGGCCATGGCGGGCCGGTTCAAGGGCCATATCGATGGCTGCTTCGTCTCGGGTCCCGTCGCGATGGAGTACCCCACGCTTTGGGAGAACAAGGCGCTCGGCGCTTCCAGTTGGAAGGATGTGGTCAAGCGCGGTATGAGCATCGCGCGTCCCGTCTATGCCGCGCAGATCGCGCTCTATCAGGCCTACATGGACCTGCCCAACCCGGTGCTGTTCACCGCGCTGAACCGCGACACGATGGAATTGCACGCGGAACTCGTCCCGTTCGATGTCCGCCTCGCGCAGGAGATGTCGGATCGGGCCGTCACGGTCGTGCAGGCCTCGTCGGCAGGCGAATGGTTGCCCCGGATGGCGACCGAGCCCACGGCGGTCGTCTGCCGGGGCGGCATGGCTGGCGGCAAATGGCACGCGCCCTGCGCATGGGCAGCCAGGTGCTGGGGTGAGCGGCGTCCGGGAAACGCTCCAGTGGAGCGTTTCAGCCGCGAACGGGCGGAGCCGAGGCGATGATCCCCGAGGCCTATGATCTCAAGCGCATCATCCGCGCCCATCGCGCACTCTTCTGGCTGCCGGATCTGCTCGAAGGGTTCGAATTTGCACCGGTCTGGCGCTTCGCCGATCAGGCGCAGTTCGATTCCGACGACATCGATGCGCTGGCCCGCCGCCTCGCGGCAGGTCCGCAACGGTTGCCGCACCCCGAGACGATTTTCGAACTGGCCGACCGCAGTCGGACCATCCGCAGCCAGATCGTCTACGCCCGACAGCGTAACGACGGCATCGAGGCGGTCTGGCTAGCCCTGTGGCGCAGCCCCAGACGTTGGACCGACATTCATGCCCATGTCCGGATCACCGATGGCGGCATCGCCGAGTTTGCTTCCAATCCGGCGCTTCGCGATTCAGGGCTGGCGGAACAAAGCGGTCAGGCGGCGGCCGCCATCGTCTGGCGTGGGCTCGCGATCCTCGCATCGGCAGCGAGCATCAGCGAACGCCAGATCGCCCCGATCAGGCGCGAACCCTTCGCGCGGGATGGCGTGCGCGGCTGGACCTGGCATCAGGTCGCCATCGATCCGGCCAGGCTCCGCGTCGCATCCGAACCGCTCGGCGGCAGTCATGCCAGCCCGCGCTGGCACATGCGCCGGGGGCATTGGCGCCAGTTGCCCGGTGGCCGGCGCATCTTCGTGCGCCAATGCGAAGTGGGCGATCCCGCGCGCGGCGGGGTGGTCAAGGACTATGCGGTGGAGGCGCGGCAGACATGACGGAATTTACCCCATCGGTGGCGCAGGCCGCCGCCATCGCCGAGGTCCGCGACTGGTTCGAGAACCGCACCGAACAGCAACAGGTGTTCCGGCTCTTTGGCTATGCCGGATCGGGCAAGAGCACGGTGCTGAAGTTCGCGCTCGATGAGCTTGGCTTGTCGCCCCACCGCGGCGCGAAGGACGGCACCTGTGTGCCGGGTGTGGTTACCGCCACCTTCACAGGCAAGGCGGCGCTGGTGCTGACCCGCAAAGGCACGCCTGCGCGCACCATCCACAGCCTGATCTATTCTGTGATCGAGGCCACGGAAGCGGAAATCGAGGCCGCAGCGCAGAAGGTCCGAGAGGCCGAGACTGCCGCGCGGCGGCTGACCGGCTTTGACCGCACCACGGCCGAGGCCGCGATTGAGGCCATGCGGCAGGCGCTCTCGGCGATGAAGCATCCCCGTTTTGCCCTGAACCCGCAGAGCGATGCGGCGGATGCAAGGCTGATCGTCCTCGACGAGGTGTCGATGGTGGGCGAGGAAATGGCGCGCGATCTGATGAGTTTTGGCAAGCCGATCCTCGTTCTGGGCGATCCGGGTCAGTTGCCGCCCATCAAGGGCGAAGGCGCCTTCACCCGCGATGCGCCTGACGTGATGCTGACCGAGATCCACCGCCAGGCGACTGAGAGCGCGATCATCCGTCTCGCCACCATGGCGCGGATGGGCGAGCCCATCGGTTTTGGCACCTACGACACCCATGTCGCCAAGATGCGCAAGGGCGACATTTCGCCGGAACAGGCGCTGCGCGGCGGGCAGTTGATCTGCGGACTGAACGCGACACGGTTGCAGATCAACAATGCGATGCGCGCGGCGGCTGGCCTTGGCGGGACGTATTTGCCCACTGGCGCGGCTGAAAAAATCATCTGCCTCAAGAACGACAATTCGCTCGGGCTTATCAACGGCATGTTCCTGACCCTCGAGGATATCGTCGATGAGGGCAGCCTCTATTTCTCGGCCGTGGTGCATGACGAGGACGGGCGCCGGGTCTCCCCCTTCGACAGCGACGGCCGCCCCGGGCGGCTGCGCATCTACAAGGGGCATTTCGAGGATCACGTCTCCTACGACGCCAAGCGCCATGACCGCGATTGGCGGGAAAAGCGCAAGCTGACCGAGGCGACTTTCGGCTGGGCGATCACCGCCCACAAGGCGCAAGGGTCGCAGTGGGAGAATGTGATCGTCTGGGATGACGGGCTGGGACGCAGCGAAATCGACCGCCGCCGCTGGCTCTATACCGCCATCACCCGCGCTGAGCGCGGGCTCGTCCTTCTGGCCTGAGGGGGCGCGATGATCGATCTCAACGATGTCGGCACGCCGAAAGCACGCCACGATCTGTCGGCCGTAAAGGACCGGCTGGCGGCGACCGCAGTCGACTGGCTCCCCGGCATCTTTCCCGAGGCGCGGCTTGCGCGCGACCGTCGTAGCCTGCGCTGTGCCGACCTGTCCGGCCGCCCGCCGCGCAAGGAAGGGTCCTGCACGATCCATCTCGACGGGCCATATGCCGGCTGGGGGTTCGATTATGCCACCGGCGAAAGCGCCGGGCCCATCGATCTGATCGCGCAGGCAACCGGGCTCTGCGATGGCGCGCTCTTCGACGAAGCGGCGCGGATTGCCGGGATGGATCATCCCGCGCCCCGAAACGCGCCACGCGCGAAGCCCGATCATACCGGCGAGATTGCGCGACTGATCGACGGCGCACAGCCGCTCGCTGGCACCCCCGGCAAAACCTACCTCCGCATCCGCGGCGTTGCCGATCCGGGATGCCCGGATCTGCTGTTCCACCCCGACCTGCCGGATTTCGACACGCGACGCGGTTGGCCGGGGTTGATCGCACTGCCACGCCTGGCGGATGGCACCCGCACGCAGGGTATTCACCGGACCTTCCTGCTCGACGACGGCAGCGCCAAGGCGCCAGCCGGGAAGAAGATGCTGGGATCGGTAGCGGATGCGGCCGTGCGCCTGTTCGCCATGCCTGCGGACGGCCACCTTGGCATCGCTGAAGGCATCGAGACAGCATTGGCAGCACATGCCCTGTTCGGCACCGCTGTCTGGGCGGCACTCTCTGCCGACGGGCTCGCGCGGTTTCAGTGGCCGGCGGGCGCGACGCGGATCACGATCTACGCCGATGCTGGCGATGCCGGTCGTCAGGCGGCCGCCACGCTCTCAGACCGGCTGAACCGGGCCGACATTCCGAACCAGATCGTGGTCCCGTTCAATGGCGACGATTTCAACGACGATCTGATGCGCGGAGCGCGTGCGGCGGACTATCGCCCGGAGATTTCGGCCGACGAGCCGGTCGGTATTGAGGCATCGACGACAGTGGCGGCCCCGGCGCCTGGCGATCCGGACGAGTTGATTGCCGCCGCCGAAGCGCTGACCAACCCGCCCGAACTCGCGGCGCTCTCCAGCCTTCTCGGTCGCCTTGCGCTGGCCCGGCTCGATCCGCTGCCCGAACGCCAGATCCTCGCCCGGATCAAGACCACGACCGGCATCTCCATGTCGATCCTCGACAAGCAATTGACGGAACTGCGCCGCCGCGTGCATGCGACGGGCGATCCACAGAGCAGGATCGCGCGTCCCGCCTGGTTCGGACGGCTCTGTCAGGACTTGTCCGGCACGCCCGAGCGCAACGAGGCCAATGTGATCATCGCCCTGTCCTCGGATCCGGTCTTCGCAGGGCTCCTGGCCTTCGACGAGTTCGCCCAATCCATCGTGGTGCGCCAGCCGCTGCCCTGGGATGACCCGGCCATCCGCTTTCCGCGCCTCTGGGACGATGCAGACGATGTGCGTACCGCCGAATGGCTGCAGTTGCGCGGGCTCAACGTCGCCCCGATGGTCGTCAGCCGGGGTGTCGGCGCGGTGGCCCGCGACCTGCGCATCCATCCGGTTCGCGACTGGCTCGACACCCTGAAATGGGACGGCACGCCCCGGATCGAGACCTGGACCAGCACCTACCTCGGTGCAGCGCCGACAGCCTTCCATCACACCATCGGCGCGCTCTGGCTGATCTCGGCCGTGGCCCGGATCTACCGGCCCGGGGTGAAGGCCGATCATATGCTGATCCTCGAAGGGCCGCAGGGCGCGCGCAAATCGACAGCCATCAAGGTATTGGCGGGTGAGGACTGGTTCACCGACGAACTGCCCGAGCTCGGGTCCAAGGACGCGGCCATTCACATGCAGGGCGTCTGGATCGTGGAAATTGCCGAACTCGACGCCATCGGTCGGGCCGAGGTCTCGCGCATCAAGGCCTTTCTGACCCGCACTACCGACCGCTTCCGTCCGCCCTATGGCCGTTACACCGTTGAAGTGCCACGCCAATGCGTCTTCGCGGGCACTGTGAACCCCGACACCTATCTGCGCGACGAAACCGGCAATCGCCGCTTCTGGCCGCTACGCTGTGGCAGCATCGACATCGCCGCAATCGCCCGTGACCGGGATCAACTCTGGGCCGAAGCCGTTCATCGCTTCCGCGAAGGCGCGATCTGGTGGATCGACGATCCGGCGATCCTTTCGGAAGCCGCCGCCGCGCAGGAGGCACGCTACCAGGCGGATGCCTGGGACGCGCGGATCGACCGCTGGCTGACCCACGACACCCGCAGCGTCAATCGCGGCCATGCGGGCTGGGATGATTGGCAGGATGAAGAGTTCGAACGTCCCGAGCCGATCCACGACGTGTCGGTGGGTGAGATCCTTGAAGGCGCGCTTGGTATCGAACCCGCGAAATGGACGAAGGGCGACCAGATGCGCGTGGGGGCCTGGCTGAAGTCGCGGGATTGGGAGCGATACCGCAGCGGAGCGGGTGCGACCCGCGAATGGCGCTACCGCAGGTCGCCGCGCGGCTGACGTCGCGATGGCCGTGGCAGGCATCGAGGGGGCATCGAACCGGGTGCCCTTTTTCGTTTTGCCGCTGTCCCACTTCGCGGCCTGTCCCACTTCAAGCCCAAGGTGGGACAGAAAAAACCATTTCAAATCAATCCTGTCCCACCTGTCCCACTTGGACCGCCAACTTCTCTCTTTCCCATATGGAGCACATACATCCCCCTCGACCTCATTCTTCCTCATGCGACGTAGGGAAAAAGGTGGGACAAGTGGGACAGGTGGGACACGCCTTGTTTTGAAAGGAAAATCTGGCGTCCCACTTTGATCGGCAAGTGGGACACCCCACGAGCAGGTGGGACAGAAGCATCGTCTGGCGCATTTTTCTTGAATGGGTGCGTGTGTCATGATTCTCTGCCCATGACCAAAGCCGAAGGCCCACGTTTCAGGTGAGCCTTCAACATGACGCCGACCATCCAGACTGCGGATCTGCACCTCGAACAGGGGCGCCTTTCCACGTCCTGCATCCTTGCCCTCGACCTCGGGACGACAACAGGTTGGGCTTTGCGCAGCCATGACGGCCTGATCACGTCCGGCACGACATCCTTTCGCGCCGGACGTTTCGACGGCGGCGGCATGCGATATCTTCGCTTCACCAACTGGCTGACCGAGATCGACCGACTGTCAGGACCCATCGCCGCGATCTGGTTCGAGGAAGTCCGCCGCCATGTCGGCACCGACGCGGCCCATGTCTATGGCGGGCTGATGGCCACGCTCACGGCATGGGCCGAACTCCGCGGCATCCCCTATGAGGGCGTTCCGGTCGGAACCATCAAGCGCCATGCCACCGGCAAGGGTAACGCCGACAAAGAGGCGATGATTGCGGCCGCGCGGGCGCGTGGTTTCAGCCCCACCGATGACAACGAGGCGGATGCCATCGCCATCTTGAATTGGGCCATCGAAACGAACGGGGGTGTCGCGTGAGGTGGTATCCCCGTGGCTATGGTGGCACCCGGCGTGATCCAGATCGCGTCAAGCAAGAAGGCTGGCACGACCATGGTCTGCTGGCGGTCTCCATCGATGACCCGCGTCTCACCTGGCCGGAGCAGGAACTGGTCCGCCAACTGGGTGAAAAACTCTACGGCCCGCGTGTCGAGCCAATGGAGGTGGCCAATGGGTGATTGGACACCCGCCATGGTCGAAGCGCGCCTTGAGAGCGCGGCCGATGTCTTCCGGTCGCTGCCCGAGGTGAAGCCGCAGGGCTATTTCAACGCCTGGCCCGAGTATTTCCACAGCTTCGCCGATCAGGTCGGTCAGGAACCCCGGATGCGACGGCCGAAGCCCGGCCCGCGCGACATCACCCAAGCCGACGACGCGCTGCTGTGGTTGCGCTGGCTGGACCCGGCCGACGCGCGCCTTGTGTGGCTCCGGTCGAACCGCAAGCCTTGGAAGCCGATCTGCTGGGAACTGGGCATCAGCCGCGCCACCGCCAACCGGCGCTGGCAGTATGGCATCGCCGTCATCGTCTGGCGTCTGAACGGCAAGCGAGTGCCGTCGAAGCGGTCGATGGACTTCGTGGTCGCGAAGGCGACGCCCTGAACCTGTCAATAGCCGTCGCGTGGGCGAGACACTTTCAAGCGAGACACCAGACGCCAAGACAGATCGCGTCCAGGACGCTACAGATTCAATATGCTCGGGAGAGGAGCGCGCAGGCAGAGGCCGCGTCGCTGGCTTCCGGGGTCCAGCGAGGGGACCAGTGAGGGTCCGAACTGCCAAGCCTTTGATATCTTGGTTCCTTCCTGGGCGTTTTCGTATGCTGGCGGGCGAAGCGCGGCACATCGCTAGCGACAGGGCCGGATTTTTGGGAAGCCACCCGGAAGCCACCGCTGCCTGAACCCGCCTGAAACACCGCAAAATCAAACGCTTGAAGCTGGACACCCCTGGTGGCTGCTGGACTCCGCGTGGAGTCCAGTCTGGACCCCGGAGTCCGGAAACCGGGGGTATCCACCCTGATCCGAGGAATGACCCGCCGATGACGCTTAGCTTTGCCCCGGATCGGATCGAGATGTGGCCACTGACGAGGCTGCAGCCCTATGCCCGCAATGCGAAGGCGCATGGTGCCGACCAGGTCGCGAAGATCGCCGCCAGCATGGCCGAGTTCGGCTGGACCGTGCCCTGCCTCGTCGGGGAGGACGGCGAGCTGATCGCGGGCCATGGCCGTGTGCTGGCCGCGACGCAGCTCGGGCTGACGGAAGCACCGGTGATCGTGCTGGGGCACCTGACCGAGGCGCAGCGCCGGGCGTACCGGATCGCGGATAACAAGCTGACGGAGCTCGGCACCTGGGACGAGGCGCTGCTGTCGGCGGAACTGAACGACCTGCTGGCCGAGGATTTCGACCTGTCGCTGGTCGGCTTCTCGGACGGCGAACTCGACAAGCTGCTGGCCTTTGTGCCGGAGGGGGACGGGGAAGAAGGTGGCGCCGGGGGCTCCGTGCCGCCGGTGACCATCCCCGAACCGCCGCGCAACCCGGCGTCTCGCAATGGCGATCTGTGGATCCTCGGGGATCATCGGTTGCTGTGCGGTGACAGCACCAGCTCCGCCGATGTGCGCCGACTGATGAATGGCGAGCGGGCAATCCTGTTCGCGACCGATCCGCCATACCTCGTTGACTACGACGGCTCGAACCACCCGACGCGGAACAAGGACTGGTCCGCGTCCTACGGCACGACCTGGGACGACAGTTCGCAGGGGGCTGAACTCTACGACGGCTTCATCGCGGCGGCCGTTGCCGAAGCGATCACGGACGACGCCGCCTGGTATTGCTGGCACGCCTCCCGCCGCCAGGCGATGCTGGAAGCGTGCTGGGAGAAGGCAGGAGCTTTCGTCCACCAGCAGATCATCTGGGTGAAAGATCGCGGCGTCCTGACCCGATCGCACTACCTCTGGAAGCACGAACCCTGTTTCATGGGATGGCGTCGCCCGAACCGGCCGCCGAAGGTGGCCGAGCAGACGCTGCCTTCGACCTGGGAGATGCCGTCCTTCGCGAAGGACGAGCGGCCCGACCACCCGACGCCGAAGCCGCTGGACGCCTTCGGCATCCCCATGCGCCAGCATGTGGCACGCGGCGGCCTCTGCTACGAGCCGTTCTCGGGCTCCGGCTCGCAGATCATGGCGGGCGAGGCCAACGGTCGGCGCGTCTTCGCGATGGAGATCAGCCCCGCCTATGTCGATGTCGCCGTGGAACGCTGGCACGCCGAGACCGGCCGCGACGCGATCCTCGACGGCGATGGCCGGACCTTCGCCGAGGTGAGGTCGGAGCGGCTGGGCGTCAGATGGAGTTGAGAGACAGGTCCGTGCAGATCGACGAATCAAAAAGGGCCGGTTCCGGCCCTTTTTGTTCACGTATGATCTCTGGGCACAGATCGTGCGCCTCAAGATCAAGTAGCGGTGTCAATCGCTCTGACCATCATGTACTCCATCTGCTCGATGCCTACACCATATATGGTGCTAGGGTTGGCATCAACGGTTAAGAGGCGCGTTCGATCAACGCGCCAGCATACGATTTGGGCTGCATGTCCCGGCAGCGCCATCCAATATACGCATAGTCGGAGAGACTCAAGAGACCGTTAACGTACTGTTCTAGATCACTTTCGTTCATCTTTTCGCCAGCGCACCAAGCCTTTCTCATGCCCTCCAGATTGTCGGGCTTCTGCGTAGCCCTGTGGTAATTATCCAACAAATCAGTCATCACAAAGGTTCCGGACCGTTCAGGGTATGCGAACACAAAATCCTGAACTTGTACATCGTCATCCTGACTACACACTGTTCTCATCCATTCGGAACCTCCATTCAGAAGTTCCTTCATTATGCCGACATGGGAGGTCATTAGCCGCACTCGGACCGGGGCGCGCTCCGCCGGTAACGGAGCGTCAAGTACGAAGCACGAGTGCCAGACGCGCGCTCCATTCTGTTCGGATTCGATGACTCCATGGGTTGCAGAGAGCTTCGACCCGGCATTGTCTCGCACTTCCCAACGGATGTCTTTTCCTAACTCGTAGAGCTCTTCCCGACCGATACCGACACGGAACGCAATAAGAGAGGCGCCTTTGGCTTCGATGCGCAAATCTTTGATTTGCCTATCACGCTTTAAGCCGTCAGCGCCAGCCGAAGTTTCTAGGCTCTGTGCGATGCAAGAAATCGAACAGTGGGAAACTCCGAAGGGGAATAGTTTCATGATTCGCTCGAACATCTCGCCAGTAAAACGCTGAACGCGCAATAAGTCGGTTTCCAGGTTCAGCTTTCTGTCCGCTCGCTCAAAGTAGGCGAGAGCTTCCTCGATCTTTGCTCGGATCACTCTTTTGGTCGCCGCGAAGTGCTCATCGCCCAGTCCTTTTTCCAACGCATCACGAAAATCAAACGTCCGATATTCGTTTGGCAATTCGCACACAAAGCCACCCTGAGCCTCAATCCTAGAGCGGGCTTCTTCTACTGAAGCGTCAATTGCAGTTGAGGCCAATGACATAAGATAGGTGGGAACATCGCTGAACTGATACGGGGCACCGCGCGGAAACGAGAACGCAATTACGTTTCCAGTCGGGTCCCGAAAGATGCTGTTGTCTACTAGGTTAGATGTGATGCCACCATCAGCGTACGGAGAATTTGACACATGTGTTCTAAAGGCCAGCGGGATTGCGCAAGAATCGATTAGCGCGTTTTCGACCCCCACATCATCTTCGGGCTTATACGTATGAATACGACCGTTCTTGATGTCAGAAACACGAATGTGAACCGGTATTCGAGAGTCCGTCATTCTTGGTCGGTCAGCTTCCGTCTCTGAAAAGGTGGATCGCAAGAACTCATGGAGTTTCGTCTCGTCGAATATTGGGCGGCCTTTGTAGATTTTATAGAGGATGCCAACACGACCGGGCGGAGAAGAAAAGTGTTCTATTACGCTACTAGCAGCTGACTTCATCCTGGCCCGGAGAAGCTCAGTGGGTTTCTTATGTGCAAAGGCATAGGCAGCAATCGATCCAGCAGAAGTTCCGGCAACTTCGGTTACTACGACTCTTCCCGATTTCTCAAGTTCCTCGAGAACTTCCGCCGCCGCAAGAAGCGTCACCAACTTGGCGCCACCGCCTTGAAAAATGCATTTAATCGGAATTGTCACGCTATCGCCCGCCCACTCATTCCCTAGCAGATTGTTGGTGGAACAAGCAGGCAGTCAAGGAAAAGTTGTGGTGCCCCACGACGGACACAAGCCACCGACCTGCCATTTAAGTGGATCCGCTATTCTTCGAGGCGCTGATGGGCTGGCCCACCGTGTGGACCGGCTTCGCCTCTGTGGCAATGGCGTGGTCCCGCTGGTTGCGGCGCATGCGCTGTGAACTCTGGCGGCTGAATTGCTGGCCGATGGATGAGGTGGCGGCATGAAGCAAACCAGCCTCATGTCGCTGGTGGAGTCCGTCGCCAACGTGATCGTCGGCTACGGCGTCGCGGTCGTCACGCAGATCCTGATCTTCCCGATCTTCGGGCTGCACACGACACTGGCGCAGAACTTGAAGATGGGCGCGGTGTTCACCGTCGTGTCGATCGCCCGTTCCTTCGCCCTGCGCCGGGTGTTCGAGGCCATCCGGATGCGGAGCGCAAAATGATCGACCGCCGCCCCGGCGGGACGGCGGCCATCGACTTGTCGGGTTCCTCGCGTCAGGCGGCAGGGAGTTTGTACACGCGCCCCCGATCCTCGACCTTCTCGGAGGTCACCTCGAGCCCGAGCTTCTTCTTCAGCGCCCCGGCCATCGCGCCGCGCACCGTGTGCGACTGCCAGCCCGTCGCGGCCATGATCTCCTCGATGGTCGCGCCGTCCGGCGCGCGCAGCATGGCGATCAGGGTCGCTTGCTTGGTGCCCTCGCGCGGTGTGCGCGTCTTGGGCGCGGCTGCCGCCTCGGTGGGGGTGTCCGTCGCGGGCTCTTCGATCGGCGCCTCGTTGGCGCCCGCAGGCGCGTCCGCGCCCTCGGTCTCGATGCCGATGGCGGCGAGGCCCGCGTCGGTGGCGACCAGCGTGACGCCGTGGCCGTCGCCGGTCTCGCGCCAGACGGGCTCGCCGTTGCGCATGTCGGCGTCGACCTCTTCGAGGTAGCCCTTGGCGAGCATTGCGCCGACCACCTTGGCGGCGGCCCCGCCGCGCAGGCTTTCGGGCAGCGGCAGGGCGATGTGCTCGGGCCGCTGGGCGGCGGCGCTCAGGATCAGGGCTTGGGTGTCGGAAAGCTTGGTCATCGTCGTCTCCCGTATCGGGGCGCGCGGGATGCGGGCCCTTCTACGAGGACGAGCCCGCCAGTCGGCGGGCGGGACCGGGAGCGGGTCGTCTCACTCGGCGTGTTCGCCTTCTCTGAAGGCCATGTCGGTGATCTCGCGCAGCTTGGCGCGGTAGTGGTTAAGGGTGCCGACGTGGCCCCAATTGATCTCGTCGGGATGTGTCTCGAAGTGGTCGGCGCTGAGGGCGGCGAGGCGTTCCAGCATCGCGTCGATCTCGGCCTTCGCGGCGATGAAGGCGTCGAGAGCTTTCTCGTTGGTGGTGGCGCGGCGGGTCATTCTGGTAGCTCCGTGGTGAGTTGCATCGCTTCTTTGAAGTGACATTCCCTCTGTCCGCGACGCTTATCAACTCGATAAGCACATGATCTTGAATGATAATCGGAGCCGTCGATGCAGGGCATGAGCGAGCGCCAATACGCCGCCCATGTCGGGCTGTCGCGGGGCGCGATCCAGAAGGCCAAGGTCGCCGAGCGGCTGGTGCTGTTTGCCGATGGCAGCATCGATGCAGAGGCGAGTGATGTGCGACGGGCGGAAACGACTGATCCGTCGAAGACAAGAAAGCCGCTCGAACCGAAGCTGAAGCCGGTCCCCGAGGCGGCGGTGGCCGCCGTCGGCGACACGCTCCGCGAACAGGGTCTGGCGGTTCCGGCGGTTGGCGGCGGCACGACCTTCCTGCAGGCCAAGACCGCGAACGAGGTGCTGAAGGCGCAGGAGCGGCGCATCCGGCTTCAGACGCTGAAGGGGGAGTTGATCGAGCGGGCGCGTGCCCTGGCGCTGGTCTTCCGCCTGGCGCGGGAAGTTCGGGACGCATGGGTGAATTGGCCCGCGCGCTCGTCTGCGCTGATGGCGGCCGATCTGGGTGTCGAGCCAGCCGCGATGCAGAAGGTCCTTGAGAAACATGTACGCGCCCACCTCGACGAACTCGCCGAGGTCCGGCCCGACTTCCGGTGATGATGATGGCCTGACCGACTTCGACGGCGCGGGCGAGATCCTGCGCGCCTGGGGCAACGGGCTGCGGCCCGACCCGGACCTGACCGTCTCGGAATGGGCGGACCGGCATCGGATGCTGTCGGGTCGCGCATCGGCTGAACCGGGTCGCTATCGCACGGGGCGCACGCCTTACATGCGCGAGATCATGGACCGGCTTTCCCCTGGCGATCCGACACTGCGGATCGTGTTCATGAAGGCCGCACAGGTCGGGGCGACCGAGGCAGGGAACAACTGGATCGGCTTCGCGATCCACCAGGCGCCGGGGCCGATGCTCGCGGTCCAGCCGACGGTGGAACTGGCGAAACGCAACTCGCGCCAGCGGATCGACCCGCTGATCGACGAAAGCCCGGAGCTGCGGGAGCGGGTGAAACCCGCCCGGTCGCGCGACGCGGGCAACACCATGCTGTCCAAGGAATTCGCGGGCGGCATCCTGATCATAACGGGGGCGAACTCGGCCGTTGGGCTGCGGTCCACCCCGGCGCGGTACATCTTCCTCGACGAGGTCGACGCCTATCCGGCCTCGGCGGACGAGGAAGGCGATCCGGTCACGCTGGCGGAAGCGCGGTCGCTGACCTTCGCCCATCGGCGCAAGGTGTTCCTGGTCTCGACGCCGACGATCCGGGGGCTGTCGCGCATCGAGCGGGAATATGAGGCGAGCGACCAGCGGCGGTTCTTCGTACCGTGCCCGCACTGTGGCCATGCGCAATGGCTGAAGTTCGACCGGCTGCGCTGGCAGAAGGGTCGCCCGGAGACGGCGGAATATCACTGCGAGGGCTGCGAGACGCCCATCGCGGAACATCACAAGACGGCGATGCTGGAGGGCGGCGAATGGCGGGCGACCGCCACGGCCGCCGATCCGACCACGGTCGGGTATCACCTCTCGGCGCTCTATTCGCCGATCGGCTGGCTGAGCTGGGAGCGGATCGTGCGGTCATGGGAAGCGGCGCAGGGGTCCGACGAGGCGATCAAGGCCTTCCGCAACACGATCCTCGGCGAGACATGGGTCGAGACCGGAGAAGCGCCGGACTGGCAGCGGCTCTACGACCAGCGCGAGCGCTGGACATCCGGCACCGTGCCTGCGGGCGGGCTGTTCCTGACCGCCGGGGCCGACGTCCAGAAGGACCGGATCGAGGTCGATGTCTGGGCCTGGGGTCGTGGGCTGGAAAGTTGGCTCGTCGATCACGTCGTCATCGAGGGCGGGCCGGATCGGCATGACGCGTGGTCGGAACTGACCGCGCTGCTGGATCGAAGCTGGCCGCACGAGCGCGGCGCCCATCTCAGGATCGCGCGGCTCGCCATCGACACCGGCTACGAGGCCCCGGCGGTCTATTCCTGGTCGCGGGCGCAGGGGTTTGGGCAGGTGTCGCCGGTGAAGGGCGTCGAGGGCTTCAACCGTTCAAGCCCGGTGTCGGGGCCCACCTTCGTCGACGCGACCGAAGGCGGCAAACGCCTGCGGCGCGGCGCCCGGCTCTGGACCGTGGCAGTCTCGACCTTCAAGGCCGAGACCTACCGCTTCCTGCGACTGGCGCGCCCGACCGAGGAGGAGATGGCCGACGGGGCCGCATTTCCGCCGGGGTCGGTGCACCTGCCGCATTGGGTCGAGAACGAATGGTTGAAGCAGTTCGTGGCCGAACAGTTGGTGACGGTGCGCACCAAGCGCGGCTTTGCCCGGCTGGAATGGCAGAAGCTGCGCGAGCGGAACGAGGCGCTGGATTGCCGGGTCTATGCCCGCGCCGCCGCCTGGATGGCAGGCGCGGACCGCTGGTCTGACGAGAAATGGCGCGACCTCGAGGATCAGCTCGGGGCGGCGCCAACGGAAATCGATGGCGCGGGGCGGGTTAACCGGCCGCAATCCGCACCCCAGGGAAAACGGCAGTCGGACTGGCTTGGCCGACGCGGAGGATGGTTCTAATGACCGACTGGACGGAAACCGAGCTCTCGGCGTTGCGCCGAGCCTATGCCAGCGGCACGACGCGGGTCAGCTATGACGGCAAGTCAGTGGACTACGGCTCGGCCGAGGACCTGCTGGCGCGCATCCGGACCATCGAGCGCGCCATCGCGGGTACCACGCGACCGCTGCCGGTCGCCGGGCTTGCGGGCTTCTCGCGCGGGGACCGGTGATGTCGGCCAGCTGGTTCGATAGGGCCATTGCCTCTGTCGCCCCTCGGGCCGCCGCCCGTCGCTTGCTGGCACGGCAGGCCTTCGAGACCCTGACGCGCGGCTATGATGGCGCGTCCAAGGGGCGGCGGACGGACGGGTGGCGTGCGCCGGGTTCCTCGGCCGACACCGAGATCGGCGTGGCCGGGGCGCTGCTCCGCGACCGGATGCGGGATCTGGTTCGCAACAATCCGCACGCGGCCAAGGCTGTGGCGGTGCTTGTGAACAACATCATCGGCGCAGGGATCATGCCCCGTGCGGCCAGCGGCGACGACACGCTGGACCGAAAGATCGACGCCCTGTTCGAACGCTGGACAGTGGAGTGCGATGCCGACGGCCAACTCGACTTCTATGGCCTGCAGACGCTGATCTGCCGTGAGATGGTCGAGGCGGGCGAGGTGCTGGTGCGCCGCCGCCTGCGGCGACCCTCGGACGGCTTGGCCGTGCCGCTGCAACTGCAGGTTCTCGAGGCCGATTTCCTCGATGCCACCAAATCTGGCGTCCTTGGCGGGGCTCGGCTGGTGCAGGGGATCGAGTTCGACCCGGTCGGCAAGCGCCGGGCCTATTGGCTGCATGGCGCGCACCCCGGCGATGCCTGGGGCACGCTGCAGGGCGGGCTCGGGTCGCGCCCGGTCCCGGCGACCGAGATCGCACATGTCTACGAGAAGCAGCGCACGCAGGCGCGTGGCGTGCCCTGGGGCGCGCCGGTGATCCGGTCCTTGCGCGATCTCGACGATTACGAGGTGGCGGAACTGGTCCGCAAGAAGACCGAGGCCTGCGTCACCGCCATCGTCTTCGGCGACGACGAATCCCAGCAGGGCATCGCACCCACCGTGGTCGATGCCGACGGCAACCGGGTCGAGCAGTTCGAACCGGGGCTGATCGCCTATGCACGCGGCGGCAAGGACATCCGCTTCAACCAGCCCGCCGCCACCGGTGGCTACGGCGAATACAAGAGGGCCAGTCTTCATACGATCTCGGCCGGGTTCCGGGTGCCCTACGAGTTGATGACCGGCGATCTCAGCCAGGTCAACTACTCCTCGATCCGGGCGGGGCTGGTCGAATTCCGCCGGATGATCGACGCCGTCCAGTGGCAGCTCTTCATCCCGATGCTCTGCGCGCCGGTCTGGCGCTGGTTCACCGAGGCCGCATGGGCGGCAGGCCAGATCCCGACGCCGGACGTGCCGGTCGAATGGTCGCCGCCGAAGTTCGACGCCGTCGATCCCTACAAGGACGCGATGGCCGACCTGCTGGCGATCCGGACCGGAACCATGACGCTGGCGCAGGCCATCGCCCGGCAGGGCCATAACCCGGACGCGGTCCTTGCGGAAATCGCCGCGACCAACGCCAAGCTCGATGACCTCGGTCTCGTGCTCGACAGCGATCCGCGCCGCGTCACCAAGACCGGCAGCGCCCAGGCGGGCGACCCGACCGCAGGGCCGACCAGTGACCCGGCCGCCCCTGCATCCGAACCAGAGAAGGAATAGGGCCATGCCCGAGACCATCATGGCGGCCCCGGTCGCCCTGCCGATGCAGCTGCGGCGCGCGCCCATCCTGCCCGCGACCGTCAATTCCGAGGCGCGCTCGGTCGACGTGGTCTTCACCACCGGCGCTGCCGTTCGGCGGCGGCGCTGGACCGGCTGGGACACCTCCGTGCCCTTCGACGAGATCCTCGAGGTCAGCGATAGGGCGGTGGACCTCACCCGCCTCAATGCCGGGGCGCCGGCGCTCGACAGCCATTCTGTCTGGTCCTCGCATTCGCAGGTGGGCGTGGTCGAACGCGCCTGGATCGAAGGCAAGGAGGGCAAGGCCACCATCCGCTTTCCCCGCGAGGGGCTTGATCAGGCCGCCGACCGCATGTTCGGCCTGATCAGCGACGGGATCATCCGGAACGTCTCGGTCGGCTATTCCATCGAGCGGGTGAAGGTGGTCGAGCCCGCCGCCAAGGGCGAGGTCGAGCAGCGCATCGTCGAGCGCTGGACGCCGCTCGAGGTCAGCTTCGTGACCGTTCCCGCCGATCCCCGCGCGCAGGTGCGCGCTGCCGATCAGGCCAGCTATCCCGTCGAGATCCTCGACACCCGCATGCAAAAGGAGGCATCCATGCCTGAGAGCACGACCACCGTGGCCGGGGATGTCCCCGCCAGCCCCGAGACCCGCCAGCAGCCCGTCGCGGCCCCGGCGCAGCCCGAACAGGCCGCCGCGCGCATGCCGGACCCCACTCCGGCACCCGACACCGAGACCATCGCCACCCGTGCCCGCGACGCTGAGCGCGACCGGGTGTCCGCGATCTACGATCTGACCGGCCGTCTGAACCTTGAGCGCAGCTTCGCCGAAGATCTGGTGAAACGCGGGATCAGCGTGGACGAGTCCCGCCGCCTGATCCTCGACCAGGTCGCGGCGAAGTCGGACGAGACCCGGACCTTCCCGCATGTCTCCGTCCCGCTCGGCGGCCGGGATGAACGCATCACGCGCCGCGACGCCGTGGCGAACGCGCTCCTGCACCGCTACAGCCCGACGCTCTTTCCGCTGGAAGACGCCGCTCGCCAGTATCGCGGCATGACGCTGCTGGAACTGGCCCGCGAAAGCCTCGGCAATGCCGGGGTGAACACGCGGGGCCTCTCGCGCGACGAGGTGGCGACGCGGGCGCTGCATTCGACCTCGGACTTCCCGGAAATCCTGTCGTCCGTCACCAACAAGACCCTGCGCCAGGCCTATGACGCCTATCCCCGCACCTTCGCGCTCTTCTGCCGCCAGGTGCTTGCCACCGACTTCAAATCCATGCACCGGGTGCAACTGGGCGAGGCACCCCAGCTTCTGGAGGTGGGCGAAAGCGGCGAGTTCAAGCGCGGCACGCTGGGCGAGAGCAAGGAGAGCTACAAGGTCAAGACCTATGGCCGGGTCGTCGCGATCACCCGGCAGGTGCTGATCAACGACGACCTCGACGCCTTCACCCGGATCCCGGCCATGTACGGCAACTCCATCGCCCAGCTGGAAAGCGACGTGGTCTGGGGCATCATCACCGCCAACCCGGCGATGGCCGACGGCAACGCGCTGTTCCACACCACCCACAAGAACCTCGCCGCAACAGGCGCGGCGCTGGATGTGGCGAGTGTCGGCGCGGCGCGGGCGGCGATGGCGCTGCAGACGGGTCTCGACAAGAAGACGGTGCTGAACATCCGCCCCGCTTTCCTGATCGTCCCGGCCGCGCTGGAACTGAAGGCCGAGCAGCTGGTCGCCCAGAACCTCGTGCCCGCTGCGACCTCCAGCGTGGTGCCGCAATCGATTCGCACGCTCTCGCCGATCAGCGAGCCGCGCCTTGATGCGGCCAGCGCCACCTCCTGGTATCTGGCGGCCTCGCCCAACCAGATCGACACCATCGAATACGCCTATCTCGAGGGCCAGCAGGGCGCCTACATCGAGACGCGCAACGGCTTCGACGTCGACGGCGTGGAGATCAAGTGCCGCCTCGATTTCGGCGCCAAGGCCATCGACTGGCGCGGTCTCTACAAGAACCCGGGCGCGTAACCAGCGCGCCGACATGCTGAACCCTGACACATGGGCGGTCCTGACGGGCCGCCCTTCGTCTTTCCACAAGGATCCTCCCCATGAAAACCTACGTCCAGCCCGGCAACACCATCACCCTGACCGCGCCCTATGCCGTCGCCGCGGGCGATGGCCTGCTCGTCGGCTCCATCTTCGGCGTGGCCTCCGGCACCGCCGCCCTCGGCGAATCTGTCGAAGCCGCGCTCGTCGGCGTCTACGAGCTGAAGAAGCTCGGCTCGCAGGCATGGGCCGTCGGCGACCGCATCTACTGGGACAACGCCGCCCGGCAAACCACCAAGGTCACCACCTCGAACACGCTGATCGGCGTGGCGACCGAGGTTGTGGCAGGCGGCGCAGGCGATGTGGTCGGCCGGGTGCGGCTGAACGGCGCCTTCTGATGAGCGCCTTCGCCGCTGCTATCGGCGCGCTCTTCGACGATCCGAACTTCGGGCGGGACGCGGTCTACATCGCCGAGGGCGGCGCGCCCGTCCTTGTGCGTGTCGTCGCCAGGCGCGCGGATGCGGTCACTGACTTCGGCGATGCCCGGCTCTGGTCGGAAACCACCCGCGTCGACCTGCGTGTGGTCGAGGTGCCAGCCCCGCGCCCCGGCGACCGGATCGAGATCGAGGGCGACGCTTTCCTCATCCAGGGAGAGCCGGTCCGAGACCGCGAGCGGCTGGTCTGGACCATCGACCTGCGCCCGGCATGACCGCGATGAAGCTGAAGCTCGACATCGATCCCGACATCGTCGCGATGATGGCAGCCGAGGTCGCGGCGGGCGAGCGCGCCGTGTCGGCCGCGATCCGCGAGGCCGGGACCGGCCTGAAGGCGGCGTGGCGGCTGCAGATCACCGGTGCGGGCCTCGGGCCCCGGCTGGCCCGCACCATACGGTCGGAGCAGTTCCCCAAGGCCACGCCCAGCCTGAACGCGGCGGCCGTGGTCTGGTCCAACGCCCCGGTCATCGTCGGCGCGCACGATACCGGCCCGCTGATCCGCTCGAAGAACGGCTTCTGGCTGGCGATCCCCACGCCCGCCGCAGGCAAGTCCCTGCGTGGCGGCCGGATCACGCCAGGCGAATGGGAACGCCGCAACGGCCTGCGCCTGCGGTTCGTCTATCGCCGTCTGGGCCCAAGCCTGCTGGTGGCCGAGGGGCGGCTGAACTCGAAAGGCCGTGCCGTGGCGTCACGGTCGAAGACCGGCCGGGACCGTGTGACAGTGCCGATCTTCCTGCTAGTGCCGCAGGTCAAGCTGCCGAAGCGGCTGGACCTCGCGCGGGACGCGGAGCGGGCGCATGACGCGGTGCCGGGGCTGATTGTGGCGAACTGGGTGGAGGGGCAGTTCTGAGGCGCGAGTGGTCGCGGGGGGGGCCCCAAAAGTACGCCCCGCGGGTGTTACCCCCCGGGGGGGGCCCCGGGGGGTTGGGGTCGCATTCGCCCGGCGGTGCGGCCGGGAGCCGGGTGCGAAAAGGCTCCTAAAACGCCGGGTGCCCGCCCGGGGGTTGATAACGGGGGGGTGGAACTTTGGGGACCTCCCCGCGACCACTCGCGCCTCAGAACTGTCCCTCCACCCAGTTCGCCACAATCAG